>CAZRES010000004.1:0-70961 GCA_964598885.1 uncultured Desulfobacteraceae bacterium | reverse complement strand
CCTGACCTCGGCATTGCGAACGCCGCGCTCTCCCAGCTGAGCTACATCCCCACATAAATCCACACGAAAACGATGTTACCGCTGATATCACACCGCAAATTTAAATCAATAAAAACTTTTTAGATAATGGGAAATTCTATGCCTGTCAACAAAATTTTAAAGCCCGGGAGACTGTTTTCAGCTGCACGGCATTAAAAAACCTTCAAAATTCAAGTCCTTTCGGATGCCGAAACGGGTCAGTGCGAAATCAAAGCAGACCGGATCATCCGGCGCCCATTTTCGAAAACCACCGGTGATTTCCCAAACGGTTTTCAAATCCGCCTGACGGCGGGAGGTCAGATTGAGCATTTTACCGATTCGGTGCATATGCGTATCAACCGGTACCAGAAGCTTTGCGGCTGGAACCCGATCCCAGCCCCCCGGATCGACGGCATCGCTGCGGACCATCCATCGCAGATATAAATGAAGCCGCTTGCATGCGCTTTTCTTTTTCGGACACGGGATCAAATGGCCAGCGTCATTGATGCCGGCACGGCTGGCGCTGGACATGGAATGCAGCCGCTCGACAAACACGACCAGCGCGGGCAGCACCGATTCGTCCCTGGATGAAAATCCGTCCAGAAAACATTCATAAAGGGAACCGTACGCATGGATGATGCGCTTGATCCCTGCCAGCAAGGCGGTGATATGATCTCCCGTGGCGAAACGGTGTACCACGTGGGCATAGACAGTAGCGATTTCCGAAACCCGGGCGGCGGTCAGGAAATCATAAGGTGAGTCGCCCATGGGTTCCAGCACGGCGGCAATGCTTTTACGAATCTGCTCCACCCTGCCGTATGCCAGGCAGGCAGCAACAAGTCCGGCAATCTCCCGATCACGAAGCGCCGGGTAATGATATAAGAATTCAAGGGGATCGGGATGGACGTACTCCCGTCGATTATACCGGGCGTAAAGCCGGTTTAAATGGTCTTGCATATCGTTATATCAACCGCGGTTTGGAATGGATTGATATCCGGTCACCATCATTCAAAGGCCCGTCCCGGCTTGAAACCCAGAAGCTTAAATAGTTTGGCCGCCGGGCAGAATCCCGTTACAGCGGATTGAAACATGTTGACCCCGATGAGCACTGTGAGGCCGAGCCAGAATGGTGAATGAACCCAGGACAAAAACAGACTGATCAACGTTATAATTCCGGCCGTACCCATCACCAGTCGATCGATATTCATGTTGCTACCTCCTGATTTCAGTCAATATGCGTTTTTGACAACAACAGACTGTTGGTCACCACGGAAACCGAGCTCAGGGACATGGCCAGAGCAGCCAGCATGGGATTGAGTTCCTGAAGGAAATGAGGCATTCCGGCAATGGGGTAGAGTATTCCGGCGGCCACTGGAATCAGCGTGACATTGTAAAAAAACGCGAAAAACAGATTCTGGCGAACGGTTCGCATGGTTTTGCGGCTTAATATCAGGGACCGCACCACCCCTTTCAAACTGCCGCCGGTCAGGATCACCGGCGCGGTTTCAATGGCCACATCCGCACCCGTGCCCACCGCAAATCCCACATCCGCCTGTGCCAGGGCCGGGGCATCGTTGATGCCGTCACCGACCATGGCGATTTTGCCGCCCTTTTGCTGGAGCGCTTCGATTGTGCCGGCTTTTTCCCGGGGCAACACCTGAGCGATAACCTCGTCGATATCCAGAGATCGCCCGATGGCTTCCGCGGTTACCCGATGATCCCCGGTAAGCATCATCACCCGCAGTCCCAGATCCTGAAGGGATTTGACCACATCAACGCTGTCGGATTTGATAACATCGGCTACCGTCAGCAGACCGCAGCATTGCTGATCCAGAACTACAAGAATAACGGTTTTTCCTTCCTTGCGCAGCGCCGAAATGCTCTGGCCGTATTCACTGATATCAACGCCGATTTCCGTAATCCAGTCGGGCTGGCCGACCCGGACATGCCGCCCGTCTACGTAAGCCTCCACCCCGCTGCCGCCATGGGCTTTGAAGCGTTCGGGCCGGGTCACGGAAATTTTTTTTTCCACGGCGGCCTTTACCACAGACTTGCCAATGGGATGCTCGGAACCGCTTTCAACGGAAGCGGCCAAGTAAAGCAGATTTTTTTCATCATCGCATGTATCGGTCAAGAGAATAATGTCCCGGACCGCGGGTTTGCCGGCGGTAAGGGTTCCGGTTTTATCCAGGACAATGATATCAAGTCCATCAGACATCTGAAGAGCTTCGCTGTTTTTAAAAAGAATCCCCAGCGACGCGGCCTTGCCCATGCCGGCCATCATGGCTGTGGGAGTCGCCAGGCCCAGTGCGCAGGGACAGGCAATGACCAGCACGGCCACCAGCCGTATCATGGCCGCGACCCCGTCTCCCGCAGCCCATATCCAGATGCCGAAAGATGCCGCCGCGATCACGATCACCACCGGCACAAATACCGCCGCCACCCGGTCGGCCAGGGCCTGGATCGGGGCTTTGCTGCCCTGGGCCTCCTGAACGAAACGAATGATCTGGGCCAGGGTCGTTTCCCGGCCGACCCGGGTGGCGCGCATCTGCAGCATGCCGTCGTTGTTGATGGTACCACCGATGACCGCATTCCCGACTTCCTTGTCAACGGGCAGGGATTCGCCGGTCAGCATGGATTCATCCACTGATGAACGGCCATCGACCACCATGCCGTCAACAGGGATCAGCTCTCCCGGCCTTACGACCAGTATGTCGTCTTGTTGAATCCGGGAAAAGGGTACCGGCGTCTCCTGCCCGTCCTTAAGGAGAGTGGCGGTTTTCGGCTGAAGGTTCATCAGCTTACGGATGGCTCCGCCGGTCCGCCGCTTGGTCCCGGCCTCCATGAGTTTTCCCAGGCGCACCAGGGTGATGATAACCGCGGCGGTCTCAAAATACACATGGTCCCCGACCTCCGGAAAAATCAAAACGGCCGCGGAATAAAAATAGGCCGTTGACGAGCCCATGGCCACCAGGACGTCCATATTGGCGCTCTTGTTGCGCAGGCTGTTCCAGCCCCCGGTATAGAAATCCCAGCCGGTGTAAAACTGAACCGGGGTGGCCAGTACCCACAAGAACCAATCCATGGAGGGGAGTTGAGCCCAGGACCCCAGCAGGTGCATGTCCCGGCCCATGGAAAGCACAAACAACGGCAGGGTAAAAAGCACGCCGGCGTAAAATTTGCGCGTCTGATCCCGGACCTCGGCATCCCGCGCCCTGGATTCCGCATCCGGAGCGTCTTCGTCGGGAACAACAGCGCCATATCCGGCACGCTGAATATTGGCGATAATATCGTTCATGGCCACCCTGGCGTCATCGAAAGCCACATCAGCGCGTTCGGTGGCAAGATTGACATTGACGTGTTCAATGCCATCGATTTTTTTGAGGCTCCGCTCAATATTGGCGGCGCAATTGGCGCATGTCATGCCGGTGATGGGTATCTGGACATTTTGACGTTTCACTTTTCGCTATTCCCTGGTGTGCGATTCCAGCGTGAAATGGCCTATTTCGCCGGATAGTTGATGTCGCTTAGGACCTTGCGGATGGCTTCCTCGGTGGCGGGGTCATCCCATGCAACGACAACATCCTTGGTATCGGGATTTCCGGATACTTTCGCAACGCCCGTGATTTCCGTTAATTCGTTTTCAACGGTCCGCACGCAATGTCCGCAGCTGATATTTGGTATGTGAAATTTTTTTTCCTGCATCAGAATTCCTCCCTGTTCAACGGTTTACCCAACGGCCTCCTCCAGTGCGGATGCCAGGGATGGATGCCGGAACATATAACCGGCGTTATCGAGTTTTTGCGGCACCGCACGCTGGCTGTTAAGCACCAGATTTCCCAGTTCACCGGCGGCCAGACGTAACATGAACGCGGGAACACGAAGAGCCGACGGGCGGTTTAACCGGCTGGCAAGCGTTTTGGAAAAGTCATTGTTCCTCACCGGCTGGGGCGCGCAGAAATTGACCGGTCCCTCGATTTCATTTTTGTCAATGACAAAAAGCATTGCCTGAACCAAATCCTGAATATGAATCCAGGCAAACCACTGCCGTCCGTTTCCCAAAGGACCGCCCACGAAAAGACGATATGCCGGGATCATCTTGGCCAATGCCCCCCCGTTCCCGGCTAAAACCACGCCGAACCGGGGAATAACCACCCGGGCTCCTCTGGATTGTGCCATCATGGCTTCTTTTTCCCAGTCAACACACACCCGGGCCAGAAAATCGTCGCCCGCCCCGGCGTTTTCGTCGAGTATCGCATCACCTCGGCTGCCGTAATAACCTACCGCGGATGTGGAGCATAAAACCGTCGAGGTTTTCTCCGGGAACGCATTGACCAGATGGCGAGTGGTCAAAATCCGGCTGTCGTAAATCAATTCCTTATAGTGTGCGCTCCAGCGACGAAAAATATTAACCCCGGCCAGATTGATCACCGCATCGCATTCGGCCACGGCATCCTGCCATGAACCGGGGCGGGTGGTATCGGCCTGGATCACCTGCAAATACTTTGGATCCAGGGTTTCGGGAAAAGGAGTCAGGTCAACGGCCGTGACCCGGTATCCGAGATCCGTGCAATGTTTCACCAGATGCCGTCCCACAAATCCCGATGCGCCCGTAATCAATATTTTCATTCATCCCTCCTGTTCCATCACTTCCATCACGAATGCGAAGAGCCGTCTCCATAGCTCCAGAAAAGCCGTTATTCCACCAGCAGAACCGAAACGCCTTTCGATCCCTGGACGACTTTTTGGGCGACGCTGCCCATGAAAAACTCGCGGATGCCCGACAACCCCGTCTTGCCAATGGCGACAAGATTGTAGCCCCCGGTTGTGGCTTCATGAATAATATCCCGGGCGATCCCTTTTTCCCGTTTTTTTGCACTTATGGTGATGGCGTCGGTGGCGAACCCGGAGTTGATCAGCCGGCGGCGTGCTTCCTGGAGCGTCTGATCAACCAGTTCCTTTTTTTTATTTTCCAATGCGCAGAAGGAAGCCTGCTGATCCAGAAAATAGGGGGTGAGTTCGGGGCTTTGCATGGCGCAAAGAGCTTCAGTATCAGGCAAAACACTAAGGAGTTTGACCTCGGCATCCCCGGCAAAATGCGCGCCAATAAAATCCACGGCCCGCATGGCATTTTGCGAATCATCAAGTGCGATCAGAATTTTCTTGGCCATTTTTTGCCTCCTTAACCTAAATAGTGTGACCACCTTTTCGTTTGTCCGCATATCATCGCCAGTCTAAATTATAATGCATTTTTAATGCAAAGCAATCACGGACGTTACCGCCCGTTGATTTAATAGGCGCTGGTTTTCTTCAAATCAACGGGAGCGGGAACCCGACCGAACATCCGATCTGTATCCGTTTATAAAGGCATTTAATGAGGATATGCTATCCGAACAGATAATCCAGGGCCGTCATCAGGATAAAACCGATCACAACGCCATAGGTGGCCTGCCGTGATCTCCCCCTGGAATGGGTTTCGGGAATGATTTCATCGCTGATGACAAAAAGCATGGCCCCGGCCGCATAAGCCAGGGCAAACGGCAGGATCGGCTGAAACAGCGTCACCGCGCCGGCGCCCAGCAGACCGCCCACCGGTTCCACCAGGCCGGTGAGAGTGGCAATCCCCACGGATTTCCACCGGGAATATCCCAGCCCCATCAACGGCAGCGCCACAGCCAGACCTTCCGGCATGTTCTGAAGGCCGATACCAATGGCGAGGGTAACGCCGGCAGCCATGTCGCCGGCTCCGACTCCGACGCCCACGGCAAGACCTTCCGGAAAATTATGGATGGCAATGGCGATCACGAAAAGCCAGATCCGTTTCATATCGGATGCCGGACCTTCCGGTCCGTTATAAAAATGTTCGTGCGGAAGAAATTTATCGATAAGATCCAGCGAAATGGCGCCGGTCAATATTCCTGCCATCACCACGAAAACGCCGTAGCCGGGCCAGAACAGATCCCCGGATTCAATACCCGGAACAATAAGCGAAAACGCGGTAGCCGCCAGCATCACGCCCGCGGCGGCGCCCAGCAGTGTGTTTAACGTGCCGCGGGATATGGTTTTAAAGACAAGGACCGGCAGCGCACCTACACCCGTTCCCAGCCCGGCCAGAAGACTGGCCAGGACGGCATAGGTAAACGCGGTCATTTCCTACTCCCCCAGCCACAGGGGAGCTTCAGGAGATTCGGACATAAGCTTTTCCCGGGCGCCCAGCAGGGTGCGAAAGCCTCCATTCAGATTGATGGCTTCAAATCCGCGCTGTATCAAAATCCGGTAGGCGATATACCCCCGGTAACCGATGGAGCAGAAGACAATATAGCGTTTTGCCGGATCCAGGGATGTAAGGTGATGGCGAAACTCATTTATGGGAATATGGAGAGCGCCATTAAGGGTCCCGGTCTGCTTCAATTCAGCTTTGGTCCTGACGTCGATGAGAACATCGTTTTCCGGATCAAACCCGGCAAGCGCTTCCCATCGCATGCTGAGAACATCTCCCCGGATCAGGTTGGCGGCAGCGAATCCCGCGATATTGACCGGATCCTTGGCCGATGAGTAGGGCGGCGCATACGCCAGCTCCAGTTCTTCCAGTTGAAACACCGTCATGGAACCCCGGATCGCGGTGGCAATTACATCGATGCGTTTGTCCACCCCTTGTTTTCCGAAAATCTGGGCGCCGAGGATCCTGCCGTTGTTCGGAGCGAACAGCAGCTTGATGGCCATCATTTCGGCTCCCGGATAATAGGAGGCGTGAGAGCCCGAATGGGTATAATTGACCAGATACGGCATATCACGGGCTTTGAGGGTTTTTTCATTCAGCCCCGTGGACGCCAGAATCGCATCAAAAATTTTGACCACCGACGTGCCGAGCGTCCCCTTGAACATAGAAACTCGTCCCATGACATTATCAGCCGCGATCCGGCCCTGCTTATTCGCGGGGCCTGCCAGAGGCGTGGTGGTGGGGCCTCCGGTGAGGAAATCAAAAATCTCCACCGCATCACCCACGGCGTAAATATCGGGGTCTGAGGTGCGCATGGAGGCGTCCACGCGAATGCCTCCCAACGGGCCGATCTCAAGGCCCGCATCCCGTGCCAGCCGGTTTTCCGGCCTGACGCCCACGCATACAATGGCAAGATCGCAAACCAGACGACGGCCCTTTTCGGTTTCCACCGCCAGTCTTCCCTCGTCTTCGCCAAAGGATTTAACCCCGTCGGATCGGATGCAGGTTACCCCTTTTTCTTCCAGATAGGCATGCACCAGACCCGCCATTTCCGAATCCAGAAGGGGCATAACATGATCGAGGCGTTCAACGATGGTGGCAGTGACGCCCCGATGCACCAGATTTTCCACCATTTCCAAACCGATGAATCCGCCGCCCACCACAACGGCCGACTCGGGCTTGTGTTGATCCACATATGCCTTGATCCCGTCCATGTCCGGAATATTTCGCAAGGTGAAGATGTTTTTCACATCAATGCCGGCAAGTGGCGGCTTGAGGGGTTCGGCACCGGGGGCGAGCATGAGTTTATCGTAGATTTCCGCGTAGACTTCACCGGAAATCAGATCTTTTACGGTCACGGTTTTCGCGGAACGGTCTATGGAGGTCACCTCGGAGTAGACGCGGACGTCCACTGCATAGCGGTCGCTGAAATCCTGAGGCGTGGTAACGAAAAGTTCCTGTCGCTTCTTGATAATGTCGCCGATATAATACGGCAAGCCGCAGTTGGCAAATGATATGAACGCACCTCTTTCAAACAGAACTATTTCCGCATGCTCATTCAAGCGCCTGGCCCTGGCGGCAGCCGTCGCGCCGCCGGCTACGCCGCCTACGATCACCAGTTTCATCTGCTTTTTTCCTTTCGCGATAAATTTACGGGCCAGCACGTTATCTAACGGCTGCCCCGCGCCCATGCGCTGCTGAGAAAAGAAAACCTTATCATGCAGTTTTAAAAATTGATCACCTTGTCCGCCAGCTGCAGGGCAGTGACAATATCCAGCATGTTGGTGGTTTGTCCTACCTTTTTCTGGTCCATCAGGTTGAAATGGGTCAGACAGGTACCACATACCAGTATGGTTATGCCTTCTTTTTCCAGCGTCGTCAATTCCGAAAGCACCGCGGATCCGTTGACGGTCATCTTAACCCCGTTGTTAATAAATACCAGACGCCAGAGTTCCCGACCCATTTCCCTGCAAGTTTTGAGAAAACTGATCATCAGCTTTTTACCCAGTTCATCATCGCCGAATCCGATCCGGTCGGTGGTGATCATGACCATGACTTTTTTCTCGGGGCGTTCCGGTGATGCCGATATTTCCGCAGCCGGCTCCGGGATTTCGTCATCGAAATTCCCGTGTGCGGTGATGCAGAAAAATTCGCCTTCCATGCTGACAGCGGTTTTATAGGCTCTGGATTCAAGAAAACGAATGACGTTTTGATTTGCCGCGTCATTGTCAACAATGATGCGGATCAAACCGGGGGTTTCTTTTTCCAGCAGGTCTCGCGTCAATAATACCGGGCCCGGACATGTCAGTTTTCGTGCGTCGATCTCCTTCATAATGACTCTCCATGCGATAAGAATTTGCCTTGCCCTCCGCGTAAATTCTATATATGTTGATGCTCTATATTTCAAATTCAAAAATTCGATGCATTTTTTTAAATCTATTTATTTTTTCAATCCATAATCACGGCAGTGTCGAAAAAATTCTTCTTCCAGAACGGCGCACGAAACGTGTAAACAGGATTTTTACGGCTTCATCACGTGTTAGCGGGAGAATGGGCAATGGATGTATGGCACCTCAACATCTTCAAAGAAGTGGTGGAAAACAAAAGTTTTTCCCGTGCTGCCAGGGCGGTCGCCCTTACCCAGCCGACCGTCAGCAGTCACATCAAGGAACTGGAAAATCATTTCGGATGCCGTCTGCTGGATCGACTCGGCAGGGAAGTGCTTCCGACCCGGGTCGGGGAACTGCTCTATACCCATGCAAAAAAGATTCTGGCCCAGATCAGCGAAACCGAATCAGCCATGGCCGGATTTCTTGGAAAGATCAGCGGCCGCCTAAACATCGGCGGAAGCACGATTCCGGGGGGCTATATCCTTCCCCGGATTATCGGCCGATTTCTCACCCATTATGAAAACGTGAATATTTCTTTAATGGTCGGGGACACCGCGCAGATTATCGAAGATATCATCGCCTCGAAACTTGAATTCGGCGTCGTGGGCGCCAGAAGCGAAAGCGGACGCATCGTTCAGAGCCGACTGATTGAAGACGACATGCGCCTGATCGTGCCGGCGGATCATCCATGGGCGGCCAAAAACCAGGTCAGTCTCAACATGATGCGCGCGGAACCGTTTATTATCCGGGAAGCCGGTTCCGGTACACGGAAATCCCTTCAACGGCGCTTGGCTGAAATGGGCGGAGATATTGGACAACTCAACATTGTTGCCGAAATGGGCAGCACCGCAGCGGTGATCCAGAGCATCAAAAACCATATCGGCATTTCCATCCTCTCTCCCGTCGCCGTTTCCGAGGAGTTGGCAGCCGGAACCCTCAAAGCCTTGACGGTAAACGGCATGCGATTAAAACGCTTTTTTTATCTGACCGTGCACCAGGATCGAACCCCCTCACCACTGTGCTCGGCATTTATCGATTTTCTCAAACAGACATTTTCGACTTCAACCCCATGATAACCGGCACGATGCGGTTATCATAATTGTTCTTCTGCTCTGGTAAGGTTGCAGGAAGCCCATGGATGAAAAAATAACTCCGGATCACGTCGCCATCGTGCTAAACCGTCCCCGGTATCCGGAAAACATCGGTTCCGCCGCCAGAGCCATGAAAAACATGGGATTTTACCGACTGGTAGTGGTGGACCCGGAAAATTATGATCTGGAAAAAGTCAAACGGTTGGCCACTCATGCGGCCGGTGATGTGGTGGACGGCATCCGCCTGTTCCCCGATCTTCAAACCGCGCTGTCTTGCTTCCATTACGTGGCAGGCACCACCGCCCGGCTGGGCTCCCAACGGCAAATGGTATTGCCGCCATGGGAACTGGCCGGCAAACTGGTCCCCATCAGCAAAGAAAATGACGTGGCCATTGTGTTCGGTTCCGAGGACCGGGGGCTTACCAACGAGGATATCCGTTTCTGCCACGCTCTGATCAACATTCCCACGTCAAATTTTTCCTCGCTGAACCTGGCTCAGGCCGTCATGGTGGTCTGTTACGCCCTTTTCAACGCCGATCCGCCGAAAAGACAACACTTTGTCCCCCGTCTTGCCGCCCGACACGAACTCGACGGCATGTATGAACAGATCCGGGACATCCTGGTCCGCATTAATTATATTCTGCCCGAAAATCCGGATTACTGGATGAACAAGATCCGTTTCTTTCTCTCCCGGCTTCCCATCAGGGCAAGAGAGGTCGCCATGATCCGCGGCATCTGCCGTCAGATCGACTGGTATGGGGAAAAATGCCGACAGGAAGGGCGAAAGGAGCGTCTCGCGGATCCCTTGGTCCAGCCGCCCCCCGAAGACCGGAAGGCGCCATCATTTCCGGAAAATCCAGAGTATCACCGAAAGAACAACGCTGATAATGATCATGCTGGCAATCGGGATATAAACCTTCAGACCCGGCTTATCGATAAAGATGTCTCCCGGCAGTCGGCCAAGAGGAAGACGACTCACCCACGGCCAGAACAGCCCCGCGGCGATCAGCACAATACCCGCGATGATCAATAAGCGCTGCATGATAATACGGCTGTTTGTCTGACTCTCAAAGGATTTTTGCCCGTCCCAGGGAAACGTCTTTCTGCATAATCATCAGCGTTTATACTTCGTAATAAGCACGATACCAGGCGATAAACTGCTCGATTCCGGCGCTGATGGGCGTTTGGGGACGGAAACCGACAGCGTCGTAAAGATCATCAATATCAGCATAGGTGGCCGCCACGTCCCCGGGCTGCAAGTCCAGAAATACCTTTTCAGCTTTCCGGCCAAGAATCTGTTCAATGGTCCCGATAAATTCCAGAAGTCCCACCGGCTGATTGTTGCCGATGTTGTAAATTCGATATGGCGCATAGGAAGTCCCCGGGTCCGGCGCATCTGGGGACCAGTCAGGATTCGGGACGGGAAGTTTTTTCATAATCCTGGCAACGCCTTCCACAATATCGTCGATATAAGTGAAATCGCGTTGCATCCTGCCGTGGTTGAATACCTGAATGGGCCGGCCGGAAAGAATGGCTCTGGTAAACAGAAACAGGGCCATGTCAGGCCGTCCCCAGGGCCCGTAGACAGTGAAAAATCGAAGGCCCGTACAGGGCAGGCCATACAGATGACTGTAGGTATGGGCCATGAGTTCATTGGATTTCTTGGTGGCCGCATACAGAGAAACCGGGTGATCGACATTGTGATGAACAGAAAACGGCATGGCGGTGTTGGCGCCGTATACCGAACTGGAAGATGCAAACACCAGATGACGGACCTGATGATGCCGGCAGCATTCCAGGATATTGACAAAACCGGCAAGGTTGGAGGCGACATAGGCATGGGGATTGGTAAGGGAATATCTAACCCCGGCCTGAGCCGCCAGGTTGACGACCACATCGACCGCCTGGGATGCGAAAATATTTTCAAGCCCGCCCATATCGCTAAGATCGGCCCGGAAAAAGCGGAATCCGCCATAGGGTTCCAGAATGGCGAGCCGGTCGTTTTTCAACCCCACATCATAATAGGCATTTAAATTATCAATGCCGGTTACGCGAATTCCGGCATCCAGCAGCTGGCGACTCAGATGAAAGCCGATAAAACCGGCCGCTCCGGTCACCACCACATGCTTGACATCCAATGTCATGAAGCCGCCTCTCTCGAATCGGAATAAAGCAGTAAAAAGTCAATGCGGATCATAAATCACCTATGCCAGGCGGTTCAATGCCTCTATCACCAGTCGGACGCCAAACCCGGTGCCGCCGGCCGGGCAATAAGGTCCCTCTCTTTTGCCATAAGCCGGACCAGCGATATCGATATGAGCCCAGCGGGTATCGCCGACAAAATTCTTCAGGAAAAGGGCCGCTGTAAGGGCGCCGGCCAAACGATTGGAAGCCGCGTTTTTTATGTCCGCAAAATCGCTTGCAAGCATTTCATTATAGTCCGGCGGCAGAGGCAATGCCCAGCATCGTTCATGGGTAGCCTTACCCGCGGAAACAAAAGCATCGGTGAGCGCGTCATCGGGAGAAAACACCCCGGCGATTTTATCCCCCAGCGCCACCACGCAGGCACCGGTCAATGTGGCCAGATCAAACATGACATCGGGTTTGTAGTTCTTGACGGCATAGGCCATGGCGTCGGCCAGAATCAACCGCCCTTCCGCATCCGTGTTGGTGATTTCCACTGTTTTTCCGGCATACGTCCGAACGATATCTCCGGGCCGGGAGGCATCTCCGGAAATCATATTTTCCACCACCGGGATCACGCCGATGAGCCGGTAGCCGATCTTGAGGCGCGCCATGGCGATCAGGATTCCGGCCACGGCCGCCGCGCCGGCCATGTCCATTTTCATGTCTTCCAGACCGGACGAGGTCTTTAAATTAATGCCCCCGGAATCAAAGGTAACGCCCTTGCCCACGAGAACGGCGCTTTTAATGTTTCTGGAGACTTTCGGTTTCCTGCCAGGCCGATAATCAAGGATCAGCATCCGAGGCCTGCTGCGACTGCCGGCGCCCACGGCCAGAATACCGCCCATCTTATTTTTTCTAAGAATTTGTTCATCCAAAACGGTAATATGGATTTTTTCCTTTTCCACAGCCTTGTGAATGGATCGGACAAAGCGGTCGGGGCGCTTTTCATTGGGCGGCATGCTGACCCAGTCCCTGGCCATGGCAACGCAAGAACAGACGGTTCCGACCCGCCGCGCCAGATTCATACCTTCTGTATCGGACATCTGATGGGTATGCACACCGATGGTTTGAAGCGGTTTGTTCTTTTTTTCCTTTTTATAATGATCAAACACGTGGTTGGACAAATGCGCCCCTTCAAAAAGGGCGGATAGCAGGACGGATCCCTCCATGGATAGCTTTTCGAAATCCGGCGCGCAAAACACAACCTCTTTCATCTCTTTTTTTATGCATTCCCTGACGATCTTCCCCATGGTCTGGCGCAGGCGTTCTGCGTCGATTTTTTCGCGTTTGCCCAACCCGACAAACATCAGTCTGGCAGCAGACAGGGCCGGGGAATGATATAAAAAAAGCGCATCTTCGCTTCGTCCTTTAAAATCTCCGATATTTTCGACTAAAGTCAGCAACCCCCTGACATCCTTATCCTTATGAACGGGAGCATCCTCGCAGACGGGAATCACCAGGCATTCGGTTTGAATTTCCGCCGGATTTCCCGATTGTATCTCTATCACCTTTCACCTCCATAGCAATACAGGGGCCATCAAGACCGCTGTTGGCTTCTTGCTTTCTGGATCATTTCATACGCATCCCGGGTTTCCTGGAATCGCTGCCGGGCGGATCGGATGAATTCTTCCGGCAATTGCCTGGCAGCCACCGCGTCCGGATGGAATTCCCGCACCTTCCGCCGGTAGGCCTGTTTGATCTGCGCATCGGAATCCGAAGGCGCGCACTCCAGAACCGCATAGGCAAGATCCAGAGAAGACAAGGGCTTGGAAGACGGCCGGGGATCTCTGGTCTCCTTGCCGTCAAACATATGACCAAAAAGCGCTCCGGCAATGGCGCCTACCGGTCCGCCCAAGGCAAATCCCATGGCTCCGCCGACCAGCTTACCCTTCCAATCCATTGTTTTTCCTTTTATTTCCTCGACAGTCGGGATCTTGCCCAAAGTCGTCTTTTGCCGTACGATCAATAACCAGCTCCTTGCGAAGCAGATCAAGCGCAACCATAGCAAAAATCTGTTTGTTGTACAACCGATCCGAAAACGGCGATTGAAATTTGCGGGAGACCAGCGTTGCAGGACCGGAAAGGCCGACACAGACCGTGCCCACGGGCTTGTCTTTGCTCCCGCCCGAGGGACCGGCAATGCCGGTCACCGACAATGCGTAATCAGAACCGGAAATGCGCTTTACGCCGCTTGCCATCTGCCGGGCGGTTTCTTCGGAAACCGCCCCGAAGTCAGCAATGATATCCGGAGGAACCCCCAGCAGATCGATCTTTGCGGCATTGGCGTAGGTAACGGCAGAGAATAAAAAATAATCCGAACTGCCGGCCACATTGGTGATCCAATCCGAAATAAGGCCGCCGGTGCAGCTTTCCGCCACAGCCAGGGTGGCCCCCTTTTGGATCAGCAGTTGTCCCACGGTTTCCTGCATGGTTTGACCTGAAGAAGAAAATACGCGCTCCCTGAGCTGATCCATGACCCAGGCATGGGCCCGCTCCAGACGTTCATCCAGATCAGAAGTCCGTGGGCCGATGACCGAGACTTTAACATAAATCGCCGGGAACCGGGCCATGATTCCAATGCAGACACCGGGATGTTGTTTTTCGAAATTTTCCAACCGGTCATTAACCACGGCTTCCGGAAGACCGAACACGGACATGGAGCGGGTTCGTAAAACCTGTTCTTTCCCACCCGCCCGGGACATGATATCGGGAATGACCGAGCCCGACAGCATCCGTGCCATCTCCATGGGCACGCCCGGCAGAAAATAAAAACCGCAGTGGCCGATGGTCATGGTAAAACCCGGCGCGGTACCCCATTGATTCGGCAACGGTAGCGCGCCTTCGGGAAGAAATGCCTGCTTATGATCCGAAGGCGAGAGGGAGCGGGAAAATCGCTGGAAAAACTCAACGATCCCGCCCATCGCTTCCGCGTTTTTCCGGAGCGTCACCCCGGCGGTCCGGGCCGCGGCCTCCGCCGTGAGATCGTCCATGGTAGGGCCAAGACCGCCCGTGACCACGGCAATATCCGCACGCTCCGCGATTTCGCGAAACGCCGGAACCAATACGTTCAGATCATCGCCCACACAGGTATGCCGGACAACCCGTATTCCCGCTTCTGAAAGCACAGACGCGATATGGGCCGCATTACTGTTTACCACAGTTCCCTGGCACACTTCATCGCCCGTGGACAAGATTTCGGCAATCATTTTTTCTCCTGGCTTTTTGACAATGGATTTCAACTGGGTTATGGGCAAAAATCAAATGGTCTCATACCGCGTCAACTGTCACGCCGCAAGTCTTCACGGCGCTTTGATCCAGCATGCGGAAAAGCCCGCCCCGTTCGGAAGGAACAAACCCCATGGACTTTCGCCACACCTCATCGTCTTCCATACAAAAATATATCGTGACCTCCGGCGCGTACCGCCGGATCCGCTCGATGATCCGGCGATACAGGGCAATACGCAAAGGCTTGAAATAGCGCATCTTGCCGTCCAGTCCTTTGATAAACTCCCCGCAGGCGATGGCGGTTTGCGGGAACCGCTTTTCCATGACCGATTTCAGAGCGGGCATAAACCGCAAGGTGCCCAGACTGATCCAGACAATGTTGCCGGGGTCAACAAATTGAAAAAGACGGTCAATCACCTCTGCATAGTGTGTTTCACACTCCGGGTAAATAATAATGGGATCAAAATGAAACGCCAGCGGATATCCGTGTGCCTGCGCCCGGGCAGCAGCATTCAGGCGGGAATTCAGCGGGGTGGTCCGTCTTTCTTCATGGCGGATAATGGGTTCGGTGTTCAGCGACCAGGCCAGAATGGTTTTTCGATGATGCCGGACCGGCAGCAGATGATCGATGTTGATGGTTTTGGTTTTCAATTCAAGCACCGTCCGGTTCTGTTGGGCGAAACGTCGGATCAGCCGCGGGGAAAACGGCAGCAGATCATCCCAGATCAGACTGTCGGTAAACTCGCCGGTACCGATGCGGGTGGTGCTGTTTTCGGCAAACAAAAGATCCAGGGCCGAAAACAGATCCGCGTGATTGACGAAGTACTGAAGCACAGGGGGATGAAAATAGGATTGCAAGATGCAATAGGCGCAATCCATGGTGCAGAACGTCCCGATATGCAGAATCCGGTATCCGCAGCAGGTATAATGGCTGGTGCCGGGGCAGTCCCGGACAAAAGCGCCCCTGTTGCGGGTGAGATAAAGGATCTTTTTGGCCGCGCCCACGGGATCCGAATGCCGGGCAAGATCGCCATATACTTGCTCCGCGCCGTCCACCAACCGACACGGGACTTTCAAGTTGTCGCGAATCAAACCGGTTTCCGGTAAATCCTCGACATCACGGTCAATATAAAGGGTCGTGAACCGCAACATCTTTATCAATCAAGGCCTGAAAATTAACATCATGGGAAAGAGCATACAATTGGTCAATTTGATTTACAAATTCGGCTAACGAATGAAAGTCCAGTACCAGCCGATGTCGGATCGCTTCAAAATCTTCCGGGGTGACCATTTCCACGCCGGGGGGCAGACGCAGGGATTGCATGTGTTGCCGATACTCTTGGACAAACGCCGATATAACGGGAAATCGCCTGCGTTTAAGCGCATCCATCAACCACCGGATTTTACGCGGCCGATCAAGATCGTTATCCGATAACATCTTCCGGCAGGCTTCATCCGCCAACAGATCGTCAGTTGCAGACGGATCCCGGCGCACAAGGTCTTTCACCCATTCCACCATCTGCTTCTGCTGGTTTAAAGTGGGCCGGAGTTGATCAAAGACCGCGATCAACCTCTCCGCCAGAGGAAAATCAATCGTGTCAATGGCAAGGGCGATGTTTAAGGAAATCGACCCGGACAGGATGGATTGCCGCAGCGCCGCCGACAGCATGGAAATCCGTTTCAGTTTAGCCGCCAGCTCCGGGCTCACCGCCATGCCGAGCAGCCCGGCAGCCCGGCTCAATTCTGCGTCGTTGCGGTAAAAGGCTGCAAGTTTTGAAACCGCGGCAGATTGTTCAATAAGATTTAAAGACCGATAAAACGTGTTATCGGCGATGGAAACGTGAAGGCAGTCGCATGCGGGCGTATCGCCGGGGAGGATCCGGGCACCGATGGTATTCCATCCAAGCCGGCGACAAACTCCGATACGCTTAAATCCGGCAACAATCACATAATCATCGGATGCTGTTTCAAAAAGGATCGGGGGGTAGAGCATCCCGATCCTGTTAACCGCCTCTGCCAGATCATCCGTGGGTTCTGGTGTTGAAATCCGAAACCGTTCGTCTTCCACATTGATTTGGTCAAGGGAAACGTCGCGGAAGTTAAATCGCATCCGGATTTCCGGTCAACAAAGAAAGCGCTTCCCGGTATTTCCGACGGGTATTTTCAATAACCTCGACCGGAAGTTCGGGCGCGGGAGGAGTTTTGTTCCATTTAATGGAAACCAGATAATCCCTCAGGTACTGCTTGTCGAAGCTTTCCTGGGAACCGCCGGGCTGATAGCGGTCTTTCGGCCAGAATCGCGAGGAATCCGGAGTCAAAACTTCATCGATGAGAATCAACTGATCATCATAAACACCGAATTCAAATTTGGTATCAGCGATGATGATCCCTTTGGTTTCAGCATATGCCGCGCCTTGGCGGTAAAGCGCGATGCTCAGATCCCGGACCTTTTCAGCGGAATCGGCGCCGATCAGGCGCACCACTTCATCATAATCGATATTAATATCATGGGCGCCGAATTCTTCCTTGGTGGACGGCGTAAACAGAGGTTCGGGAAGTTGGTCGGATTCCTTCAGACCCGGAGGCAAGATGATGCCGCAGACCGTGCCGTTTTCCCGATAGGACTGCCAACCGGAACCCGAGATATAACCGCGGACCACGCATTCCACGGGCAGGGGCTTGGCTTTGCGCACCAGCATACTCCGGCCCCGCAACGCATCCGCATAGGGCCGGCACACGTCGGGATATTCATTGACATTACTCGAGATCAAATGGTTGGGAACACTTTCCGCCATGCGATCAAACCAGAACAACGATATCTGGGTCAGGATTTCCCCTTTCTGGGGAATGGGATTGGGCATAATCACGTCAAAAGCGGAAATACGGTCCGTGGCGACCATCAGAAAAGCATCCCCCAGGTCGTAAAGGTCCCGTACCTTTCCGCGCTTTACCAACGGCAATTCCGGAAAATCGGTTTCATAAACAGCAACAGGGTCTTTCATCTTCCTTCCATTTCATTATCATGCGTTAGGTTTTTATCATGTGCTCCCGACCGCCATCTTCTGCGGCAGGAAATTATCCGTATTGTTTTTCAAAGGCCTGGATATATCTCTTCAGTATCACCATGTCATCGGGTCTGGGATGCGTAAATAAAATACCGGATTCAAACTTTCCTTCATCCCCGCGGTTGCAGTAAACGACTTTTCCCTTTACGTCAACAACCTCATCTTCAATGCCGAGGGAGAGAAGCATTACATACTTCGTATCGATGGGTTCATGGGTCTCCAGTCGAAGCCCGCTTTCACTGATATCCAATGTCCGCCCCATTCCCTGGGTCCAGGCCTTGCCATCCGTATCCACGCACACATACGTCAACAAATTTAACGAATCATACCGCTCATGCTTCCGCTTGTTATCAGTCATTGCCAGGCTCCTTATCGATTAAATAAGATCCGTACTGACGAAACCCCATATCTCAAAATTTCAGCCCACCGGGAACACGCAGGTCGCCGACGTCGCCGAAATGGCCGTCCGGTTAATCATCGGCATATTTTTTATATATGTCAATGATCCGCTGAGTTGTCACGGATGTACAGGTTACGGTATGTTGTACCATGTTCATCAGCGTAGCGGAAAGACAATCATATTCCTCTTTGATAACGGCCAGATCGATGTCGGCCGTCTTGAAGGAATCATCCACATAAACTTCCGCGGAAAATGGCTCATGGGAAATTCTCAAAAAAGGGACGTCGCCGATCACATCGCCTGTTGATAACCGGCATAACTCGATCAGCTGTTTGCCATCCCTGCGGACGATCTTGGCCTGTCCTGCGGTAATTTGAAATACCTTTTCCTCGTTTTGTTTATCGGTGATAAACGGGGTCAGCTCTTTGATATCGGCCGCATGCACATGGTTCATCAGGGCATCCGCGCAATTGGTGGTGATCTGCTTAAATCGTTTGTCAAGAGAGAGCAGGAGGGCTTTGAGTTGTTCCGACAAATTCACGAACTCTCGGTAAATACGCACAAAATCAAGAACGCCCAATTGCACCCGTTCCACCGCCATAACCGTGGCGTTTCGCATATATCCTCTTTCGGCGATGGATTCAAGACTGCCGACAAAAGCTCCTTCTCCCAGCCGGACGATCCGGGCAACGCCTTCGGGCATCAGGCGGATCACTTCCACGGTTCCCTTTAATATCACCCAGAGCCAGTTGCCGTATTTTTCCTGGATAACGATCTCCTTGCCGTTGGCAAATTCTTCTTCATCCACCACGTATATATAGTCGATCAGGGGACCGCGGACCACCGGAAGTTCGGATTCATCGTTTGTGACCAGATGAGTCTGCTGCGGAACATTTGCGCGGCCCAGTTTTTCCACGGCGCCATCGTCGACCATGCGCAATCCGTCTAAAATCAATTCCATGCGATTCTTTTTAATCAATTTCTGGGAAGACACCGATTCGGCGATGAATTCAAACTGCGCATCCATCCACCCGAAAAGAGAATTGAGCGCGTCCTGTCCCTGCAGTTCGGCATTTTCCGCATTAACGGGATTGCCTTCTTCCATGTAGATATATCCAGGATTGACCGCATACAGACTCGTCAGCTTAAGAATGCCCGTAGCCGTGTTCCCGCCGAGGATCTGCAACAATTCGCCCAGATTGATGAAACTCAGGCTTCCTTTTAATACGATGTTTGATTTGTTCATTACCCGCTCGCCCACTTGAATTCTTTTTGAAGATACTGCAAGATCAACTTGATGGTCTGCGTCAATGTGGTTCCCACACCCTGGCCATTTAACGCACTGGCGGGAAATGACGGGACTTTCAATTGACGATTGAGTTCACGCTCCATCTTCTCAACACTCATGATCGGCAAACCCGTTTTTCCCAGATCGCGCTTGTTATATTGGAGCACCAACGGAATTTTACGGATATCCATTCCAAGTTTTTTCAGATTCTCATGCAGATCCTTTAATGACATCATATTTTTTTCCCGTCGAACCGTCAGGGAATCCGCAACAAAAATAATCCCGTCCGCGCCCCGTAAAACCAACTCGCGGGTGGCGCGATATTTCACCTGTCCCGGTACGGTATAGAGCTGAACACGAACATCGCATCCCCTGACCTTGCCCAGCCCGATGGGCAGAAAGTCAAAAAAGAGAGTCCGGTCGCCTTCCGTATCGATGGATATCATCTTTCCGGCCACCTGCTTGGTAAAATTTCTGTTGATATATTCCAGGTTGGTGGTCTTTCCGCTTCGACCGGGTCCGTAATAAACGAGTTTGCACTCAATCTGCCGGTTCTTCAAATTAATGACCGCCATTACAATCCATCTCCCTTGACCGCGCGGGCTGATCCCGATGTGTTTTTATGAGACCGTCAATTATGATTTAATATCAATAATTTTAATGGAAAAACTGTAATCCCCCCGTTTAGGCCCCGCCTCGATCGCCTTTTTGGTAGACAGAAACCCGATGCCCGAAAAAATCGCCACCGGTGAATAAAACACAATATCTTTGAGCATGTCCCCCGGCTTCAGCCCGTTGATCAACTCCTTTTCTTTTTTGGGGATAATAAATTGGATGTATTTTCCTGACTGAAAACTGACCTCGAATTCCACTGACTCGCCCTCTCGGCCTCCCCGGGGAAGGGTAAAGCGGGTGGCGGAAATATCAAGGATCTCGTCATCACTGATTTCCGAATCCGGTTCAATGGTTTTCTGGAGGGCAACCCCGCCGATATCGCGTTGAATGCCGGCGGCGGTCAACATTTCCTGAAAATATTCCCGCAGCAATTCTACCTCGTTGGGCTCAAAAAACTGCATTTTCTGCCATTTCTGAAACAACGAAACAGCGTAATCCAAATATTTCTGTTGCATCCAGCACCACAGGATATTTTTGGCCGCTTCCACCCGAAATTTTTCATATTCCAGCAGCCGGTTGAACTCCTCTATGGCTTTTTCATATTGACCGAATTTGGCCAATGCAATGGCGCCTCCCAGCAACGATGACCCCTTGATTTCCGGGTCATCGAAAGTAAACATGTCTTTCATCAGCGCCTGGGCATCTTCCGAAACCTTTGGCGGAGGATCGGGGACTTTGCTGCGCTTGAGCTTCTGATTCAGTTCGTCGATTATAAAAGCGATTTTTTTCAGTAAAGCTCCCCGTTGCCGAATATTGCGGTTGGCTTTGATCTGTGCTTCGATGACTTTATATTTATCCAGAGCTTCATCAAGCAGGCCCTGGCGGCGATAAATCTCCGCTTCTTTAAAAGCCAACTTGATTTTCCCTATTAAATCCATTTTTTGCCTTGAATTTATCGCAGAATCGAAGGTGATGGAACATCTCCAAAAATAATCGTCACGTACATACAATCTTTTGGATATTTTAATTGTTTACCGTTTATGATCGATTATCTCAAGAAATTTTTATCACTTGGTTATGCAGGCACATTCCGTGACAGTTCTTTTCTGACGGCGCTTCCCAACTTTTCGATGCTATAGGGTTTCTTTACAAACTCGCCCGCTCCGGCCTTTTGAGCCGCTGCCACGTCTTCGGTCACGGAAAATCCACTGGCGATCACGGCCCTTTGTCCGGGATACTGCTGCACAATGCGTTGATAGGTCTCCAGTCCGCTCATAGACGCCGGCATGATCATATCGAGCAAAATCAGATCCACCGGCTGTTTTGCCACATAATCCAGAGCTTCGTCGCCATTGGCAACCGCCACCGCCTTATAGCCTAATGCCGTCAACATCTGTGAGGCGATCTCCCGCTGGTTCTGCTCGTCATCCACTACCAGAATCGTTTCTCCCCGGCCCTGGAAAGCTTGCGGAGGTAATCGGGATGCGCTATCACCGACGCTTTCGCGGGTGATCGGAAAATAAAGGTCAAATCGGGTGCCTTGTTGATGGTTGATCACATTGATATAGCCGCCGTGATCCTGCAGGGTGTTCCATACCACGGTCAGCCCGAGGCCCGTACCGCTGCGGCCCATGACCTTCCGGGTGTAAAACGGCTCGAAGATCCTGCCAATTTCCTCCGTGGTAATGCCCGGACCGTTGTCCGCAACCGATAGCAAAGCATATTCTCCCATCTGGACGTCACTGTAACCCGCTAATGGTTTATCCAGATAGCAGTTACTGGTGGATATCACGATTTTCCCCTGTTTCTCCACCGCCTCGGCTGCATTGATCACCAGATTCATCAGACTTTTACGGATATGAAGCCGCGAACCGACGATATTAAACAGCTCCGGGTCGAGAGCCGTTTTGATTCTAACGTCCGGATGATGCGTTTTAAGTTTTTGCAATTCCGGCGAAATCAGATATTCCCTGACCACATTGTTGATGTTCAACGCTTCCCGGTTAGAGGCCACCCCCCTGGAAATGGTGGTCAGGTCATTGACCACGGCAGCGGCCCGTTCTCCGGATTCCTGAATGGTCCTTAGCGCTTTGCGGGTTTTTTCATCCAGGTTCGGTTTCATCAGCAGCAGTTCCGGATAGCTGACGATTCCGGAAAGAATGTTGTTCAGGTCATGGGCCACGCCGCCGGCTAAAAGGCCGAGAGCTTCCATTTTTTTCGACAGGGCCAGTTTTTCCCGCAGGATCCGGGTTTCCTTCTCGGCGGCTTTCCGGTCGGAAATATCACGGATAACGGAAACAACCACATTTTTCTCATAATACGTCATGCTGCGATTGCGTATGACCACAGGGAAACGGTTCCCGTCCTTTCGAAGGGCTTGGACTTCCAGAAACCCCATATCGGCGATATTTTTGATAGGCAGCTCATCCCGAAACGCCGGGGCCACAATATCCGAAAATTGTCGTTTTCCGAGCACTTCCCTTCGGTTGTATCCGAACATTTTCAAAAACTGTTGATTGACTTGGAGAATGACGCCGTTGTCGTGGATAGTAATGGCTTCCAGGGCGGCATCCGACAATTGCCGAAAACGCTCCTCACTGTCCCGCAAGGCCCGCATGGACCGTTTCCGGTCGGTGACATCCCGAAAATTCCAGACCCGGCCGATAATAGCGCCGGATTGCTTCAAGGGGCATGAAAATCGTTCGAACACCTGGCCGTTCCTGAAAAATATTTCATCCAGCCGTATCAAATCGGTTGCATACAAAGCTTCCGTATTTGTTTTAAAATCATCCGGATTTTTCACCTGATCTGCCAGGAACTCGATCAGGTCCGCCTCGGAGCGGTGATGCCGCAATTCATCCGGGAGTCCCAAAAGCTGATAAACCCGTTTATTGGCATTAATGATGTTTCGATAATTGTCCACCACAAGGATCCCGTCCACCGAAGATTCGAAAATGGCTCTGAGCTGGGCCTCGTTGCCGCGAATGGCATCTTCGACTTTTCGGCGCTCCCGGATTTCGACTTCCAATTGACGATTCAGTGCCGCCAGCGTTGTTTCCCGGCGGCGTATTTGGCCGGCCATTTCCATAAAATTGGAGACGATCAACCGAATTTCTTTCTGTTTGGCGGGCGGAAACCGATAATCATATTTTCCCATGGAAATCTGTTGAATCCCCTGCATCAGAACGTCCAGGGGTTTTTTCATGAATAACCGCAGAAAAATACTGGTTACCAGAACCAATGATAAAATAATCAGAAGCAGGGTTAAAAAACTGGATTGCAGCAGCTGTTTAAGATTCTCCTGATACACGCGGCGCGTCAACCCGATCTCGACATGGCCGATACTTCGGCCTTCATGACGAACTTCGGAAGCCGCCACAACATTGTCTTTTCCCGGCGACTTGGACTTGGAAAACAGCACCTGAACGGTAAAGTCCCGGGGCGATTTATAATGCTGTTCGGTTATTTTCAGATTCGCCACCAGATTATTGGCAAAATAGGAATCAGCAATCTTGGCGACGCTGTCATAATCCAACGTCCAGAGCGGAAGCTCCAGACTGTCGGTCAGATAAAGCAGATATTCTTCGGCCAGTTGCTCCAGGCGGCGTTCTTCCTGGCGCAATAAATAAAGATAACTGGCACATATGGTCATCAGGGAAACCATGATCACCATCAATACCAGGCTGGCGGTCAAATCCCTCGCCATGGTCCTGTCGCCGAAAAACCCGCCGAACATCGCTTTTTTTGATTTCTCCGGTTTCATTTAAACATTATCGCATGATGTCGAGACATGGTGCGCCATCCGCTGGTGGATTCGGTGAAAAATACTCAATTCTATGGTAATTGTTCTAATCTCTATTTCCAACCGGTCCAAATGTCAAGTTCCGTATTTATCCGCATCCTTTGAAATGCCGCACAGTTCGGGCAGATAAACCCGAACATGCGTTTTCAAAATATTTATTGACTTGCCGAAACGGTTTCAGTGTAAGTAGAGTCTATGCAAAAAAATGGATTTTTCAAACATCAGGAGTTGAATATGGACAAGAAAGTCACCGTCATCGGCGCCGGAAACGTCGGCGCCACCGCGGCCCAGCGGCTTGCGGAAAAAGAACTCTGCGACGTGGTGCTCATTGATATCGCCGACGGACTGGCCCAGGGAAAAGCGCTGGATCTGGCCGAGGCCGCGCCCATTGAAACACATGACGCCGGTCTGGTCGGGAGCATCGATTATGAGGCATCAACGGGATCGGATATCGTCATCATCACGGCGGGGATTCCCCGCAAGCCCGGCATGAGCCGCGATGATCTGCTGAAAACCAACATGAACATCATGAAAACCGTGACCGCCGAAGCAGCCGCCCGGTCCCCGGAAGCCATCCTCATCATCGTGAGCAATCCCTTGGATGCCATGTGCCATGTGGCCATGGAAACCAGCGGTTTTCCGAAACACCGGGTCATGGGAATGGCAGGCGTACTCGATTCGGCGAGATTCCGAACCTTTATCGCCATGGAACTGAATGTTTCCGTGGAAAATACCCACGCTTTCGTGCTGGGCGGACACGGCGACACCATGGTTCCCCTGCCCCGTCTTTCCACCGTTGCCGGCATCCCCATCACCGAGCTGTTGTCCGGAGACCGCATCGCGGCCCTGGTGGAGCGGACCCGGACCGGAGGCGCTGAAATCGTGGGGCTGCTCAAGAGCGGCAGTGCCTTTTACGCCCCGGCATCGGCTGCCGTGGAAATGGCCGAATCCATCTTGAAAGACAAAAAAAAGATTCTTCCCTGCGCCGTCTACCTGGAAGGGGAATACGGAGTCCGCGACCTTTTTGTGGGCGTTCCCGTGAAACTCGGTCGAAGCGGCATTGAAGAGATCATCGAGATCAAGCTGACCGACGCCGAATCCGCGGCTCTTCGCAAATCGGCGGATGCGGTGAAAGGTCTTGTGGATGCCATGAAAAAACTGGCATCCGGATAAAGCACCGGGGCTTATGGCGCATCACCGGTAAGCGAAAGAGCGGTCAGCAGGCGGGAAGCGATTTTCCGGTTCATTCCCGGCAAGGCCGACAGCTCGTCGATGGAGGCCCGGGCAATATTCTCGATGCCGCCGTATGTTTTCAACAAGACCGCCTTTCGTTTCGGACCGATGCCGGAAACATAATCCAGCCGGGAGCGGAGGGCGGATCGACTTCTGGTCTTTCGATGAAAGGCCACGGCAAGGCGATGGGCTTCATCCCGGATAGCCGCCAGAAAATACATCACGTCGGCCTGCCGGGTCAGATTAAGGGGATTGGCCCGGCCGGGCTTGTAAATATGGTCCCGGCCGGCGCCTTCGGTCCCGTCGCTCTTGGCGATGCCGATCACGTCCATCTCCTGATCCAGGCCCAACTCATTAAGAACCGATACAGCGATGTTAAGCTGGCCTTTTCCGCCGTCCACCATGAGCAGGTCGGGCATTTCCCCTGAAGAGCAGGCCCCGCCGAACCGGCGGAAGAGCACTTCCTTCATGCACGCGTAGTCATCCTGCACACCGGCGACCGTCCGGATTTGATAACGCCGATGGGAAGCCGGATCAGGCCGGCCGCTGATAAACACGGCCATTCCCGACACCAGGTTTGTTCCGGAAATCCCGGAGTTGTCGAAACATTCGATGCGCCTTGGATAACGCTCCAGCTTTAGATGCCGCCGCACGGATTCCAGCAGGGCCTCGCTGGAATTTTCAGCATCCACGAATGTCTTCAGCCGAAGCGCGGCATTTTCCGCGGCCATGTGGAGCAGACGCATCCTGGACCCTCTTTTCGGTGAAAAAATGGTTACCTTTCGCGCTTTCATGTCCGACAGCCAATGCCCGTAAATTCCGGCATCCTCCAAATGGACGGGGACAAGAACCTCTGTTGGAACATCATGGGTCTGCTGATAATGATGTTTGAAAAACGCGCCGATAATGTCGGCATCGCCGGCCACGGCCTGCCGAACGGGATAATGTCGAACCCCTATGAGCCGTCCTTCCCGGATGAACAGGACCACCACCATCGCTCTGCCATTATCCCTTGCAAGACCCACCACATCGCGGTCTATAAAATCATTGACCACCACGTCCTGTTTTTCCACCACCTGCTCTACGGCAAAAAGTCTGTCCCGGAGCCATGCCGCCTGCTCGAATTCCTGGCGATCAGCGGCGGCCTGCATGTCGGCCTTGAGTTTATCCATCAATATCCGGGGCCGGCCGCTTAAAAACAGCCGCACCTGGTCTACCATATCGGCATAGACCGCCGGATCCACCGGCAGACTGCACGGGGCCAGACAAAGCCCCATCTGATGATTCAGACAGGGCCGCGGCCGTTTCCGGACTTCGGGTGTCCGGCATTTTCTGAGCTTGAACGCCTTGTTGATGAGTTTCAGAGTATGGCGAAGGGCCAGACCCGAGGCATAGGGGCCGAAATAGAGCGCTCCGTCCCGACGGGTTTTCCGCACCACCTGGAGGCAGGGATAGGGTGCGCTGATATCCAGGCGCAGGGAAGGATAGCGCTTGTCGTCTTTTAAAATGACATTATAAGCCGGTTTGTAACGCCGAATCAGGTTGGCCTCCAGAATCAGGGCTTCCTGAGCGGTGGCGGTGACAATGGTCTCCACATCCGCGATTTTTTCCACCAGAAGCGAGGTCTTGGCATCCGGACGGGATTCGGCTCCGATGTAGGAGAAAAGCCGGCTTTTGAGATTGACGGCTTTGCCCACGTAAATCACCGTTTGCCCCATGTCTTTCATCAGATAGACGCCCGGAGCGGTGGGTATGTCCGCCAGTTTTTCCGCAATGACTTTATTCATGTTTATCCTCAGGAAGCCACCAGAAACATGGCCCGCAGCTCCCGGATCCGATCCCGCAACTGGGCCGCGCGTTCAAACTTGAGGCTCCGGGACGCCTCCTTCATTTCTTTTTCCATCCCTTCAATGAGATGTTCCAGATCATCGGTAGAGGAATATGCGGCCAGTTTTTCCGCCACCTGGAGTTGTTTTTGTTCGGAAACCGGATAATCGGCCATGACAAACGTTGTTGATATTTTCTTTTCAATGGAGGTCGGCGTAATCCCGTGAACCCGGTTGAATTCCTCCTGGATCTTCCGGCGGCGGTCGGTTTCTTCGGCCGCCTCCCGCATGGACGGGGTTACGGTATCCGCATACATGATCACCATGCCATTGAGATTGCGGGCGGCCCGTCCGCAGGTCTGGATCAAGGAACGGGCAGACCGGAGAAATCCCTCCTTGTCGGCGTCGAGAATGGCCACCAGAGACACTTCCGGGATGTCTAAGCCTTCCCGGAGAAGGTTGATCCCCACCAGAACGTCGAATTCGCCCAGTCGGAGAGAATGGATAATATCGATCCGCTCCAGGGTTTTGATGTCCGAATGGAGATACCGCACGGCAATACCGAGATCCGCGTAATAATCGGTGAGGTCTTCGGCCATCCGCTTGGTCAGGGTGGTGATCAGAACCCGCTCTTTGCTTTCCACGCGCCGCCGGATCTCCGCGAACAAGTCATCCACCTGGTTGCCGGCCGGTCGGAATTCAATCCTGGGATCGATAAGCCCGGTGGGTCTGACAATCTGTTCGATAACAGCGCCTCTGGATCGCTCAAGCTCATATTCGGATGGTGTGGCGGATACAAAAATGGTCTGGGATATCCTGTTTTCAAACTCATCAAACCGCAACGGCCGGTTATCCAGGGCCGAGGGAAGCCGGAACCCGTATTGCACCAGCGTTTCCTTGCGGGACCGATCGCCCTTGTACATACCCCTGAGCTGAGGAACGGTGATGTGGCTTTCATCAATAAATATCAGGAAATCCTCCGGAAAATAATCGAGCAGCACCGGCGGCGGCTGGCCGGCTTCACGTCCGGTAATATGACGGGCGTAATTTTCGATGCCGTTGCAGTAGCCGATTTCGTGAATCATTTCCAGGTCAAAAAGGGTTCGCTCTTCGATGCGCTGGGCCTCAATAAGCTTGTTGTTCGAAAAAAACCAGTCGGTGCGTTCTTTCAGCTCCTGCTTCACCCGCTGGAGAATCTGGTTACGGGTCTGCTTCTGGGTGACGTAATGGGAGGCGGGATAAACGGTCATTTGGTCAAAGGACCGGGAGCGCTTTCCGGTCAGCGGATCGAATTCCTCGATGACGTCGATCTCATCGCCGAAAAAATCCACCCGCACGGCCCGGTCCTCCTCATATGCCGGAAAAATCTCCACCCGATCCCCCCTTGCCCGAAACGTGCCGCGATGAAAATCAATATCATTGCGCTGGTATTGAATTTCGACAAGTTTGGCCAGGAGCTGCTCCCGGGTGATGGCCATGCCGGTTTCCAGATCCACCCGCAGGGCCAGATAATCCTCGGGTGCGCCGAGCCCGAAAATACAGGATACACTGGCAACGACCAGCGTATCCCGGCGCGACAGAACCGAACGCGTGGCCGAATGCCGCATTTTATCGATCATTTCATTGATGGAAGAATCCTTCTGGATATACGTGTCGCTGACCGGCAGATAGGCTTCGGGCTGATAATAATCATAATAGCTGACGAAATACTCCACGGCATTGTGGGGAAACAGGGATTTAAATTCGCCGTAGAGTTGGGCCGCCAGGGTCTTGTTGGGCGCGATCACCAGGGTCGGTTTTTGCGCTCGGGCCACGATATTGGCCATGGTAAAGGTCTTGCCGGAACCGGTGACTCCCAGCATAACCTGGTGCGTTTTCCCGGACGCGATTCCGGCCGCCAGAGCGTCAATGGCGGCGGGTTGATCCCCCCGGGGAATCATTTCGGTGACGAGTTCAAAATCAGGCATGAAGAATAACCGCGAGCGGCGTAACGAATTACCGGATAAATTTCCAGCTGGTGCCGTCGGATCGGTCCTCCAGCACGATATTCATGGCCTTGAGCCGGTCCCGGATGGCATCAGCCGCGGCAAAATCCCGTCTGCCCCGGGCCGCTTTTCGCTCCCGGATCAATGCTTCGACGGTTTCGGGATCAACGGCATTATCCGCCATGGCCGTCTCCCGTTGGCGTGCCATGTATGTACCAGGTGGTTCGGCCATGATTCCCAAGATCCGTCCCATGCGCAGCAGATCAATGGCAGACGAAACAAGAGCCGCTGTATCTTTTTCCTCGCCATCGGCATTCGCCTCCCGGACATCCAGCCGCCGGTTCAAATTCCGGACGACGTCAAACAGAATCCCGGTGGCCATTGCCGAATTGAAATCATCGTTCATGGCCTCACAGAAACGCCGCCAGTCTTCGCTCTGGTCTTCTCCCGGAGCCGTTGTCCCCCCTTTCATCGGCGGCAGACCCCCCGTACTTTTTTCGATCCGTTCCAGAAGAGCGTAAATTTTGTCCAGGGAAACCCCGGCATCCCGGATGGCCTGGCCATTGAAATCCACCGGACTCCGGTAATGGCTGGAGAGGAGAAACAGGCGCAGGGCTTCGGGATGGCAGGTTTTCAGGATTTCCCGGATCGTGCGGAAATTTCCCAGGGATTTGGACATCTTTTCCTGGTCGATATTGACGAATCCATTGTGCAGCCAGTATTTGACAAACGTTTTGCCGAAGGCGGCCTCGGATTGGGCGATTTCGTTTTCATGATGGGGGAAAATCAGATCCTTGCCCCCGCCGTGGATGTCAAAGCTCTCCCCCAGATAGTCCGCGCTCATGGCCGAGCATTCAATGTGCCATCCGGGTCGTCCCTTTCCCCAGGGACTCTCCCAGAAAGGCTCGCCCGGCTTGGAGGCCTTCCATAACACGAAATCAAAGGGATTTTCCTTTCTCGGATCGATATCGACCCGGGCGCCGGCTTCCATGTCGTCAAGCTTCCGGCCGGAAAGTTTACCGTATCCTTCATGGGCGCGTACCCGGAAAAATACATCTCCGTCTATTGCATAGGCGTATTCCTTTTCAACCAGACGCTGGATCACGGCGATAATCCGGGGAATATGCTCCGTGGCTTTGGGTTCAATGGTGGGCCGCAAATTGTTCAGGGCATCCATGTCCTGGTGAAATTCAATGATGTATTTTTCCGCCAGGGCCTGGGTAGTCATACCCAGTTCCTTGGCACGGTTAATGATCTTGTCGTCGATGTCCGTAAAATTGCGCACATAGGTGACCTCATACCCGCACGCGGTCAGGTATCGGAAAATCATATCAAACACCACCACGGAACGGGCATGCCCGATATGGCAGGAGTCATAGACCGTGGGCCCGCAGACATACATCCGCACCTTGCCGGGAGTCATGGGTTCCAACGGTTCTTTGCCCCGGGTTAGGGTATTGTAAACACGAATCGTCATAAAAATTCCATTTTCGGTAAAGTTGACAGAACCGCAGTGCGCCGGTGTTGCGCGGGATCGTGGATTTCAAAAAAAATCGCGCCCTGAAAAACTCTATCAGCAAAAAATCCGACGCGTTGCGGAACCAACATACGTTATGGTTTTCAAAACCATCCAGGACATCGCGGCGGTCCGGTCGCAGTGAAAACCCATCAATCCAGCAGAGCCGCACACATAGCGGCAATGCCTTCCCTTCTCCCGATAAAGCCCAGGTTTTCCGAAGTGGTGGCCTTAATGTTGACGTCCTCTAACGGCACGCCCAGGACCTGACTGATATTTTTCCGCATGGCCGGAATATGCGGCCACATTCGAGGAGCTTCGGCAAGAATCGTGGCGTCGATATTGGTCACGGCCAGCCCCCTGGAACGAATCAAATCCATGATCCGTTCCAGCAGCACCATGCTGCGGATATCCTTGAAGGCCGGGTCCGTATCCGGAAAATGCCGGCCGATATCCCCCATGCCGGCGGCCCCGAGGAGCGCGTCGCAAACCGCGTGCACCAGCACGTCGGAATCCGAATGGCCCGCCAACCCCTGCTCATGGGGAATGGCCTCCCCGCCCAGCACCAGTATCCGATCATCGGCAAACGCATGAACATCGTATCCAATGCCCACCCTCATGGCGTCATCCCGCTGACAAAAGCCGCCACGTTTTGACCCAGAACCTGGTGATTGTATCCCCCCTCAAACACCCCAAAGCATCCACCCTGGTTTTTCCGGGCCGCGGCCCGCACCAGGCGCCCGATCTCCTGATAATCCTCGGTTTCCAGGAGCCCGCCCCAGTCCCGACGGTGGTGATCGAATCCGGCGGAAACGCCGATCATATCCACTTTATTGGCATCCAACGCCTCTTCCACGTCCCTTACGTACTCCTGCCTCCGGTTTTTGGCCGGATTGTGAATACTGACCCAGTCCCGGTCTCCCAGAATGTTGATAGTGCCGTCGCCGTAATGAAGATCGATATCCAGCACCAGGGCCGACTGGATCAGGTTCTCGGATTTCAGACAAAGCAGCGCAATGGCCATGTTGTTAAAATAGCAGAACCCCCAGGCCGTGTCCGCGGACGCATGATGCCCCGGCGGGCGAATCAGGGCAAAACAGGGGTCCTCCATGCCGATACGGGCCGCCATAATGGCCCCGCCGGCGGCCAGGGCGGCAATGTCGTAAACCCCATCGTGCCGGACATCGTCTATATGACCGGAAGTATGCGCCAGTTCAATCTCGCGCCTGCTAGCCGGCTCGGGAGCGACCAGTTCAACCTCGGCGGGCAGCAGCGCGACCGCCGCCTGCATGCGCCCGATGACAGCGGCCGGATCCGACGCATATACCTCATGAAACAGTGTGTCGAACACCACCTTCATTGCGTGCTAAAATCCGTAAAAAAAGCCGAGTCGGAAACTGACGCCGCCGATATCACGATGGTTGCCGCCGAACCGGTCGATCTCGCTGTAGACCGTTTCAATGATCGCTCCGGTGTTCTCATAGCGCGGGTCCATGTTAAAAAGCGTCAGACCGGCCCGGCCGTGCCACCCGCCGACCCATTTTTCCGTTTTGGGATCACGGACATTGATTTTGGTCTTTTCGCGGCAATACCAGTAGTCTGGTCCGGCGCCGATAAATCCGGAAATATAGGGAAACAGCTTCATGTGCAGTTTCACGGAAGCTGTCACCGGCACCAGGGTAAACTTGGTGTCAATATCTGTAAGGTCCCCGGATACGGTCAGCCGCTTACCGGTCTTTTTCATGAACCCGGATTCGACGCCCACAGAAAAAAATTTCCCGATACGGCGCTCAAAAAACGCAAAAACCGGATACGTGTCGTCTCCATAATGATTTTCAAATTCGGATTCCGCCGGGATCAGCCAGCCGGCGGACACGCCCACCAGATTGTCGCCAACCCTTTCTTCGGCATCCGCTTCCACTGCCATGGCGCCGACCAAAATCATCGCAGCCATCAGGCAGCCGGCAATCCGGTGAACAAACCGCCGGATAAACGCCGAACAAATCGCTCCCATCAGCGCAACTTGTGGTCTGCTTAAGCAACCATATAACAGGATCACGGCCAATGCCAGTCCGAAAAACAGCGCCTTCTGCCAAACCGGGGATTTGGTTCCCGTTGATGAAATAAAACAGCCGCCATCAAAACTTTCCTGATCCAGAAATGCACGGGTATCCTCGACTTCAGCAGAAACCTCTTCAGATGGATTGCTTTCATTACCGTCGGCGTCATAGGCCTTTACGGTAAAAAACCATGTGGTATCATCCGTCAAATCGGCAAAAACATGCGTCATGCTGTTGCCGATATCAAGAGTTTTCGTATAGTGACCTGCTGCGGTTCCATAATGGATAATATGACCGGCAAAATCGACCATGGCGGAATTACCGTTTTCAATGCTGATGGTGATTTCACGAAAACCACTCAAGCGGCTGGTCACTCCTGCAGGAACTTTTGGCGGCCGCGTGTCCGGAAGCGTGTCAATGATGATTTCATCGGAAAAATCCGATTCGTTACCCGTTTCATCCACAGCTGTGACGGCAGCGTAATAGCGCATGGCTCCATTCAGGCCGGTGACGGTAAAGGAGGTATTCTCATTTACGGCGGCTTCGACTATCGCACTGTAATTGCCGGATAGTGTGCCCCAATACAGATTGTAATGACTCAGATCGGTTTCAGAATTGGCATTCCAGCGCAGGGTCGCCGATGTTCCGGTGACGGCGCTCAAGGCGGTCACGTCCAGGCCTGAGGGTTTTTGGGGAGCCGCCGTATCCGTGCTTGTGGTAATAGATTTGACGACGGATTTCTGGGATTCCGATCCGGCGGAGAATGATGAAACCGCCACATAATAGGTCGTCCCCTGCTGCAGCCCGGAAATGGTGTAGCTGGTGTCCGAAGAATCTACCTGATCGCGGTTGCTGAGATTGCCGGATGTCGTCCCCCAATATACATAATAGCCTTCCGCCAGGCTTTCGCGGGTCCAGGTGACCGTGATCGTATTGACGGTGGCGCTCAAGGTCACGTTCGTAGGAATATCAGCGGCCCGCAGCACATGACCGGGCCACATTAGGAAAATAAACAAAAGCAACATTATTTGTCTTTTCATGCCATCCCTCATCCCCTGACGGTCATACAGGTTTTTAGTTAGATTTTTACTGATATTGCCGATAATATATGAAATTTTTTTTAATCCAATTGTTTAATGTAAGAATGCGCGCTGCCGGGGTCATCGGTCATGATGACATCCACGCCCAGATCAAGGGCCCGGCGAATGGTTTTGCCGGTATTGCAGGAATAGGTCATGATTTTCTGCCCATGACCATGGCCCAGAGCGATAAAATTCCGATTCAACCGGGTAAGTTCCAGGCCCCAGCCATGCAGCGCATCGATGGGGATCCCCAAATCGGAAACCCGCTCTATCGGCTGATTCAGGTTTAAAACGCAGCGGCGGTCCGGATCACGCTCCCGCACGATTTTGAGCAATTCGGGATCAAAGGAAAGCACGTACATGTTTTCCTGCATATCCGCCGGAACCCGTTCTCTCATCATTTCCGCAACGGTTCGGGCCAATTTCCGACAGAGAGCCTGGTGTTTTTCCCGCACCGGGGGTTTGATTTCCACCATCAAACGGGTCCTGGTCCCATAGGATGTAAAAACTTCTTCCAGCGTCATGAGCCGTTCACCGGCATATACGGGGGAAAACCACCGCCCTGCGTCCGTTGCGGATAGATGATCAAAAGGATAATCCGCGACCGCCCGAAAACTGCCGCTGATTTTTTTCAAGGTGTCATCATGATAAATTACCGGAACCCCGTCGCTGGAGCTCTGAACATCCAACTCAATGCCGTCCACCGGATAAGACAATGCTCTGTCAAAAGCGGACCGGGTGTTTTCCGGGGCTTCCGCCATGGCGCCGCGATGCGCCACCAGCCATGGCTTCACGCTCGCCACCCGCCGACGCCCTGATGCAGCCGACAATTGCTATGTATAATTTCGAATATCGCTGACATATCCGGCAAAGTCCCGGGCTTCCAGAAAATGACCGATCAATTCATTGAGTTTTTCCGCGGTGTCCACCCGATAAACTCCCTTTTCATCCACCCCGGCGATCTGCTTGGCGTTTTTAACGACAGTTTCGACAATCCCGGCGGGAATGCGGATGCGGGCGTTGATGGTAATCCTGTCGGATGATCCCATTGTTCCGGATCTCCTTTTTTCTTTTCCAAACGTTACGATCGCAGACCGTCACGGCGCGACGCCGTCATGCGGCCACGTTCTCCTCAAATCATATGGAGGCAACCTACCTTATTGTCCGGCGAATCTCAAGAGCGGAACGAAACAACCCGAAACATTCCGCCCGAGCGCCTTATTGTTTGAGGGTGATTCCGGAAGGAAGTTCCTCCCCGAACATCAGGGTTTCGTCCTGACGCTCCATGGGAATCACCATGGTCAGAAACCTTATCTTATCGGTCATCTGGTGCTGTTCCAGCCAAACCGACACGCGATCAATGGTCTTTGAATCCATATCCCGGGCGCGATCCCCGGTCTTTCGCGTCATTTGAACCAGCGCATTGCCCACGGGAATCGGGTTGCGCGGCTCCAGTTCCATGAGCCGGTTCGCCCATTCCGCCGCTTCCGAAGACGGCACCACTCGGTCCACCGGACCGTAAAGCAGGTCCCTGGCCCCGATCCGCGATAGAGACCAGACCAGTTGCAAAATAATCTTCCGGGGCTGAATGGTTTTTAACAGCTGCCGTCCGAACTCGATTTTATCCCTTACGCCCAGGCGTTCCATATTGGCAACGGCCATCCAGACCTCATAGTGTTCCTGGGGCCGGATTTTGATCTTTGTTCCTTTTCGCGGAATAATCCGGGATCGCGCATCCTGGATAAACTGCCGCTGCTGACCGGAAGAAAGCCCGCCCGCCACCCGACGCCAGAGGATCCACCATTCCTGGCTGGCCTGGGGATTTTTGCCGAACAAAACACCCGGTTTGTAGATCTTCCATAATTGCCGGATTCGCTGTTCATCCAGCCCATCGCCGAATCCGGGTCGCAAGCAGTACCCGGTCAGGTTCATCCAGCGGATTTCATGTTCCGGGGAATACCGGCGGTTGGGAAGCATTCTTAACAGCTGATCCGCCAGCGTCCGGATAAAGCTGAGCGGCCATTTTTCCCGGGAGCGCCCCACAACCCCGGATATGGATTTAACGATCCGGTTCAGCGACGCCCCGTCGGCATGCTCGGAAAAAGCCTGTTCAAGCAAAGAGACGGCTTTATCCACCACATCAGCTTCAAACACCTCGGCGTCCCGGACCCCGGTATCGGCATCGGCGCTCCGCAGTTGGAACTGAAGCCGCCATCGGTGCGGACTGGACAGAGACCGGCACCAGATGGCCAATATACCCATTTCCGTATATTCGGCTTCTATCTGTACGGGAATGGCGGTCTTCACCCCCTTTTGCCCGAACTGGATCACGGTCTGCACCGGCGGAAGAGGCGTCAGGGTGTCGTCCACGGGAATCAGGTCTCCGGTTTTGTCGCCGCTTCGAAAACTGGAACTGTAAAGCGCGAAATGAACCGGTTGATTTGTGAGCACCTCAAACACGCGGTCCGGCAGATGAATCCGCACTCCTTCCTCGGTGCCGCGTTCCACCAGGCATATGGCTTGATTTTCCTTTTCAGCCGCAGTGCCGGAAAGGCCGAGATAATAGGCCCGGGCGCTGCCGCTGCCCACGCGCACCCCCTGCCCCGCCTTGACCAGGCCATAGTATCCCGCTCCCAGGGCAACGGCCAGATCCGGATCGGAATTTTTCAGGACCCTGGGAAGACGTTCGTCAGGCTCGGAAAACCAGGCCCGGATGGCCTCCCGGATCCGCTCCTGGACCACGGTCGCTTTCAATGAGCCGCCGTTAAAAAGGATGAAATCGGGAAGCGGCTTCTTTTGCAGCAGATTATGTACTTCATCCCGGTGTTTTTCCAGAAATATACCGATGTGCCGGGTGATGGCCGGTTCCGTGGCATAGGGAAGGCCGAACTCGGAAATCCCCTTGCGGATTGCGGATGGGGGAATACCGCTGTCGCGCTTTACCAGAGGAAAAAACCCGTCCAGTACAATTTTTTCAAGGCTCTCCCGTCGAATTTTGGCACTCAGGGTCCCGCCGATCAGGCGCGTGCCCTTGCCCATCATAGTCACGGTATCGGCGGGGATATCGGAATTGAGTATATTTTCCTTAGCCTGCCGGCACAAGTGGCAAAGGGTTTTCCACTGATCTCCGGCCAGGGGCGCCGGCCCGGCCAAGTCTTTTTCCACATGCCGGGCCAGGGCCAGATCAATATTGTCGCCTCCAAGGATCAGATGGTCTCCCACGGCGATCCGGACAAAACGGGGCGCGCCTTCGGTTTCATCCAGGGTAATGAGAGTGAAATCCGTGGTGCCGCCGCCCACATCGCAAACCAGCACCAATTCGCCGGGCCGGATGTGATCCTGCCAATCGGTCTCATGGGCGATCAGCCAGCTGTAAAAAGCGGCCAGGGGCTCTTCCAGAAGGGTCACATTTTTCAACCCCGCCATGCCGGCGGCCTCGACGGTCAGATCGCGGGCCACTTCATCAAAGGACGCCGGCACCGTGATGATGATGGTCTGGTTTTCAAGATAAAGGGCGTCGTCATCGCCCTGCCGGCTGTTCCATGCCAGCCGGATATGGTTCAGATAGAGAGCAGTGGCCTGGACCGGTGAAATTTTCCGGACATCATCCCCCGAGCCCCAGGGCAGGATGGGGGCCCGCCGGTCCGCTCCGGAGTGGCAGAGCCAGCTCTTGGCCGACGCCACCAGCCGGGCGGGGATGCGGGAACCGTGATCCCGGGCGAACCTGCCCACAAACCCGGGATCATCATGTTCCCAGGGCAGTTGAATGGCCGCCTCGGATATATCATAAGCGCCGGGCAGATAGCAAAAGGACGGCAACACCGACAGGGCGCTCAATTCCCCCGGACCGGTCAGCTGAGGAATCTTGAACAGCCGGATGCCCCGTTTTTTTGTATTTTCGGCATGCAGATCCACGTAAGAAACAGCAGAATTGGTGGTCCCAAGATCGATGCCGATGATGTATCGCTTTTCCTCCATGCTGAATCTTCCCGTCAGACCTGTTCCCGCACGTTGAATTCGAGTTTCCACCGTTGTTCATCATCCTGGGATGCGCACCAGAGTTCAATGGTGCCGATTTCGGTTACGCTGATCTCGATATTTACCCGGACGATGCCGCCGGTTTCGCCATCAAGAGTGGTTTCCACGGTGGTGATCTCTCCAATGTCTCCCTGCCAGTCCTCGACAACATCGCCGATGGCGTCGGTTTTCCGAACGGAGGACCCCAAAAAGTCGAAACGCACGGGTTCGCCCACCACCAGAACAAATTCCCGGTCCTGGATTTGGGCGTGGCTCCCTTCCTCCATTCCGAACGGGGCCACGCAAAGAGCCTTGACCGGGGCCGGCATGCCGGGAACCGCCGGCATGGATGCGGCCACGCCGATATAATAGGATTTGCCGAGACCGCCGCGGATCCGGATGCCGGAACCGCGGCGGGCCATGCCGTAATAGGCGGCGCCTCTTGCCACGGCTAAATCCGTATCCCGGGCGAGAATCTCCCGAACCGCAGATTCGGACCCCGCGGGGCGCCAGGAATCAATGGCGCGGATGATCCGTTCCCGGAGAGAGGCAGCCTTCATCACGCCGCCGTTGAACAGTATCGCCGTGGGGATACGGCTGCCATCCGAATCGGCGTCGGATTTCTGCCGGTGCAGAAACCGGGCCAAATGCCGGGTGATGGCCGGATCGGCTTCATAGGAAAGCCCGGCTTCCTTGAGTCCCATCCGTGATGCGTTTTTGGGCGTCTCATCGAACCGGCAATACGGGAAAAATCCGTCCATCATCAGCGTATCGACCTCGGTGGGCGCCAGGGAGGTTTTCAGCGTGCCGCCGATCAGGCTGCTCCCCCGGCCCAGAATGGTCAACGGATACTCGGAAACGGCCGCATCAGACAGCATCACTTCCTTGGCCGACCGGCAGTTCTGCACCAGCCCCCGCATCTGCCAGGAATCCAGACGGGTGCCGGCATCGGCCATTTTGCGGGATACGTGATACGCCAGTGCAAGGTCCATATTGTCGCCGCCCACCAGAAGGTGATCTCCCACGGCGATCCGCTCCAGGGCCAGTTCACCGTTGTCCTCGGAAACCCGGATGAGACTGAAATCAGCCGTGCCGCCGCCGATGTCGCAAACGATGACCAAATCCCCTTTGCGGACTTTTCCCCGCCATTGATCTCCTGAAGAGGCAATCCATGCGTAAAAAGCGGCCTGGGGCTCCTCCAGCAGCGTAATACGCGGCAGCCCGGCCATTTCCGCGGCTCGAACCGTCAGCTCCCTGGCTACGGCGTCAAAAGAAGCGGGCACGGTCAGAAAAATTTCCTGATGTTCCATGTTCAGGTTTGGATCCCCGCCGGCCATCCGGAAATTCCAGGCCTGGCGGATATGACCGAGGATCGCGGCCGATGCTTCTACCGGTGAAAATCCCGGGACCTCATCGGGACGCTCCCATGGCAGCACCGCCTTGTTTCGATCGATCATGGTATGGCAGAGCCAGGATTTAGCTGAGGCAATCATGCGCTGCGGAACTTCTGCCCCGCGCTGCCGGGCATATTCACCGATGATCATGGTGTTTTCCGGGTCCCACGGCAGGGAAAACGCTCCATTCGATGCTTCATGGACACTCGGAGCATAAATATAGGACGGAAGCACCGGACGCTCTTCTATTGCTCCGGCATCCACAAACTGAGGAATATCTAAAATTTTAATGCGATCCGAGCTATCCGGGACCTCCGGGTTAATAATGATGGGAGTGTAGGCCACCACGCTATTGGTGGTGCCCAGGTCAATTCCGATGATATAAAAAGGCTCAGTCAAATCTCTGCTCCATTACTATGTAACTTATAAAATTTCCACCTCTGCCGGGGCGATGATCCGAGGGTTATGACCGGGATTGAGCACCGGCACTTCAATCCGGCCGGCCTGCCATCCCCTGTGGCGCAGAATTCCGTTAAAAGGCGGCTCACCGGATACATTGCCGGTCAGTTTAATGGCATCCACATCAAAATTTTTGGGCACACGGATCTCCTCCCCCTCCTGTTTTTCAATAACGGCCTTCGGCTTTAAATATTTCTGAAGGGTCTTGGCGCAGTTTTCATGAATGTTGCGTACCGCCACCCCGATCTGGGCATCATCATACGGGGTTAAATCCTCGGTAAAAAAATCCACCATTCGTCCTTCCCGTTGAAACACGGAAAGCAGATGCAGATAAAGACGCTGCATGCGGGCCTGCCGGTCTGCCTCCGATTCCCGGACTTCAGGACCGGCATCATCGGGTACCGAACGTTCGGCCGCGTCTCTTTTCGGTTTGGCGCGATCCGGGGGCACCTTTATTTTTCCGGCATCTTTGCCGGCGGCCATTCCCTCCCGAAACGCGACGTTAGAAATGGAGCGGCGCAGAATCAGCCAGAAAATCAGAGCCAGCAGCAAACAAATTCCTCCGGTCAATGGAATAAAAAAATGTCCGGCATAATCGATCCAGGGCCGGATCTGATCCAATCCCTTCTGAAAATCAGGGTTCCCCGCCGCCGCCTCATAAAGTACCGGCATGGGCAGCGATGAAAAAAGAAAACGCCATGCCGCATAACCGGCAAACATCACGATCATGGCAACAATAATGAAAAATATGAGGCACCAGAACAAAATCCGCCTGGAATATGATTTCACGACACTCATGTGTTTCTCCCGGGTTGTGATTTTTCTTCGTTAAAAACGCGCGATGGTGGACGCTTCATTGCAGAGGCAATTAATTAAAATCATTCGTTCCATGAGTCAAGGATCTTTTCCGCTACGCCGTCCGTCTTCGCGTTTCCGGGGGGAGACAGAACCTCATGCCGGATAAAAACCGCCATCCTGAAATTTCATTGATTCACATTAGATGGTATGTTAATTATGTAATTTTAAACATATCCCATCGGAAGAAACAAAATGATCATTAAACGCGATAAATTTGATTTTGAAATCGGATACCTGGTCAAGAGTCCCTGCAGAAATTGCGTCCATAGTAAAAGTCTGCCTCAGTGTGCGGAGCAATGCGGACTTTTGGATAAAATCCGGATACTTCTGGCCCGGGGAATTTCCTGTTCCGGCAGATATTCGACTTATTGACGGCTCATTGCGAGATGGTATGTCCCACCACTGTATGGACAGATGAACTTTTTGGCGGCGTCTGTCCTTTCACCACTATCGGCACATCCTCGCTTCCCCTTTTATAAATCATGCAAGCAAATGAAATCATGGATGAAAAAAGTTAGCAAATGCTGTTTATGCTGAAGTTTACCTTCTAATCCCAGAATCCTCCCATGCAACCAAAAAACCCGGGGCAGCATCTGCCCCGGGTTTTTTGGTTGCGACAGGAACGGCATCTCGACCATGTTTATCCGGCTGACTCAGTCCCGGAAATTATTGATCTTCCTCCGTTGCTTGTTCTTCAGCTTCTTTAACGGCATCACCGATAGTAATCTTGTCTAAATTATTGGATAGAATTTTGGGTCCAATTCCCTTGACGTTGAGCAGATCCTGGGCGTCCGCAAAGGGTCCCGATTCCTTTCGATAATCAATAATCCGCTGAGCCAGGGCTTCTCCCACACCTTTCAACGACGTCAGCTCTTCCAGTGTCGCGGTATTGATATTGACCTTACCTCCATGATCGGCGGCCCATGCAGAGCCGACCATTGCCAGCAAAAATCCGAAAAGCATGATACTTACGGAGATTTTAATCAATTTCTTCATAAGAAGTTCTCCTTTCATATGAAATATGAAGTTTGATAAAACCGATGATGCCGCCTCCTGAAAACGCCCACTTTGGATATGAACACGGGCAGTGAATGTTCCGGGATTTTAACCAATATCGTATGAATGTCAAGTTCGAATTTTAATTAGTTTTACAATAGACTGAAAAATCAATATTATTTATTATGTCACTCTGGTCCAAAAACCAATTTTCGTTAGTAATTCGATAAACGAGGCCCTTACCAACTCCCATAGATCATGGCAGTTGTTGTTCTAAGAACTGTTTTATGACACCCTCGGCATCTGCCAGATGGCGGCTCCCGAAAAACACAAATTCCGCTTCTAAAATAAACTGTTTTTTCCCCCCGACAGTTCCATCATATCGTTATGATGGAACATGTTATCCCTTGGCGAAGTTCCGCACGACCAAGGGCGTCGTGGAACTTCATCTGCTTTTGATCATGATGGGTACCCGCCCCCATACGCTTTTAAAATCCACCCCGGATTCTTCCACGCGAAAAGCAATGGAATGTTTTAAGCCGTGCCCGTGGGGTTTATCCTCCGAAAGTATGTCAATACCTCATAAAAAGGGTAAAGCTGATGTCGTGAATATCCAATCGCGCCAAAACAAATAATTCGCTTTGGACAAACCTTTTTGGGGTGTCTGAAAAATATAACTGATTGAAATTAGGAGGGAGATATGGAGGCGGCATCCGGATTCGAACCGGAGAATATCGGCTTTGCAGGCCGTTGCCTTACCACTTGGCTATGCCGCCTAAAAAAAATGGAGCGGGAAACGAGATTCGAACTCGCGACTTCGACCTTGGCAAGGTCGCACTCTACCACTGAGTTATTCCCGCTCAATCAGAGAGTGTAAATTAATGATCCGGGCACCAAATGTCAACAAAAAAATGTGCTGATTCATGCGGGAATAAAATCCGCCGGTCTTATCGCCTTCAATGAAATCGCCGATTCCGGGCAGGTGATCTGGCACAGACCGCATCCCATGCATTTTTCCGCGATCACATGCATGATGGTAGTTTGGTCACCCGCAGTTTCAATGGCGTTGAACCGGCAGCGATCCAGGCAGGTTTCACATCCGCTGCAAAGTTCGGAATCAATTTCCGCCAAAAAGCGGCTGGGATCGAGAATTTTAAGCCCTTCGGAAATCACCAGCGGCAGGGCCTGGCAGCAGCACGAGCAGCAGTTGCAGATGAAATGCCCGGCATGGGAACGATTCATGGTAACGTGGACCAGGCCCTTTTCCTCGCACAAATCAAGAATGTCAAAGGCTTCTTCGGCGCTGACTTCCCGGCCGGAGTCCCGGTCGATGGTGTATCGGGCCGCGTTGCCCACTTGGAGGCAGACCTCTAAAGGCATATCGCATTTATGGGCGATGACCCGGCACGTGCATCGGGTAACGGCAATGACCTCGGCATCGGTGATGATCTTACGGGCACTGTCCGCGTCAAGCACCTGCTGGTTGTCAGGATCAAGAGACTGGTCCACGGGGATGACCCGGGTGAAGGCCTTGGGGAAAAACTGCTCGGCCAGGCGCGCGAACATGGGCCATTCCTCTTCCATGAACCGCTGCCAGAGATCCAGATAGGCCTGGGGAGCATCCGCCCAGAGAATGGTGGCGTCATGAAACTGGATCATGTCCCGGCACATTTTATATCCCACGGTCCCGCCCTTGAGTGATTTGAAAGCCAGGCCCTTTTGATAAAGCAGGCGACAGCTTTTCTCAATATCGGCCAGGGAGCGCCCGGTTTTTTCCGTTAGCTGCTCGGGAGTTCCGGGCATGGCCATGAGCAGGCGGGCCTCCTCCTCGTCGGCGATCATGCGGAACAGGTCCGGGATGAGTTTCGAACCCGTGAGCATGATTTTATCGGTCATCTGTTCATAAATGTCTTTTGCCATACCTTTCCTCCGTTCCTGTCGTTGGCAGCATAGATCATTGAAGTAAACGGCGGAACCGCACGAAATAATCGATTCCCGACCAGAGAGTGAACATCATGGCGATCCAGAGCAGCACATAACCGACCACATGCAGGTCAACGCCGAAATAGGGATAATGGATCAGCAATGGAATCGCCGCAGCGATCTGGAAACCGGTTTTGAATTTGCCCAGCCAAGAGGCCGAGGGGTCATCGCCCTGGGCGCTGATAAGATTGCGAAGCCCGGTCACGGCCAGTTCCCGGCCGATAATAACGCAGATCATCCAAGCCGGGACCCGGTCAAGAGGAATCAACATGATAAAGGCGCATGAAACCAGCAGTTTGTCCGCCAGAGGGTCCATGATCTTGCCCAGGTTGGACACCAGGCCGAACCGCCGGGCAAAATAACCGTCAAAATAATCGGTAATGGCCGCGGCGCTGAAAACCGCGGCGGCCATCAGCCCGATGATCCGGTCCAGCCTCGTGAGGGCAACCCCGCTTTTTCCGGCAACAACCGCTGCCGCCAGCGCCTCGTTGATATGGGCGGACCACATCAGCAGCAGCACCAGCAACGGCACGGCGCCTACCCGAAACAGCGTCAGACTGTTGGGATGAGCAATGACGGATATCAGCTTTTTTTTCCATTCCATGTGAACATCCCCGATTTATTTGCAGGCTTTTTCCCAGTCGGCCAGAAAGGCCGCGATTCCTTTGTCCGTTAAGGGATGCCCGGCCAGCTTCGACAGCACATTAAACGGAATCGTGGCGATATCGGCTCCCATGAGCGCCGCATCCAGAACATGCAGCGGATTTCGCACACTGGCCACAATAATTTCAGTCACAAAATCATAATTGTCGTAAATGGAGACGATCTGTTCCACCAGATTCATCCCGTCCTGGGACAAATCATCCAGCCGGCCGATAAACGGGCTGACATACGTCGCCCCCGCCTTTGCGGCCATCAGGGCTTGCAGGGGCGAAAACACGAGCGTCACATTGGTGCTGATGCCTTCTTCGGCAAGAGTCTTAACCGCCTTTAGTCCATCGACGGTCATGGGAATTTTGACCACGATGTTTTTATGTATGGCCGCCAGGTCCCGTGCTTCCGTAACCATGCCCTCTTCATCGAGGCAGATGACTTCGGCGCTGACCGGACCGTCGACAATGTTGCAGATATCGGTGATGATTTCCTTGAAATCCCTGCCTTCCCGGGCAATCAGCGACGGGTTGGTGGTGACGCCGTCGACCATGCCCATGTTGTTGGCTTCCCGGATTTCATCGACATTGGCCGTATCAATAAAAAATTTCATTTTCCGCTCCTTTTAGTCTAAAATTATTATACCATCAGTAGCCGTCCGTTAAAAAAATGGATTTTTCCGGACTATTAACGATTCAATATTGTCAAAACTCTTTTTCACTATCAACCGGCGCCCCTGCAATGCGAACACATGGGTACTGCGGTGAAACCGTATTCTTCAGCAGCCGGCGCATGGTTATCCGCAACACCGGGTGGATCAGATCCGGCGAAAGATCACACAGGGGGCGCAGCACGAATTCCCGTTCGTGCATGCGCGGATGCGGCACAATCAGGTCTCTGGTATCGATGATGTCCTCGTTGAACAGAACAATATCGAAATCGAGCACCCGCGGTCCGAAACGGACACCCGAGTTATCCCGGCCGGCGTCTTGCTCCACGGATTTTAGGATTTTTAACAGCGCCAGCGGGTCGACAGGGGTTTTCATGCGAAAAACGGCATTCGTAAACCAGGGTTGATCCGCATATTCCATGGGCGCGGTGCGATAAAAACGGGAGCACCGCTCTATCTCCACCAGGGGGTGATTGCCTAATGCCCTAATCCCGTTGCGGCAGTTGGCAAGCCCGTCTCCCATGTTGGAACCGGCGCCGATGTAGGCGATATTTTTCCCTTCCAATCGGCTCATCTGTCAATGGTGATTGTTTCGGACGGTCGGGCTTCCGATCCGTCATCCAGATAAGGGACCACTCTGAAATAATAGCGGCCATCGGGTTCCAGTTCTTCGGTGTAAATGACCATAGGGCGGTTATCCGCTAATGCGTCCAGGGAAATATCAGCCGCCGCCTTGAAGCGGGGCGGGCATTCCGGACATTCCGTATCGTCATCTTTTTCCGCGGCCCGATACACGCGAAAACCCGCCGGCCGGACATGGGCGGCGGACCGGTATGGCGCCAGCGACCATGAGAGCATGAGATGATCTCCGTCCATGCGGACCTCGATGCCGGTGACGGGTTGCACGCTTTCCCGCAACGGCGGCAGGGGTGCACCTTTTTTTCCGCACGCCCCGATTAGCAGCACCGCCATGAGCAGCGGCAAAAGCGGAAACACACGGGCATACGGTTTCACCGCGATCCCCACGGTACCGTATCTGCGCTCAAGCTTATCATTGGGTGTTTCTTCCATTAAAAGCGGTTCCGATCAATCAGATTACGCCACTTCAGCAAACCGAAAACGTCCGGCCGAAATCGCCGCGGATTTGTCAAGGTTCAATGAGAATCAATGCATCTTCGGTAAGCTGTTCATGGGCGCGACGAACCGCCTCCCGAACACTTTCCGCGGATGTCCCTCCCAAACAGTTACGGCGGGCAATCATGGCCCGGGGGGTCAGAAGATGAAAAACCTCCTCTTGGATGAGATCGGAAAAGGACCGCAGTTCTTCCAGAGACAATTCATGAAGTTCCCTGTTCTGCTCCAGAGCGAATTTTACGGCCGCGCCCACGACCCCGTGGGCTTCCCGGAACGGCATGCCCTTTGCCGCCAGGTAATCGGCCAGGTCCGTGGCATTCAAATATCCCTTCAACACCGCGTTTTCCATGGCCGACGCATTGATTTTCAAAGATGGAAACATCCGCAGATAAATATCGACACAGGCGCAGAGGGTATCGGCCGCGTCAAATAAGGGCATCTTGTCTTCCTGCATGTCCCGGTTGTAGGCAAGAGGAAGGGCTTTCATGGTGGTCAACATGGCCACCAGGCTTCCGAAAATCCGCCCGGTCTTTCCCCGGACCAGTTCGGGCACATCCGGGTTCTTTTTCTGGGGCATGATGCTGCTGCCCGTGGAAAAGGCGTCGGGGATGACGACAAACCCGAACTCGGTCGAGGACCAAAGCACCATTTCCTCGGAAAGTCGGGAAAAATGCATCATGCAGATGGATGCGGCCCCGAGAAATTCGATAATGAAATCCCGGTCCGAAACCGCGTCCAGGCTGTTGTTGGAGATCGCCGTAAACCCAAGCAGATCGGCCACATAATCCCGGTCAATGGGATAGGTGGTGCCCGCAAGAGCCGCTGATCCCAGCGGCAGAATATTGACGCGTCTTAATACATCTTCAAACCGCTGCCCGTCCCGGGTAAACATCTCGTAATAAGCCATAATATAGTGGGAAAAAAGAACCGGCTGGGCCCGCTGCAGATGGGTATAGCCCGGCATGACCACGTGGATATGCTCTTCGGCCATTTCCACAAGGACTTTTCGAAAATGATGCAGTCCGCTGAGAACATGCCGGATCTGGTCTCTGAGCCAGAGACGGATGTCGGTCGCCACCTGATCATTGCGGCTCCGGCCTGTATGAAGCTTACGTGCCGCAGGCCCCACGAGATCGGCCAGCCGGTGCTCGATATGCATATGAATGTCTTCAAGATGGTCGGAAAACGTAAACCGTTCTTCTTGAATTTCAGAGCGGATCATTTCAAGGCCCCGGATCAGCGTCTCGGCCTCGTCTTCGGTGATGATCTCGCATTTCGCCAGCATCCGGCAATGGGCAATACTGCCCTTGATGTCATGCTCATAGAGCCGTTTGTCGATGGCAATGGATGAGGTGAACGCTTCCACTGCAGCATCGGTGTTTTCGGCGAATCGGCCCCCCCAGAGTTTTTCCGTCATAATATTGCTCCTTATTTATTCCTGCTGCCGGGCATGCTCAAATACCTCCTCTTATCGGTCTGATTGCTGTTGCAGCAGTTTCCGGATCCTCAGCCGAAGGGCGTTTAAACGGATAAAACCTTCCGCGTCATGCTGCCGGTAAACCGCGTCATCCTCAAAGGTGGCGAAATCCGCGCTGTAAAGCGATTGATCGGATTTGCGTCCCGTGACCCGGCAGTTGCCCTTGTAAAGCTCCAGCCGCACCGTACCCGAAACGCCGGTCTGGGTGTCGTCGATCAGTTTTTGAAGAAGTTCCCGTTCCGGGGAAAACCAGAACCCATAATAAATCATCTCCGCGTAGCGCGGAACCAGAGAATCCCGCAAATGAAGGACTTCACGATCCAGAGTAATGGATTCCAGGGCCATGTGGGCGGTTCTCATAATAGTGCCGCCCGGCGTTTCATAAACGCCCCGGGATTTCATTCCCACAAACCGGTTCTCCACCAGATCGGTCCGGCCCACGCCGTGCCGACCGCCGATGCGGTTGAGTTTGGCAAGGATGTCGGCGGGTGAATAAAAATGGTCGTTAACGGCCACGGGATCACCATGCTTGAAGGTGATTTCGATGATTTCGGGTTTATCGGGAGCATTTTTAGGGGATGTGGTCAAAACGAACATATCGTCGGGCGGCTCGTTCCAGGGATCTTCCAGTATGCCGCCTTCGTAACTGATATGCAACAGGTTGCGATCCGTGCTGTAAGGTTTCTGGCGGGTGGCCTGGACCGGGATCCCGTGCTTTTCGGCAAATTCAATCAGGGCCGTCCGGGAATTAAGATCCCACTCCCGCCAGGGGGCGATGATCTTGATATGCGGATCAATGGCCAGATAGGAAAGCTCGAACCGGACCTGGTCATTGCCTTTTCCTGTGGCGCCATGGCTGACGGCATCCGCGTTTTCCAGTGCCGCGATTTCCATCTGCCGCTTGGCGATCAGCGGTCGGGCCAGCGATGTTCCCAACAGATAGGTGCCTTCGTAGATGGCGTTGGCGCGAAACGCCGGAAAAACATAATCCTTGACGAATTCCTCGGTCAGATCATCGATGTAGACGCTCACCGCCCCGGTGTTTTTGGCCTTTTGATCCAGATCATCCAGCTCCTCGGCCTGGCCGATGTCCGCGGAAAAGGCCACCACTTCGCAGCCATAGGTTTCAATCAGCCATTTTAGAATCACCGATGTGTCCAGCCCTCCCGAATAGGCCAGTACGACTTTATTTACCTGCTGTTGGGGTTTCATGTGTCTCCTTTGCAATTACCGACACCGCAGACAGCTACGCTCCTCACTGCCGCCTGAATGTGGTCATGTATCGAGTTTTTGGATGTTGACTTTTTACCATGCCAGCCTTCCTTTGATGGTTTCACGAAAAACCGATTGTGAGCGGGATCGCGCCCCGAAAGACATTCAAATCGATCCGTCCGATTTTCGCGGGGCCTTTATTTTGTTGTGGCAACCAGACGTCCCGAAATCAGCACATCAAGAATAGCCTTGTGCATATGAAGCTTGTTCTCCGCCTGATCCCAGACCACAGAGCGCTCCCCTTCCAGGACATCGGCCGCAATTTCTTCACCCCGATGGGCCGGCAGGCAGTGCATGACTATAACGTCTTCGGCCGCGGCGCCGACCATTTTCGCGTCCACGCAATACGGGGAAAAGACATTTTTTCTGGAGTCGGCCTCATGTTCCTGTCCCATGCTGGCCCAGACATCGGTATTGATCACATCAGCCCCGGCTGCGGCTTCAAACGGATCCCGCACCAGGCGTATCCGGCTGCTTTTTGTCATCGCTCGGTCGAGAACAGCTTCATTGGGCGCGTATCCATCCGGGCAGGCCAGCACCAGCTCAAACCCAAGTACGGCCGCGGCGTCGATCCAGGAATTGGCCATGTTGTTGCCGTCGCCGATCCAAGCGATCCGGAGGTTCTCCAACCGGTCCTTACATTCAAGCACCGTCATGAGATCGCTTAAAATCTGGCAGGGATGATGCTCGTCGGTCAACGCGTTGATGACCGGAATATCGGCTGTGGCGGCGAATTCTTCCACCAGGGACTGGGAAAACGTTCGTATGGCCACGGCATCCAGATACCGGGACAGAACACGGGCCGTATCTTCCACCGGTTCGTTTCTGGCCATTTGCGTATCCGCCGCGGCAATAAAAATGGGGGTCCCGCCGAGCTGGATGGCGGCCACTTCAAACGAAAGCCGGGTGCGGGTGGAAGGTTTGTCAAAAATCAGCCCCACCGATTTATCCAGAAGGCTTCGATCCCTGATTCCCTGCCCGTGCCGGGTTTTAAGTTCCGCGGCTCTCCGGAAAAAACGCTCAAAGTCGGCCTTTTCCAGTTCGGCCAGCGTGAGAATGTCTTTTTTCACTGCAAATTCCTTTTTACGCTCTCATCACTTAATCTAATCTGATTTTAAATTTTTTATTGTTCCATCCAGACAGTCCACCAGCCCGTCGATTTCCTTTTCCGTGATGACCAAAGGCGGGATAAACCTCAGGATATCCTCCTGAACACAGTTGATCAGATATCCGTTTTCCATGCAGGCGCTCACAATGGGGGCACCGGTGATACCGAGCTTCATGCCCACCAGCAGACCCATGCCCCGCACATCCAGAATAAGGTCGTGCCGGTCCTTGAGCCACAGAAGTTTGTCCCGGAAATAGGCGCCCACGCGGCGGCAATGCTCCACGACTTTCTTTTTCTCCATCAGCCGCAAAACTTCCAGGGCAGCGGATGAAACCAGTGGCGTGCCGCCAAAGGTGGATGCATGGGTTCCCGGCGTAAAAGCGCTCATATATTGCTCCCGGGCCAGCATCGCGCCGATGGGCAATCCATTGCCCAGGGCTTTGGCCAGGCTCATGATATCGGGCGCAATGCCGAAATGCTCATAGGCGAAAAGTTTTCCGGTCCTCCCGATGCCGGTCTGAACTTCGTCAAAGATCAGCAGGGCGCCGGTTCGGTCACACAGATCCCTCACTTCCCGGAGAAAGCCGGGATCCGGGACCCGGATGCCGCCCTCGCCCTGCAGAGGCTCCATCATCACCGCACAGATATCATCATTCATCCGTTCCTTCAACGCGTCGATGTCATTGAAAGGGATAAACTCAAATCCATTGAGCACCGGATCAAAGCCGAACCGAACCCGCAATTGGCCGGTCGCCGACAGGGTGGCAAAGGTCCGGCCGTGAAAGCTCTGTTCCATGGTGAGGATCCGGAAGCGCTCGTGTTTTCCCTGGTCATGAAAATATTTCCGGGCCAGCTTGATGGCCGCCTCATTGGCTTCGGCTCCGGAATTGCAGAAAAACGCACGGTCGGCAAAACTGCGGGAGGTAAGCCATTCGGCCAGTTCCACCTGGGGCACGGTATAGTAAAGATTGGAGACATGGATCAGGGTTTCAGCCTGCCGCGCCAGAACCGCCGCCACATCCGGGTCGGCATGGCCGAGATTGCAGACCGCAATGCCCGAAACAAAATCCGTGTAGGCTTTGTTGTTGATGTCCCAGACCGTGCATCCCTTTCCCCGGACCAGCACCAGGGGAAACCGTTTGTAGGTGTTGGCAATGACGGTATCGGCTTTTAACATGATATCGCTGTTCATTTTACCACTTCCGTTCCGATTCCCTTGTCTGTATAAAGTTCCAGCAGCAGCGCGTGCCGCCAGGTACCGTTGATGATCTGAACCTTGCCTACCCCGTTTAACAGGGCATCCAGGGCGTTTTCAAGCTTGGGGATCATCCCGCCGGATATGGTCTGATCCGCAATCAACTCCCGGATGCTGCGGCTGCTGACGGAAGGGATGAGGTTCCCGGATTTGTCCATGATGCCGTCCACATCCGTCAGGTAAATCAGCCGGCCCGCGCCGATGGCCCCGGCCAGCTTGGCGGCCATGAGATCCGCATTGATGTTGAAGGTCTCGCCATTAGGTCCCACGCCCACCGGCGCGATCACGGGGATAAAGTCCTGGGCGGTCAGGGTGTCGATGATCTGCGGATTGACATCGGTGACAGTCCCCACCAGTCCGAGGTCGATGATTTCCGGCGGCAGATTTTCGGCAACCGGCTGGGTGACCTGAAGTTTCTCCGCGCGGATGAGCCCCCCGTCCTTGCCGGTCAATCCGACGGCCCGTCCCCCCTGCTGATTGATCTGGGCCACGATGGACTTGTTGATCTGGCCGCCCAGCACCATTTCCACCACGTCCATGGTCTGCTGATCCGTAAACCGCATGCCGGAAACAAATTTGGTGGTGATGCCCATTTTCTCCAGAACACGGTTGATCTGGGGCCCGCCGCCGTGGACCACCACGGGGTTCATACCCACGAACTTAAGCAGGGTGATGTCCCGGGCAAAATCGATTTTCAACTGTTCATCCACCATGGCATGTCCGCCGTATTTTACCACGACGGTCATGCCGAAAAACGAGCGGATGTAGGGAAGCGCTTCAATGAGTATGTCGGCGACAATCGGGGTCATCCCAAATCCTTTTGTTTAGCGTGCTATAATATATACCGGCTCAGGTCCTGATTTTCCCGGATATCCTGAAATCGATGATCCACATATGCCCGGTCAATGACAACTCGGTCCGAGGGCATATCCGGGCCGTCAAAAAGCATGTCTTCCAGGAGGTGTTCCATCAACGTGTGCAACCGCCGGGCGCCGATATTATCGGTCTGGTTGTTGACCTCCTCGGCGGTCCGGGCGATTTCTTCCACAGCGGCGTCGTCAAAAAAAATCCGGATTCCGTCGGTTTCCATAAGGGCCGCGTATTGAAGCAACAGGGCGTTTTTCGGTTCCCGCAGTATCCGTACGAATTCATCCCGGCCCAACGAGGCCAGCTCCACCCGGATGGGGAATCGTCCCTGAAGTTCCGGAATCAAATCCGACGGCTTGCTGGCCTGAAAGGCGCCGGAAGCAATAAAGAGAATATGATCCGTGCGGACCGGTCCATACTTGGTGGATACGGTGGTGCCTTCCACAATGGGAAGCAGATCCCGCTGAACCCCTTCCCGGGACACATCCGGTGAACTGGTGCTGCTTTTTCCGACCACTTTATCGATTTCGTCTAAAAAAATAATGCCGGACTGTTCGACTTTTTCCACTGCTTCCCGGACCACTTTATCCATGTCCACCAGCCGCTGGGCCTCTTCCTGAATCAGAATTTCCATGGCCTCGCTGACCTTGACCTTGCGGCGCTTGGTGTTCCCCCGCGGCATGAGGCCGGCCATCATATCCTTGAAATTAATCCCAAGCTCTTCCATGCCGGCACCAGAAAAAATCTCCACCATGGGCGTGGATCGATCCTGGACCTCAAGATCCACGAAGCGATCAGAAAGCCGGCCTTCCCGCAGCATGCGCCGCAGCTTGTCCCGGGTGGTTCCCATGGCTGTATCCTCCTGGTTCACAGTTTCCTGCTCCAGCGGGACGGGCCGGGGTTCATGCTCCTGACGACTCTGCCGCTCCTTGGATTCGGGCAGCAGCAGATCAAGCATCCGTTCTTCCGCAATTTCCCTGGCTTTGCCCTGAACCGCTTCCCGCTCCCGGGTTTTCAACTGGTTGATGCATAACTCCAGCAGATCCCGAACCATGGATTCCACATCCCGGCCCACGTACCCGACTTCGGTGAACTTGGACGCTTCCACCTTAAAAAAGGGGGAGTCGGTCAGTTTTGCCAGACGGCGGGCGATCTCGGTTTTGCCCACGCCGGTAGGCCCGATGAGAATGATGTTTTTGGGTGCAATCTCATCGCGCAGCTCCGGAGAAACGTGTCGCCGCCGCCACCGGTTGCGAAGCGCGATGGCCACGGATCGTTTGGCCTTATGCTGACCGATGATGTATTTATCCAGCTCTTTTACAATTTGACTTGGTTTTAAATCGCTCATGTCGTTTTCAACGTATCCGTCATATTTCCTCGACAGTGATCCTGTCATTGGTGTAAATGCAAATATCAGCGGCAATACTCATGGCCTGGGTGACAATGTCTTTTGCGCTCAGGTCGATGACGGCCGCATGACGCATCAAAGCCGATGCCGCTGCCTGGGCCGCGGTCCCTCCCGATCCAATGGCGACGACTCCTTCGTCCGGCTCGATGACATCGCCGTTGCCGGAAATCAGCAGCATCTGGGATTCATCCACGGCAATCATCATGGCTTCCAGGCGGCGCAGATATTTATCCGTCCGCCAGTCCCGGGCCAGTTCCACCGCAGCCCGAACCAGATTGCCGTTATAGCGTTCCAGCTTTTCTTCCAGGCGTTCGGAGAGATGGAGGGCATCGGCCGTGGCTCCGGCAAACCCCACGATGATCCGGTCGTTATAAATCCGCCGGACTTTACGGGCATGATGCTTGATCACCCCGTTATTGAGTGTTACCTGACCGTCCCCCGCCACAGCGGCTTGCCCGTTGTGCCGTACCGCCAATATAGTGGTGCCGTGCATCGTCATTGGTATATCCTTAAAAACCGCTTACAATGGTCTATTTTCTTGGATGCGCCTGGTCATATGCGGCCATAAGCCGGTCAATGCTGACATGGGTGTACCTCTGGGTGGTGGAGAGCCGGCTGTGACCCAGCAGCTCCTGGACCATCCGCAGGTCAAGCCCGGCATCCAGCATGTGCGTGGCGAATGAATGCCGCAGGTCATGAGGCGCCACGGGTACGGTCATGCCGGCCTTACGGGCCGCATTTTCCAGCAACCGCGCCACGGACCTTGGCGAAAGCCGCCCCTTGTTCTTGTTGAGAAACAGCGCGCCTTTGGGGTTGACCACGTTTCCCTTGGCGGTCAGGCTGTCCCGGTAAACACGGACGGCCGCAAGAGCGGCATTGCCGATGGGCACGACGCGCTCCTTGTTCCCCTTCCCCGTCACCCGGATGGTTTTTGCCGAAAAATCCACATCCGGAAAATTCAATCCCGCCAGTTCCGACACCCGAATGCCGGTAGAATACAGCGTTTCCAAAATCGCGCGATCCCGCTTTCCGGCAATATTCTCGGTAGTAACGGAATCGAGCAGGCGGAACACATCATCCACACTTAAATAATTGGGGATGGGTTTGTCCTGCTTCGGCGTCAGCACGGTTTCCGCCGGATTGCCGGAGATCACCCCGTTTCGTTCCATGAATTTAAAAAACGACCGCACCGCCGACAGCTTGCGGGCCATGGATGTTTTCTTCAATCCCTGACGATGCAGCTGGGCCAGGTAGCCCCGGATCATCAGATTGCTGATCCGGTCCATATCAACGGCAGGATCATCGTCGGTCTCGGCGTCCTCGTCAGCATCGCCGCCGGTCACCGCCAGGGCACGGTGGCCCACGAAATAGGCGATAAAACCTTCCAGGTCCCTGGCATAGGCCCGGCACGTGTTATCCGCATACCCCTTTTCCGTGGAAAGGAAGTCAATAAAACCATTCAGCAGATGATCAAAGGATGACGGATTCATTCAAATCGGATCATGGATTCCAGTTCCTGCCAGGTGCCGATTTCCGTAAACGGATGCGGCCTTCGATTCCAGGGCTGCCGGAAAACAATGGGATTAATTCCCTCATGACTAAGCTGGAAACAGGTATCCAGGCGATCTTCGACAAAATGCCGGATACCGCGCTCCAGCAGCACACCGGTTTTGTCGTCAAAGGAACCGGTGGCCACCACGTCAATATCTTCCGGTCTGACCAAAAACGTCTTGCAGATCCAGTCGAAAATCTGATCGGCGTTGGGACGGGCCGTTACAAACAGCGTCGGCCGATGGTGCTGGTTCAGACGCTTCAGAACCGGGGCCGCACCGTCAAGGGGCAGCAGTCTCAAATCGTGATTGCCATCAAGAATCCGCTGGATAATCTCAACCGCCATAGCGGAGCCCACGCCGCCAAGACTCCCGAGCTCGTATTCAGTGATGTCGTCGTATCGGATATCCCTGAAACCGTAAATCGTATCGGCTATATCGATAAACAGCCTCATGGTGTCGGCGCAAACGCCGTCAATATCAAAGGCAAGCTCAGCCGGACAAATCATTATGGCATCAGGCGGCGTTGCGGGTCTTTTTTTTCAACCGACTGATCCGGCGGCGGATGATATCGGTCATTTTCGTATTCTGTTCCGCCGCAAAGACATCTTTTTTAGATTTCAACTCCCGGATTTTGATCTTAAGGTCCCGGACTGATCTGCCGTTTTTGCCTTTCCCGGATCTTTCCTCATCAATGCCCCTGGCTTTTTTGATCACCTTGAGCAGTTCGGCCTTGTTCATGCCGTGGACGCCGGTGACATCCGGCAGTTCCTTGGCAATGGTCCTCAATTCCGGGGCGGTCATCTTGTCCAGGGGTTTTTCCTTTTTTTCCTTTTCTTTCTTTGCCATGCGTCTACTTATGCTCCTTTGCTGATTGTTTATCAAAACCGTGCAATGCCTGAAGTCGGCCAATATCGCCAAAAAACAAAGCGGAGGTGCGCAACCCCCGCTGATTATACGAATATTCCAATTACTATCAGTAAACCAGTTGCCGCATCATTGTCAAACAATATTTGCCGACAGAAGCCTTCGCTGCCAACGTAACGGTCATCGGCCAGCCAGGGCCGTCATGATCTTTTTCACATCTTCCCAGACCGCCCGCCGGGCGGTTGGATGGGCAAGAATGTGTTCCGGCGAAAAGGTGGCCATCACCTGGCTGTGCTTGAACGGAAAAAACCGTCCCCGGAGACGGCTGACGGCCACATGGGAGTCCCTTAGACTTCCGGCCGCCAGATCCCCAAGGGCGCAGATAATTTTAGGGCGCACATGGGCCAGCTCGGCCATCAGGTGCCGCCGGCAGGCCCGGCAAATGGCGTCATTTGGTCCAATATCCGCGTCAGATCCCGGTCTGCATTTGACCGCATGGGTGATGTAAACCGATTCGTTGTCGAGATTCATGGCCGCAATAATGCGGCTAAGCAATTCGCCGGCCGGACCGCTGTAGGAACGTCCGGTTTTCTCGTCTTCGGGTTCCGGGACGCCGCCGATAAAAACAATGGTCGCCTCCGGATTCCCGCGGCCGCAGACCACTCGATTCCGGACTGCGGCAAGCCCGCATCGGCTGCAACGCCGCAGGTCCATTCGCAGCGCCGCCATGTCCCATGAGCGCACCAGGGCCAGGGTTTCATCGGAGCAGTCCACGCCCCGGCAGCCGAGATCGGCCAGGTAACGCAGGGACGCGGAAACATCCCGAGTGATTTCAGTAAATTCGAGACGAAGATTTGTCATTGTCTCAACATCGCATAGTTAATGTCTTAAGTGGTGAATATTGATTTAAAAAACAGGACAATGCTCACTTTTTTCGGGTTTTGGCTTCGATCGTTCGGCCGGGGATGCCGGTTATGAGTCTCAGAGTCCTGGCGACCACGATTCGACTCATAACCGGCATCCCCGGCCTCGCTCGGATTTCAACTTCAGGTCTCGGATCTCAACCTCGGATTTCCCTTTTTTTGGTCTTGCCCGCCTCCGTGCTTAAAGACCGCACAGCCTTTGAATACGGTCAAGCAGACAATGGGCCGCGTCATCCTTGTCCATCAGGGGCAGATCTTCCTGACCACCCTGAGCGTCGTAAAGGGTAATGCGATTGGCGTCCGCCTCGAAACCCGAACCGGCCTGGCCCAACAGGTTGGCGGCAATCATATCCAGATTTTTGGCGAAAAGCTTTGCTGCTGCATTTTTCTCCAGTTCCTCGGTTTCCGCGGCAAAGCCCACCAGGATCTGACCGGATCGTTTCCGTCGGCCGAGTTCGGCGAGAATATCATCGGTTTTCTCAAGCTCGAGGGTTATGCGATCTTCGTTTTTCTTGATTTTATGGTCTGCGGTCGCCGCCGGCCGGTAATCCGAAACCGCGGCCACCTTGATGACCATATCCGCATCAGCGGCATGATCAAAAACCGCTGCCGCCATTTCCGCGGCCGTAACCACACGGATAAGGGCCGCTCCCTCGGGTGCTTCCAGGTGGGAGGGGCCCGAAACCAGCACCACATCGGCACCTCTGACCACAGCAGCCCGGGCCAGGGCATAGCCCATCTTCCCGGAGGAGGGATTGCTGATAAAACGCACCGGATCAATATGCTCCCGGGTCGGCCCGGCCGACACCAGGATTTTTTTGTTCTTGAAATCTTTTGGATAAAAACAGGCCGCCACATGCGACACGATGCTGGAAGGTTCCGCCATGCGACCGGGACCGTAGGCCCCGCAGGCCAGGTGCCCGGCTCCGGGTTCGACGATGATAAACCCGTCCCCCTGCAACGTATCGAGATTGCGCTGAACCGCCCGGTTTTCATACATCTGGGTGTTCATGGCCGGACAGATCAACTTCGGTGCGGTGGCCGCCAGCATCAAAGTGGTAACGGCGTCATCGGCAATGCCGCCGGCCATCCTGGCGATGATATCGGCCGTTGCCGGGGCGATCACCAGCGCGTCGGCGGTTTCAGCCCAGGAAATATGCCACATGGCTTCATCCGATTCCCCTGAAAACATATCAATAAAGACGCGATGACCGGATATGGCGGCAAAGGTGAGCGGTCCGACGAATCGTGCCGCATTCGGCGTCATGGCGACATTTACCGATGCACCGGACTTTTGAAGCAGACGAAGCAGCTCCACGCTTTTATACGCCGCGATCCCACCGGATACACCGAGTATAATCTTTTTACCGGATAAAATTTGCATCAGGAAATTTCCTTGTGTTGTCATGCGGCCGGAATGCCAATGTAACCCACCAGCGGTCCGTTTGTCCGAAGCAAAATGAACAAATTGTCTGCAAGCGTTTCTTCGGCTCTTGATATCAGGTTCTGTATATACTAAGATGCCTTCAAACTGTCAACATTATAGCCATACCCAATCTTATTCATTAAAGACTGCCATAATGATAAAAAAAGCCCATCTTAAAACAAAACTTGCATTTGTGGTCCTGACCTCTGCGGCGCTGCTGATTTCTTGCGGGGATGATGACCGCGGAACCGTCCTGTATGAAAAAGCCCAGGCATGCTATGAAGAAAAAAATTATGTCTGCGCCAAAGACAACCTGGAACAGGCCGTGGTCATCGATCCGGAATTCGCCGATGCCCATGCCGGTCTTGGAGAGGTCTACCTCAAACTTGGAGAGGTAGCCAACGCCTTTGACGCCTATGTCCGGGCTGCCGAGCTTGCGCCCGACAAACTTGAAATCCAACTGCGGTTGGCCACCCTCTATCTTCTCAACCGGGATACCGCTGCGGCCCATGACATCCTCGACACCATCCTGACCAAGGCCCCGGAAAATCTGACAGCCCGTTATCTGCTGGCCGAGCTTTATCACATGCAAAACGACCGGCAACGGGCCGAAGAAATCTTTGTATCCGTCATTGAGCAGGATCCTGAGCAGATCCGCGCCTATTTAAGTCTGGCCAATCTGCTGGTCCGGCGGGGCGCTTTTGAAACGGCCGAACAATATCTGAAAAAAGCCATTCAGCAGCCATCGGCCTCTCTGCATCCGGTGTTTGCCCTTTTAAACCTTTACCTGATTCGTGGGGAATTTCCACAGGCGGAATCTCTTCTGCTGGAATCGATTGAAAACCATCCGGATATTTCACATCTGAAAATTCTGCTGGGCAATCTTTATCTTCAGGCCCGGCAACCGCAGAAAGCCGAAATCGCGTTTTTAAAGGCCGTGGAGCAGAATCCATCCGATCCAAGATCCCATATCATCGCCGCCAATTTTTTCACCGCCACCAACCGCCCGAATCAGGCATTGAAGCTGTTGGAACAGGCACTGGAGCTTCAACCCGGCAACCCCGGTATTCTGCACCATCTGGCCCGTTTCCATCTGAGTCAAAACGCCATTGACACGGCAGCGAGCTATAACGAAAAAATCCTGTCGAAAAATCCCGATTATTTCCCCGCCCAGATCATGAAAGCTGAAATTCTGATGGCCGGAAAAGCCTGGAATGAAGCGCTTGTCCATCTTGCCGGCATGCAGCGCGATTACCCGGAAAACACCCAGTTGATCTATATGAGCGGACTGGCGCATCTCAAAAAAGAAGATTTCGGCCGGGCAAGGGCTGATCTGGAGAAAATAAAATCCGGGGCCCCGGAATATATCAATGCCAAGCTGCTGCTGTCCGGCATTTTTATCGGTGAAAATCGGCTGGACCTGGCAGAAAAGGCCTGCAACGACATCCTTGCGGTTGTTCCCAACCATTATGAAGCCAGGAAACTGCTCGGCAATATCGCCCTGCTTGACAACCGGCCGGATGATGCCAAGGCGCATTTTTCAAAGATCATGAAACTTGCGCCGGAAAATCCCGAACCCCATTACCTGGTGGGCAAAATTTTTCTTAGAGAACAGAATTATGCCGCTGCAGCCGATAAATTCGATGCGGCCCTGGCCAGGAACCCGAACCGGCTGGATATTTTCTCATCCATGATTTCGGCGTTGCTCAACAGCGGTCAGATCAAAACGGCGCTGAAGCGGGTTGATGATATGTTACACTCTTCCATAGAAAATCCTGCCCGTCAGGCTGTGATTTTCCATCTCAAGGGACAGCTCCAGATTTCCACCGGAAATATCCGCGAGGCGGAGAGCTCTTTTCGAAAGTCGATGCTCCTGGCCCCGGATTACCTGCCGCCTTATTATGCTCTGGCCCATATTTATTTGCGGGAAGGCCGGATGGAAAACGCCATCTCCCAGTATCAGTTCGCCCTGGAACAGTCTGAACGGCGGGAAATCCCCCATATGATGCTTGGTATTATTTATTCTCTTCAAAACCAATGGGATCTCGCCGAAAAACACTATCGCGACGCATTGGAAACCAATCCTGAATTTGCTCCGGCCGCCAACAACCTCGCCTATCTTCTGGCTGAGCGGGATCAACATCTGTCCGACGCCCTGCATTTTGCCCGGCTGGCCCACAGCCTCTCACCTGACGATTACCGGGTTTTAGATACCCTGGGCTGGGTTTACGTCAAACTGGGCCGATACGATCAGGCCGTCCGGGAACTGACGCAAAGCCTTGAACACGCACCGAACAATCCCACCATCTTATATCACCTCGGGATCGCCTACTACAAAAGCGGCGCCATGGATCAGGCAGGGGCCAAGTTGAAACAGGCCCTGGATATCAGTGAGGATTTTGAAGGAGCCCGACATGCACAGGAGATTCTATCCGCCTTATGAAGCGCCTTTCTTTCAATATCCTGATTCTGTGCATTCTTTTGCCGCCGCTGTTATATCTGTTTTCCATCAATGTTTTGGAAAAACAGATGACCACCAGATGTCTGACTCAGGTCAGAAATATATATCTTACTGATATAACAGATATTTTAAATGGCCTTGTCCGCCTTAGGGAAGGAATCGGCGACGCCATCGACAGTTATCTGAGCGACCACTGGTTTGTAGAAATCGGCGGACAGCTCGACGTCAGCGTGACCACCCAGGGCGGCACCATTATTTATCCGGCCACTTACCAGGAGGATCCCTTAAACGGCCTACCCGTCGACCCGGTCGAACTGGCGGAAGAAAATTTCAAGCTCCTCAACGAAGGACTGGATGTCCAGGTAGAGGCCGTCATCGAACCCTGGTCCCTGCTGGCCGTTGGCATTCTTTTGTTTTATATCCTGATTTTTCTCACCTGGCTGTGGATCCACTACCGCCGGGTCATCGCCCACACCCGCCAGGAGGAATTGCAGCGGAAAGCCGAAATCGAGCGGTTAACGCAGTTCCAGGACCAGGGGAAAAACCGGATCGAGGCTTTATCCCGGGAGCGGGAAGCTCTGCTATCCGACTATCAGCGAGTTCAGGAGGAAATCGAGACTAAAAAACGCCAGGCGGAGGAAACCGAGGAGGAGCTGTTTGATGAAATCGCGGCCATGGAGGAAAAAATCGCCATCAATCTCTCCCTTCAGGACCAGCAGCACGAGGAAATCGACAAACTAAGGGAACAGATCCGGGAACTGGAAAAAACCCGGGACGCCGCCGACCGCCAGCGGGAAAAAGATGCCGATCGTCTGGCCAAGCGCTTCAAGGTGCTTTATAAAAAAGTTGAACTGACCGACCGGGCCCTGGAAAACCTGGCGGATATGACCGAGGAGATGAGCCTTAAGGCCGAAGAAGTCATCTCCTTGTTCAATACGGATCCCTCACTGGTTCCGGTAAAGCGCAAAGTATTTTCCAAAAAGGGGAAAAGCAACGCCCTTGAAACCACATTTGCTTATAACGGTCGGCTCTATTTCCGCCGAAATTCCGAGGGACGGGTGGAGATCCTGACGGTCGGCACCAAAAACACCCAGGCTCGGGATCTCGCCTATCTCGATGGTATTCGCTGAAAAATCGGGGCATTCTCCCTACTCTGCCGGTTCCGAATAGTTGCATGCCGAATTAAGGCACTTGTAAATTCTGCCCTGTTTTTTGGTTTCTTTTTCCACCATAAATCCGGCATTGCATCGGGGGCAGGTCCGGGCTACGGGCTTGTCCCAGGTGGCGAAATTGCATTTGGGAAAGCGGCTGCAGCCGTAAAAAATTTTGCCCCGCTTGGACACCCGTTCCATGATCTCCCCGGTGCAGCCCGGCTCCGGGCAGGATACGCCCGTGGTTTTAGCCCCGGCCCCGTTGTGGACCGAGCGGGTATATTTGCAATTGGGATAGGCGGCACAGGCCAGAAAATCGCCGAATTTTCCTTTTTTCTGCACCATGCCCCCTCCGCATTGGGGACAGATTTCGCCTTCGGCCGTCTGTTGCGCGGGTTCTTCCGGAATCAGTTTCCCTTTTTCATTCCGGACATAATTCCGAGACCAGGTGCATTCCGGATAGCCTTCACAGGCCAGAAACGGACCATTTTTCCCTATCTTGATATGAAGTCGCTTGCCGCAGGCCGGACAATCAAGCTCTGTGGGCACGCCCACGCCCTTTACGGAAAGCATATTGGCGGCGGCGGATTCCAGGCGCTGTTCGAATTTGCGGTAAAATTTTTTCAACAAATCTAAAGCATCGGTCTCGGCGGTTTCCACCTTGTCCAGGTCATTTTCCAGGTTGGCGGTAAAATCCACGCTCAAGATGTCGGGAAAATTTTCCACCAGAAGATCGCTGACGATAAATCCGAGTTCGCTGGGCCGGAAATAGCCTTTGACAAGCTCCACATATCCCTTGTCCTGGATGGTGGAAAGAATGGCCGCATAGGTGCTGGGTCGGCCGATGCCGTTTTCTTCGAGTTCCTTGACCAGAGACGCCTCGGAAAACCGCGGAGGCGGCGCCGTAAAATGCTGCCGGGGGTCGAGCTGTTTTACTGTCAGCGCCATGGCTTCGGCCAGTTCCGGAAGCACCGCCTTTTCCTGGTCGCCCCGCTCTTTTTCCTCGTCGTCCGCGGTCCGGTAAAGGGCCAGAAATCCAGGGAAAGCCACGGTGGAGCCGGTGGCCGAAAGTCCGTACTCCCCGGCCCGAATGGTCACGGTGACCTGGTGGATAACGGCCTGTGCCATTTGAGAAGCCACGAATCGCTGCCAGATCAAACGGTAAAGAGCAAGCTGGTCCCGGCTCAGATAGGAAGCCACGGATTCCGGCGTGTAGGTCACGGACGTGGGTCGTATGGCCTCATGGGCGTCCTGAACCTTGTTTTTATTTTTAAAAAAACGAGGCTTGTCCAGGGCATATTCCGGGCCAAACCGCTCCCGGATCAGATCCAGGGCCTCCCCGGCCGCTTCCGCGGATATCCGGATGGAGTCCGTGCGCATATAGGTGATAAGCCCGATATACTCTCCGTCCCCCAGATCCAGGCCCTCATAGAGCTGCTGGGCCACGCTCATGGTCTTTTTGGCGGAAAACCGCAGTTTGCGGATGGCTTCTTGCTGCAGCTTGCTGGTGATAAACGGCGGATAGGGATTGCGTCGAACGGTTTTTTTCGTAACTTTATCCACCACGAAATCCGCAGTTTTCAGATCCGCCGTGATGGCTTCGGCCGTCGCCTGATCCGGAATACTGATTTTTTTATTGTTTTTTTTCTGGAGCTTTGCCGCAAACGGAGGGGGTGCGTCCCCTTCAAGAAGAGCGGTAATGGTCCAATATTCCTCCGGCTCAAATGCCTGGATGGCCCGCTCCCGCTCGCAGATGATTCTGACGGCCACGGACTGGACCCGTCCCGCGCTCAACCCGTATTTCACCTTTTTCCATAAAATCGGCGAAATCTGGTATCCCACCAGGCGATCCAGGAGCCGGCGGGTCTGCTGGGCCTTGTATTTGTGGGGATTTAAGTCCCGGGGCGCGGCCAGCGCTTCCTGGACGCCCCTGGCGGTGAGTTCGTGAAACAGGATCCGGTGAAACCGGCGGCCGGGTTTTTTAAGGATATCGGCCGCATGCCAGGCAATGGCCTCTCCTTCCCGATCCGGGTCCGCGGCCAGAAAAACATCCTCCGTATCTTTTGCCGCGTTTTTCAGAGCTTGCACGACTTTCTGTTTCCCCTTGATGGTCACGTATTTGGGCGTAAAATTTTTTTCAATGTCTATGCCAAGGTCCCGCTCGGGAAGATCGCGGATATGACCCACTGTGGAAGCCACGTTATACGTCTTGCCCACATACTTGTTAAGGGTTTTGACCTTGGTCGGTGATTCAACGATTAACAGCGGTTTTGTCAACGGGATTCCTCTTTCAGGCAGAAATATTTGCCGGGCTGCTGAACGATCAGGCCCTTGAGTTCAAGAGTAAGCAACAGACCGGAAAGCCGCCCCGCGTCCATTCCGGACTTCCGGCACAGATCATCAATATGCACGGGATAAGCGTCGATCATTTCCAATAGAGCCGCGTGATCCGGAGAAAGATTCGGCGATACCACGGCTGATCCGGCCGGACCGGATAAAGCCGGTTTTTTATCCAACGGTCCCGGATTTTCAGGGGAAACCCCGGTTCCGCCAACAGCGGCCGGAACCTGAAACCGGACAAATTCTTCGATGATGTCTTCCACCGTGGTCACCAGCTTGGCGCCCTGTTTCAAAAGACTGTGCGTGCCCTGACTGGTATGGGAATGAATGCTGCCGGGTATGGCAAACACCTCCCGCCCCTGTTCCGCAGCCAGACGGGCAGTGATCAAAGAGCCGCTTTTAGCCGAGGCTTCCACCACCACGGTGCCCAGAGTCATCCCGGAGATAATCCGATTCCGCGCCGGGAAATTGTAGGCATTGGGCGGCTCATGAACCGGAAATTCCGATAGCATCGCGCCCTGTTCGCCGATGCGGTCACACAAGATCCGGTTTTCCGGCGGATAGATTTCGGCAAATCCGCTTCCCATGACCGCGATGGTCCTTCCCCCTGCCTCCAGAGCGCCCTTGTGGGCCGCCGTATCAATGCCACGGGCCATGCCGCTGACAATAGTCCAGCCCATGGCCGCCAGTTCCCCGGCCAGACGTCGGGCGGCGGCCTTTCCGTAACCCGATGCCTGACGGGCGCCGACAACAGCGATGCTGTTTTCGAAAACCGGGAAACGACCCCGCACATACAGATAGGGCGGGGGATCCGGAATATGCCGCAGCAGGGAGGGGTAATCGGGACTATTAAAGGAGATGATCCGACAGCCGAGTTGACCGGCCCGTTGAATTTCTTCCCGGGGACCGGCCTCGAAACGATGCGTCCGGATGGCCCGGGCCAGCCTCGGGCTGACACCTTCCACCTCCATGAGCTCGGTCTCATTGGCGGAAAAAACCTTTTCCGGAGTCGTAAATTTCACAATCAACTGCTTGTAGACATGATTGCCTACGCCGGGCACGCTTTTCAGCGCCAGCCAGGTCCCGATGTCGGCCATGCTTGCGTAACCTCCGATAACGTCTATTTCCCCGGTCGATCAGGCCCTGGCCGGTACGGCGGCCGTGGCCGGGTCATCCCGGAAAAAAAGCAGCACGGGGCTGGCCACGTAAATCGACGAGTACGTGCCGATAACCACCCCGAGTATCAAGGCACGGGCAAAATCATGAATGATATCCCCGCCCAGAAAATAAAGACACAGCACCACGATCAGCGTGGTCAGGGCCGTAAGGATGGTCCGGCTCAGGGTTTCGTTGACGCTCCTGTTGATAATCTCTTCTGTGGACCGGCGATGGGCACGCTTCTGGTTCTCCCGGATCCGGTCAAATATGATAATCGTATCATTCAAGGAATACCCCACGATGGTCAGCAGTGCCGCCACCACGGTCAGAGTCAGTTCGATGTCAAGCAGGGAAAACACACCCACGGTGATAATAACGTCATGGATCAGGGCCACAATGGCGCCCATGGCGTATCGCAGCCGCAGCTGCCAGAAAAGAAGCAGCGTGACCGCCAGAGCCACGATGATCAAGATCGGAATACTGACATTTAACAGCGAAAAAATATAAACCGCGCCGGTCAGAGCCAGGGCCATGATGACGGACAAGGCCCATTTCATTTCAAACCGGCCGGAAATGTAAATGGCGATAAAGATCAGTGCGTAAAACATGGCATACAGCGCTTTGGCCCGCAGGTCCTTGCCCACCTGGGGTCCCACCATTTCCACCCGCTGGATATCGATTTCCGCACCGGTGGAGGACGACAGGAGCATTTCGAGCTCATCCGCAAAACCCGTACCGGTATCAATGGCGCTGGAGGCCCGAATCAGATAAGCGTTATCTTCGGCAGGGCCGAACCGCTGCACCGCCGAGCCCTCCAGATTTACCTGGACAAGTCCATCCCGGATGCTGTCGATGCTTACCGGTTGAGCCGCCTGGATCTGGATCACGGTGCCGCCGGCAAAATCTACTCCCAGCTTGGGTCCGCCGTGCAGAAGCAGGGAAAAAATACTGATCACAATCATGGCCAGGGAAAAGATATAGGCGATGTTTCGCTTGCCGACAAAATCAATACGGGTTCCGGGTTTGATGAGTTCCATGAACAATGATTTCCTTTTTTAAATGCTGACCGTCTTGAATTTAAAGCTGTTATAAATACGTTCGAATAGTAAACGGGAAAACACCAGTGCTGTAAACAAACTGGCCAGTACCCCCAGACTCAAGGTTACGGCAAAGCCTTTGACCGGCCCGGTACCGAACTGAAACAGGACCAGAGCCGCGATCAGGGTGGTGACGTTGGCGTCTAAAATGGTCAGACTTGCCCGGTCGAATCCAGCGGCAATGGCGGCCAGCGGGGTTTTCCCCAGACGCAGTTCCTCCCGTATCCGTTCAAAAATGATGACATTGGCGTCCACGGCCATGCCGATGGTCAGAATAATCCCGGCCATGCCGGGCAAGGTCAGCGTCGCGCCGAACGCCGCCAGGCCTGCGGCGATCAGGATGATATTAAATACCAGGGCCAAGTTGGCGATCGCACCGGAACCTTTGTAATAGATCATCATGAACAAAAGCACCAGAATGCCGCCGACGATCATGGAGCGAATCCCTTTGCGGATCGAATCATGACCCAGAGCCGGCCCCACGGTCCGCTCCTCGATGATTTCCACCGGCGCCGGCAGGGCTCCGGCCCGCAGTACGATAGCCAAATCCCGGGCTTCAGTCATATCGAAATTACCGGTGATCCGGGCCTTGCCGCCGGCGATCTTTTCCTGGATCGCCGGTGCGGAATAGACCCTGCCGTCTAAAATAATAGCCAGACGGCGTTTGACGTTTTCTCCCGTGATCCGCTCAAAATCCCTGGCGCCCCGCCGGTCAAAATCAATGGCCACATAGGGTTCGTTGAACTGAGTGTCGATCTGGACCCGGGCATCGGTAAGGGAAGCGCCGGTCAGCAGGGTTTCCTTGCGCACCAGATACGGCTGCCGCTCCTCTTCAGGGACATCACCGGCTTCGTAGAGCACCTCACTTCCGGAGGGGACATCGCCGGCCACGGCTTCTGCCAGATCGCCTGTTTCATCCAACAGCTTGAACTCCAGCAGCGCCGTCCTGCCGATAAGCTGCTTGGCCCGATCCGTGTCCGTGATGCCGGGCAACTGGATCAGAATCCGCTGGGTACCCTGAATCCGGATATCGGGTTCGCTCACGCCGAATTCATCAATCCGATTGCGAATCGTCTCCAAGGCCTGGTCCACCGCCTGTTTTTTAATATGTTCCACCCATTCCGGGGACAGGGCAATATCAATCCGATGGCTCCCGCGGCCCCGATCGGTACGGGAAAGAATGTCCAAGTCCGAGAAATCAGAGTTCACAAGGGTTTCGAATTGCTTAACATCATCGGCATCCATCAGGTACACCGCCAGTCTGGAAAGGCCGGTCACATCAATGCCGCGCTGCCGGATTTTGGCTTCCCTGAGGGCGGTCCGAAGTTCACTGCGCATGCGTTCCGTGGTATTCTCAACCGCCTTTTCCGTTTTCACTTCCAACACCAGGTGCATGCCGCCCTGGAGATCGAGGCCCAGATTGATCTGCTTGTGAGGCCACCATCCCGGGAAAAAAGTTGGAAGCACATAAATGACGGACACAATCAGCGCCACGCCGACGACCGCGACTTTCCAGGAAACTGTTTTCAATGTTGCCGACCTTTCATTTGCTGTAAATCGATCTTATTTTTTGACATCCCGTGACGATGAGCTGCCGGATTCCTGGGCCAGGGCCGCGATGCTGGATCGGGTTACCTTGACGCGTACCTTGTCCGCGATTTCAATCGTCGCCGTGCCCTCATCCAGGCCGGTAACCATTCCGTAGATTCCGCCGTTGGTGATGACCCGGTCCCCTTTTTTCAGATTGCCGATCATCTCCTGATGGGCCTTGGCCTTTTTCTGTTGCGGCCGGATGAGCAGGAAATAAAACACCACGAAAATAAGAATCATCGGGATAAACGCGGCAAATCCGCCTCCAGCTCCGGGATCGCCGACATTGCCGGACTGGCCCATAGCATAAGCAATACTGATCACGCTGTTACCTCCTTAAATAAAATATCAAAACAAAACAGCACCATGAGGATGCTGTCCCATCAGATCGGTTGGTTTCGGTTTAACCGGATTGAGTTCGCCCTCTCATACGTGAAAAAAAATGGATCGTCAAACAGTTCTTTAGAATACCCTCCGGACCCGGTCCCAGCGCCTCTGGGGTCGCGGTCGGAATCATGCTTTTCTATTCCCATACAATCCGGCAGGTTCCCGGCCGCATACCGGTCTCAGGCTCGATAATGACAGAAATTTCCCGCCGCATTTCCAGGTCGAGCAACTCTTTTTTCTTCCGGTTTAAGAGATAAGACGCTACCTCGGCGGGAACATAACCCCTGACCGTCCCGGATTCCTTTTTGAGGGTCTCCAGGCGGATTTTTCGTAAAAACCCCAGGCCAAGGGATTCCACCGATTGCACCACTCCTCGTCCCTGGCAGGAGCGGCAGATCTCGAAATTAATCGACCGGATCGACGGCCGCAGCCGCTGCCTGGACATTTCCACGAGTCCGAACACGGATATGCGGCCCACTTTGGTGCGGGCTTTGTCGGACTTGAGATGGTCCTTGAGAGTGGATTCCACCTTGGCCTTGTGTTTGCGATCCCGCATATCAATAAAATCAATGACAATCAACCCCCCGAAATCCCGCAGCCTCAACTGACGGGCAATTTCCTCGGCTGCCTCCAGATTGGTCTGAAGGGCGGTTGCCTCAATCGAGGATTTCTGGGTAGCCTTTCCCGAATTAACGTCTATGGAAACCATCGCCTCGGTCTGCTCAATGACAATGGACCCGCCGGATTTGAGCTTGACCCGGTTGTCGAATATGGAGGCGATCTGGTCTTCAAGCTGGTGTTTGGTAAATACGGGCTTATCAGCCTCATAAAACTTGACGATCTTTTTAAACTTAGGATCGATAATACCTATAAAATCAAGTATTTCATTGCAAACTGTCGGATCATCCACCAATATTTCGGTAATATCATCGGTAAAATAATCCCGGATGACCCGGAGGGCAAACGCCCGATCCTTGTAAAGCGTAGCCGGAGCCTTTGCGCTGATGCCTTTTTCCTTGATCTCCTCCCATAGCCGCATCAGATACCTGAAATCCTTCTGCATGGTGGTTTTATTGCATCCCTGGCCGGCGGTCCGGACAATGACGCCGTAGCCCTCGGGGATCTTTAGCTTGGTCACCAGTTCCTTTAGCCGCTTGCGTTCCGTCTCATCCTCAATCTGCCGGGACACACCAATGGTTTTGCTGCCCGGCATCAGAACGGTGTGACGGCCGGGCAGCGAAATAAACGTGGTCAGCATGGCGCCTTTTTCCATAAACGGATCCTTGGTCACCTGAACGATCAGTTCCTGGCCCCGCTTGACCGTGTCTTTGAGGGACTGACCGCCGGACGGGTCGTCAAGAAGATAATCCGGATGGATTTCATGCTTCTGGAGAAATCCATGCCGCTCGGCGCCGAAATCAACAAACACGGCCTGCAAACTCGGCTCTACCCGGGCGACCACTCCTTTATAGATATTCCCATGAATAATTTCTTTGGCCGCTGTCTCGATATGGAACTCTTCCAGACGGTTATCGCTGACCTTGGCGATCCGGCACTCTTCCGGGTCCACGGCGTTAATTAAAATTTTACTCATTCCACCTCAATTCCGATGATAATAAAAGATCGATGCGTTCCAGTGCGACATAACCCCCTGTCCAAAATGTCATTTTCTCCGGAAACGCATTAAAAAATTTCTTATGGTTCTTCTGATCTCAAATCTTTGAATATTAATGAATCAAACAGCATAAGTCAATTTTTTTTATGTATCCATGCGTCAGGATATCAACCAACCCGATTTCCTTGCCATCCCCCTTGATATTTACCAAAATCTGTGTCATGACCAATCCAATTTAAAACCGCACGCAACCTTCCGCCAGACAGGCGAACGTGCGCAGTAAAAAACAACCCCCTAATTTTCAACGTGGAACCGTTTCATATGAACCGACGTTATGATCCAAAGGCCATCGAAACCCGGTGGCAGGCGATATGGGAAGAAAAAAAATTATTTAACGTAGTCGAAGACCCTGATCGGCCGAAATACTATCTGCTGGAGATGTTCCCCTATCCTTCCGGCAAAATTCATATGGGCCACGTACGTAACTACACCATCGGAGACGTGGTGGCCCGATATAAAAAAATGCGGGGATTCAACGTGCTTCATCCCATGGGGTGGGACGCTTTCGGCATGCCGGCGGAAAATGCCGCCATCGCCAACAACACGCATCCGGCCGCATGGACCTATGCCAATATCGACAGCATGCGGGCCCAGCTCAAGCGTCTCGGTTTCAGCTATGACTGGGATCGGGAAATCGCCACTTGCCGGCCGGAATATTACCGGTGGGAGCAGTGGCTGTTTATCCGGATGTTTGAAAAGAAAATGGTCCAGCGCAAGGAATCCTTTGTTAACTGGTGCGAATCCTGTCATACCGTTTTGGCCAATGAGCAGGTGGAAGCCGGAG
>CAZRES010000003.1:15748-72990 GCA_964598885.1 uncultured Desulfobacteraceae bacterium | reverse complement strand
AAAGATCACCGCCAGTTTCGGTATCGCCGCCTGGCAGCCCGAATCGCCCGACGACGTGATTACCGATGAACAAATGATCAGCGCCGTCGACCGGTGCGTATACAAGGCAAAACAACGGGGACGGAACCAGACCAGCGGGACCGCCATATGATTGACGTTTTGATTGTCGACGACTCTCTGACCGCCAGAGAATTCATCAAACAGATTTTTGCCGGTGATGTGGAAATCCGAATCATCGGAGAGGCGAAAAACGGCCAGGAAGCCCTGCGCTTTGTTGAAAAACGCCGTCCCGACGTCGTTGTCATGGACATACAGATGCCCGGTATGAACGGATATGAGACCACCCGGTCCATGATGGAAATTTGTCCGGTTCCCATCGTGATTCACAGCGCCCTGGCGGCTCCCGGTCAAAACGACATCATTTTTCAGGCCATGAGTGCCGGGGCCGTGGCTGTTTCCCAGAAACCAACGGGGCCCGGCCATCCCGAATCCCGACAAATGGTCGAAAAGCTGGTCCGCACGGTAAAACTCATGTCTGAAATCAAGGTCGTTCGGAAATTCAAGCCCCGGCAACCGAAGACACGTCCGGTCAATATTGCCGGGTCCATGGCACAAGTTCCCGGCACGAAAATTGACGTCATCGGCATCGGCGCCTCCACCGGCGGGCCGCCGGTTATCCATTCTCTTCTCTCAAGCCTGTCGCCGAATTTCCGCATTCCCATCGTCATCGTTCAGCATATCACCTCCGGATTTCTAAACGGAATGGTGTCCTGGCTCCAAAAACATGCGTCCATGACCCTTTCCATTCCACGCACCGGAGAGGCCATATCCAATGGCCACATCTACTTCGCCCCTGAAGATCACCACCTGGAAATCACACCGGCCCGTCACTTTCTGGTGCGTCCCATTCCACCGGAAATCGGCCTGAAGCGTCCCATTACGCATTTGTTTCAAACCATGGCCCAGGTGTTTGGAAACACCGCCGTGGGTATCGTGTTGACCGGCATGGGAAACGACGGCGCAATGGGGCTTAAGGAAATGAAGCAGCACGGCGCCGTGACCCTGGTGCAGGACAGGGAATCCGCCGTTGTGTTCGGCATGCCTCACGAGGCCATCAAGCTCGACGCGGCCACCTTTGTTCTGTCTCCGGCGGAAATCGCCTCGTATCTTAATCTGCTGGAACGACAGAACCCACCCCTCCCTTGACCAAGGGGGTTTTTAATGGTAGGGAGAATAAGCCCTTTGCGGGGTGCCGACGACGTCGGCAAAAAAAATTGACGGACGGACGAGAGCAGACAGGAGCGCTTATGTACCGCGAAAATTACATTAATTCCCTTCGCATGGAACTGGTGGGGATGGTGGAAAAACACCTGACCCCCGTTGCCCGGGAATACGGTTACAGCGATGTTTCACTGGAAAGCACCATCAAGTGGCGCCCCATGGTGTTGATCCTGGGAAACTATTCCTCCGGTAAATCCACGCTCATCAATGAATTTCTCGGGGCCGACATTCAGGCCATCGGCCAGGCACCCACGGACGACTCATTTACCATCATCACCCATGACCCCACGGTCCCGGAAAACGAATCCGTCCGCGTTACCGAGGAGCGGGACGGGAAATTCCTGCTCCATGACCCGGAATATCCGTTTGAAATACTGAAAAAACACGGCCAGCGGTTTGCGGCTCATTTCCGCCTGAAAAAAATCAATTCGCCGTTTTTAAAAAACCTGGCCTTAATCGACACCCCCGGCATGCTCGACAGCATCACCGAACGGGATCGGGGATATGATTATCAGGACGTGATCGGCGACCTTGCCCAGCTTGCCGATCTGGTTCTGGTTCTGTTCGACCCCCATAAGGCCGGAACCGTCCGGGAAGCTCACACCAGCCTCCGGGAAACCATTTCCGCCCGGACCTTTGAGGATCGGGTGCTGTTTGTATTAAACCGGATCGATGAATGTTCGTCGTTAAGCGATCTGCTTCAGGTATACGGCACCCTGTGCTGGAATCTGTCCCAGATTACCGGAAGAAAGGACATTCCGACCATTCACCTCACCTATTCGTCCAGGGCCGCCAAACTCCCCGAAGGCGGTCCCGTCGGTGACCAGACCTTTCTCTATTATCTTGAAAATCAGCGCCAGAAATTGAAAAATGCCGTTCTGGAGGCGCCCCGGCGCCGTCTGGACAATCTGGCGAGTTTCGTGGAAACCCATTCAGAACGCCTGGACCACTTGCTGGAAGCACTGGTAAACTACCGGGAGCAAATGCGCCGTCATTCTTTGAGATACGGCCTGATTGGACTGCTGATGTCTTTGGGCGGCGCTGCCGGGGTGGTGCTGGCAGGACCGGCCATGGGTCTTCCCCTCAGCATTGCCGATCCCGCAGGACTTTTTACGGGCGCGGCACTGACCGTTTTGATGTTTATGTTCTGGATGGCCGTTCCCATGCGTTTTCTTCGATCGATCTACCACCGCAATCAATTAAAAAAACTCGACAGTTTAATTCCGCTGGAAACGCAGACCCGCAAGGACGTTTGGCAGGCCATACGGGGCCTTGCCTACAAATATATTCAAAAAACCCGGGGCCGCTTTTCATTGAGTCAGGTCCGCCACCAATACGAATCCATCCATCGAATCTATGAAAAGGGCACCCGGGAAATTCGACGGGCATTAAACGAGCTTTCCACTATCAAACCCGATGACACGTTTCCCGGTTTGCAGCCGTTCATGGATGGAGAAGACTTTTATCCAGGTCCGGATGAAACATACAGCGGCATCGTTGACCAACCCGGTCTCTCACGTCCGTCGACACAGCCGTCATCCGCGCAAGCCACTAACGGAACACATGATACGTACCGATAACAGTGCGGATGACAGTCATCTCGCGTTTCAGCGGGCGCTGTATTTCCTGAAATTTCGGGCCCGGAGCCGCCGTGAGCTTCTGGATTATCTGGAGAAAAAAGGATTCGGGCCGGCTGTTGCCGTCCATGTGGTTGACCGACTGGAAGCGTCCGGGCTGTCCGGGGATGCTGAATTTGCGCGACTGTGGGTGGAAAGCCGCCTGCGCCATCGTCCCAGAGGAAAATACCTGCTTGCCGCCGAACTCACGCAAAAAGGGGTGCCGTCCGATCTCATCGGCAACGCCTTAGCCGATGTAGACGAGGAAGCCGCCGCCCGGACCGCCGGCCGGACCAAGCTTCGGCAATGGAACCAACGGGATGCCGCCGCGATATTCCGGAAACTCCTGTCGTTTTTGCGCGGGAAGGGATTTCCTTACGCCATGTGCCGGCAGGTCGCGTCGGAATTAACCGAAGAGGAAGCCCGCTGAGGTTTTCCGTCGATCGTTCAATGCCATGTTCGCCAAAACCCCAAGCCTCCGGGCATCGCCGCCGGCTGGACCAAAATATTGTAATACGTCAAATTAGTGAAATATTATCGAGGTTGTGGCCTTGAATCCCTATGCCGGACCAAGCCGTCGGCCCAGAAATTCTCTGGCCAGGGCTTTAAAATCCAGGGCTCCATAGCTGGTTCTCCGATGGCTGATCACGGGCTTGCCCGCGTCGGCGCTTTCGGCAATGGCCGTATTGACCCGGATCAGCGTATTAAAAACCACGTCACGGTAGCGCTCGTCGTTGCGCAGACGATCGATGATATCCCGGCTGATGCGGGTGCGCTGATCAAAAAACGTGGGCACGATGCCGCTGATTTCCAGGTTCGGATTGATTTCCGACTTCACATCGCCGATGGTATCAAACAGACTTTCCAGGGCGTTAAAGGCATAGGGATGAGTCTGGCAGGGCACCAGGACTTCCCGGGCCGCAGTAAACACGTTGATGGTAAGAAGGGATAGACTCGGCGGTGTATCCATGAGCACCACGTCGTAGTGATCGATGATATCGGCAAGGGCTTCTTTTAAACGGTTTTCCCGCCCCTCTTCATCCACCAGCTCGACTTCCGCGCCCGCCAGATCAATATGAGACGGAAGCAGTTCCAGCCCCTTCCATTTCGTGGCTATCACGGCTTCCCGGGCGGCGCCCGGACGCGGTTGGGTGATCAGATCATAAACGCTGGAAACCCCATCGGTAAGCGCCACCCCCAGACCCATGCCGGCGTTGTGCTGCGGATCCATATCCACCACAAGCACCCTCTGATCGTCAAGGGCCAAAGCCGCGGCCAGGTTAACCACCATCGCTGTTTTGCCGACACCGCCTTTTTCATTGGCCACCGCTACAATACGCGTATGATGCGCTGCCATATCCGCTCCTCTTTAAAAAGGTTGCCATCATTGGTGCGGGATACACTGAAACCCGTTTTTGCGGAAAACCGTCAGGTCGATTTAAACGCACGCTGAATGGTTTCATGAAGCCGGTCCATCCGCTGTCGGACGGCGTTCAATTCCGCGGCGATGGAATCCATGTCTTCGGCCAGACGTGTCCGATCCTCCTGACGGGCCGAGCTCATGGCCGTCATTTGGGCCAGATCTTCCGCATAATCATGAAACCGCTCCATCATGGAATCATGAATATGCTGCGACAATCCGTCCACCATTTTGAATATATACTGAAACTTTAAGTTTTCCCTGTAGTTTTTAAAGTGAAACAGAATACTTTGTCTGGTTTCTGCCTTCATACGCCGGACAGCGACTTTTAACGCGGAAATGGCGTTGGCCGTATCGTTTGTGGCCGACCGGCGCAGCAGGCGCTTAACGCGCTGCCAGAAATGAGAGGCTCCCAGGCGCATCACCGCCTCGGTCCGGATGGCGGCGCTGTAGTTCATGGTCGTCGAAGCGGGCGGAAGCTCCAGGCCGATGGATCGCTTTAAATCCGTCAGATCAATAGCGGGAGCCGGCCCGCGGCCATGGGTTATGGTTCCCGTTCCAAGCTCTGCCATCACCTCATTATATTCCGCCAGAGCATCGTGAATCATGGATTCATAGGGGCCGATCACCGCCAAAAAAGCACTTTTGATTTTATCTTCACTGACTTTGACGAAACTGAAAATCCCCGGGTTCACCTGGGCCGCCATGAACGTATCAATATCATGTTTGAATTTCTGAAACACCAGATAAAGGATATCCGAAAAGCCGGAAACCGACAGTCGTTCCGCATATTCGTGAAACGGCACTTCATAATTATCCACAAACGTCAACAAAGCCGGCACAGCATCGCCGTAGCGCGGATCAAAAAACCGGTCCACATCGCCTTTCAGCTCCCTGCGGATCTGCTGCACGGATCCGTCCAGCGTACTGGCCGCCATGGTTTTCACCCGATCGGTCTTTTTTTGCTGGGACTTGATTTTTTTTATCAATCCCGCTATTTCATCGGTCCCGCGGGTCAGCACTTCCTGGTTCATCCGGATCCACTGACTCATGCCGGAAGCAATCACCCGCAGGCGTTCCAGGTGATTGGACAACAGCAAGGCATAACGCCCACCGGTGGCCACTTGATGGAAGCGTTCCAGAAAGCCGAGGCTGCCTTCGTCCAGCCAGGACGCCAGACCGGCTTCGCGCTCCCACTGGTCAAACCGCATACGGTCCCGCTCCGGGATGACGTCGCGCTGCTGCCGGAAAAGATTAAAAAGCGCCGAGAAAGCGTAAATTTCAGGCTCCGGACGGATGACGTGGAGATCATCCCTGATTTTGGAAATCAACTTCTTCAGATCATCCACGAATTCGTGCTCACTGAAATCCACGTTTACCACAAACAGAATCTGCTCGATCAGCCCCATTTTGCGGATCATGTTCAAAAAATTAATGTCAGCCATACGGATGCCGGTCCGGCTGCTGATGACATAAATCAGAAGATGGGCGGTCATCAGGTAATCCTGAATCATGGCCATGTGATGGGGATTGGGCGAATCGCTGCCCTGGCAGTCGGCGATTTCGATGTTGTTATCGATATCGCCCGTATTGATTTCCAGCTCGATATCCTTAAGGTAAAAGGCCAGGGTTTCGTTGCCGGAAAAATCAAGATGGGCGGAAAACTCCTGATCCTCATAAACACGCCGCACCGGTTCGTCGGTAATGATATTCCGGACCTTATCGTATCCCCGCAGATAAGATGAAAGATAAACGCTGTCGGCGTTTCGCGTGTCGTTGCTCACCAGATAACGAGTTTCCAGGGTATCAAGGGCCTGGGCCAGATCCAGGCGATCCTGCTGTCGGCGGATATCGAAATCGTTGCGGCGGGAATGCCATTCCGGCGAGGGAAACAGCACCAGGGCCTGCTGGATGTCGTCATTAACCTCTTTCCAGGACTTGAAATAAAGGGTGGCCCTGAGACGTTCGCTCCGGCGGACCTTGGTAACCATGGCCGTGACCACCCCCGCGCCCCGCTTTACATAATCGCCGGCAAAAAGAGAATTAATCAGGGTGGATTTTCCGGATTTAATGGCCCCGATCACCGCAATCCGCATGGTTTCTTCGAAAACCTGGCGCGCGATGCCGGAACAGATGGCAGTCCAAGTATCAAAGGCATTGGAGGAGGCCGCCGGCAGCGTTTTGGTGCGCTCCAGCAGGGATTGCACCTGTCGGTTCGTTTCCAGCAGCTCGGTTTTCAATTTTTCATGGTCCTGCATCCCTTCCGGGCTCCTTATCTGTAATATTTCAACAGCCATTGATCCTTGTTGTTATGGCAAACAAGCGGCCTTTTGTCAAAAAAATTTACCCGGAAAGCGCCGTTTACGACTTAAAAGTTGTTAAATTAAGGGTTTTGTGATAAATGCAAAATTATATTGGAAAGATGATAATAAGGACTGCATTTATGTCAAAAAAAAATCCCGAATGCCCATTATACAACCCCTTGAATTGCAAGGAATACTATAATCCGAAGCTGTGCGCGTTCGTCCGCAGGGACAAGACGTGCCGGAAAAAGAAAAAACCCAAGCCCTCTGATACCTCCGATGAAAATAAAAACGGAGAAGCCTCCGTCGAAACGTCATGACGGCCGTCCCCCGGATCTTTTTGCAAAACCCGCCCGCATCCACCGCATGCGGCGTCATGCCGCGTCCATTTTTCAAAACGCTTTAAAAGCGGTTCAGGCTGATGCTGCGGTTCGGCGAGCCTGCCGAATCAAAAACGGCGTGCTTTCCATCGGATCATTTGTCCGTAATCTGCGCGATATCGACAACATCATCGTCATCGGGGCCGGGAAGGCATCGGCCCATATGGCTGCGGCCGCGGAAAACCTGCTGGGAAAGAATATAACCAGCGGTCTGATTTCGGTCAAATATGGACATACCCTGCCGTTGACCTTCGTTGAACTGATGGAATCCGGTCATCCGGTCCCGGATGCCAACGGCCTCCAGGCGGCTGAAGACATTTTTCGGCTCGCGGAAAAAGCGGGAAAAAACGATCTGGTCATTTGCCTGCTCTCCGGCGGCGGATCCGCCCTGCTTCCCCTGCCGGACCCGTCCCTGACTCTGGCCGACAAGCAGGAAACCATCCGGGTTCTGCTGACCTGCGGGGCGTCCATTGATGAAATCAACACCCTGCGCAAACATTTGTCCGCGGTCAAGGGCGGGCATCTTGCCAAGGCAGTCTATCCGGCTGCACTGGTCACCCTGATTCTGTCGGATGTGGTAGGCGACAAGCTCGACATCATCGCCTCGGGTCCCACGGTGCCGGACCCGGGCACATTTAAAGACTGTCGGGATATCATCGACCGCTATCGCATCAGCGAAAAACTGCCCGAAGCGGTCATCGAGCACATCAACGCCGGTCTTGCGGGCCGTCTTGCCGAAACCCCCAAACCCGGCGACCCGGTCTTTGCCAACGTGGTAAACCGGATTATTGGAAGCAATGCCGATGCCCTTGCGGCGGCGGCGAAAAAAGCCGCATCCCTGGGATATCGACCATTGATTCTTTCCTCCATGATCGAGGGCGACACCGGACAAGCAGCTCTGTTTCACGCGGCGGTGACCAAGGAAATCCGGAAGACCGGCAACCCGGCTGCCGCTCCTGTCTGCCTTCTCTCCGGCGGGGAAACCACGGTAAATATTACTGGGCCGGGAAAAGGCGGCCGCAATCAGGAATTTGCCCTGGCAGCCGCTCTTGCCATCACTGGTCGGCAAAATCTGGTGGTACTGTCCGCCGGCACCGACGGAACCGACGGACCCACGGATGCGGCCGGCGCGATCGTAGACTCCCTGACCGTGGAAAACGCTCGTCTGGCAAAACTTGATCCAAAGAGTTTTCTGGCAAACAATGATTCGTATTCGTTTTTCAACCAAACCGGGGAATTACTGATCACCGGACCTACCGGCACCAATGTGATGGATCTACGAGTGATTCTGGTGGATTAAGCGATAAACGGGGAAAATAATTATAAAAGGGGAGGGCCTGTCGCCCTCCCCTGCAAACAGCAATCAATAAATAACCCGAGCCGCCTTATAACTCGGCAAGCAGCTCGTCTGCTTTTTTGTTCCAGTAGGGATCATCGGAAAGTTTTGGAACCTGCAGCAGCAACGCCCTGGCTTCGTCACGGGTTTTTCTGGAATCCATCAGCAATTCCGCGAAATAAACGTTAAATTCAACAGTGTCCGGGTCACCGTAAAATTCCGTTGTCTGAAATTCCCGGAAATACTCCTCGGACTTGTCTTTATCATTCAGCGGCCAGGGAAGCACGTACCAGAACCGGCCCAGGGCAATGATGGGTCCGCCCTTTGAATACAGCTTATCAATGCTGTACGCTTTTTCAAAATTCTTCTGGGTCTTATCCTTTAGCCCTTCCCGCAGCGCGGTCACAATGCCGGTCCCATCAGAGTAGATCCCCACGTTGGTCCCATACCAGTAATAACCTTCCACGCCGTCGGGATTGAGCTGGGTGGCTTTATCGGCAAAATTCATCCCTTTTTTGCCGTATTCCTTGCAGACATCCTCCCAGCCCTCGCGCCCTTCTCTTTTGACCATATTGGCATATTCCCGGCATGCTCTTGCCGCCATCCAGTTGGCCCGGTAGCTGTCGGGATTTTTTTCCACCACTTCCAGACAGATATCCAGCGCCTTTTTACGGTTTTCCAGGTCGCCTTTTTTAATCAACGCTTCGGCCTTATCCAGGGGATCAGCAGCCACTGCTTCCCTGGTTTCCTCCACTACTTCCTCAAAAGCTTCTTTCGCTTCAGACTGGACTTCCGTTACCGCTTCCTCGGCCGTCTCCCCGACCTCTGCCATAACATCGGCATCTTTTGTTTCATCAAAAGCGGTTTTCGACGATTGCTTGACCTCTTCAACATTGGCGGAGCCCGGGCTTCCTCCATCAGCAGACCAGGCCACCGGGGTCCACAGTATTAATGCAGCCATCATCAAAAATACGGTACAGACTCTTTTTTTCATGTTCGCACCTCTCATAGGAGTTTTCGGTAATGGATCCACTACTGCCATTGAATTTACAAAAATTCTTACTGTTATGACCGATAATTTAGGAAGAGGATATGGTTATCTAAACGATATGCACTGCCGGCCCAAATAAGTCAAGGCAAAACAGCGGGGCGGGTCACCGCTTTCTTGTATATGAAGGAATCAACTTTGGACTTTATTTCATCGGTGATCATGTGATACGAACCGAATTTAAAGACCCATGTGTTCGCATTGTATTCCGATGCAAAAAAACAAATATTTTCAGGCAATAGAAATGAGTGATTTCGCAAAAAAAATGACCGATATTCTAAACTATGGCGCGGTGAACCTGGCCATGGCCATTGGTTATAAAAACCGTATTTTCGATGTGCTGGAAGAGCTGGACAGACCGACAACCGTCCCGGTAATAGCGGCCGCCACAGGGCTTGATGAACGCTACCTTAAGGAATGGCTCGGGATCATGGTAACCGGCGACGTCATTGATCTGTCGGCAACGACAGAAGGAGAAAACGCCTATTTTCTGCCGCCCGCACATGCCGCTTTTTTAACCCGCAACGCCGGTAGTAATAACCTGGGAGTCTATACCCAGGAAATTCCATTGCTGACATCCTGCGCCATGGAGGCAGTGAACAGCGGCTTTAGGACCGGCGACGGCATCTCGTTTTCACAATATCCTGAATTTCAGGAATTCATGGGCCAATTGGCGGATGCCAAGCATCGACAGGTGTTGATTCCGCATTTTCTGCCGTCCGTGGATAATGGAAAGCTCATCCAACGCCTGACAAACGGCATTCGAGTGTGTGACATTGGCTGCGGACAGGGGACGGCGCTGAACCTGATGGCGGAGAAATTTCCCAAAAGCACGTTCACGGGAATCGACAATCACAAGGACGCTCTTTGGACCGCGCAGAATGCAGCGCAAAACATGGGACTCGCCAATGTGGATTACATTATGCGGGATGCCGCAAAAATCGAGGGACAAGAAGAATTTTACAGGCGGTTTGATTATGTGTGCGCCTTTGACGCCATCCACGATCAGCGCCATCCCCTGGAGGTTTTAAAATCCATCCACTGGATGCTGGCACCCGGCGGTTTGTTTTCCATGATGGATATCAAGGCCGGCTCAGACCATAAAGACAATACGGGACACCCTATGGGACCTTTTTTATACACCGTGAGCCTGATGCACTGCCTGCCTATTGGTCTAAATGACCATGGCGCCGGCCTTGGCATGATGTGGGGCCTGGAACTGGCCCTGGGAATGCTGTCCCAGGCCGGATTTGAACAGGTTGAGGTGCTGGAAATGGAACATGATCCGTTTAACCTGCATTATCTTTGCCGGATACCCCAAACCAACACCTCTTAACCCGTAAATTCGCCGTCGCCACCTCTCAAATCCCCGAATGCGTGCTCGTCAATGAAACGGCCCGTTTGAGGGTTGAAAGGATCATAAAAGTTTTACGTAAGGTCCAGGGATTTGGCGCTTTCCCAGAGTCCGTGAATATTGCAGAAAGCGGTTGCAAACAAGGTCCCGGCTTTTTTTACTTTCAAGCTCGCGGTGGCGGAATGATTGGTATAGACAGGCCCCTTGTCGGCGCCATCCGTGGATTCGCCATGGGCGCAAAATTCAAAATTACCCACCTGGTAAGCGAATTTTTCGCCTTCCGGTTGAAAATAAAGCTGGATCCACCGAATATGATGCTCGGTGGTGTTGGGATGCGCCACTTCTTTGCCAAGGGACACCTTGACTTCGAATATCTCATCTGCTGCAACTGCATCCGGGCATTCGATTACCGGAACATGCTTTTCCGATTTCCAGTCCGCCGTTTGATAAAGTTCGCCTATTTTAGTCATTTTTTCTCCTCCTGGTAATCATTTGTTTACGTTTGAAGATCGGCTGCACAAACATATAAAGCAGCCGGATTATCCGTTATCTGGTCTTAGACTATAAAAAAGCGGACGATGGACAAATACTTTATTGCCCGTATTTGATATTGCTGATGACAGTATTCCGCATTTTTTCACCGCCGTTATTTCCATCGGATCAAGGCCGATCGCCGAATGGCCGGAATCGGAAATATTTTCATAAGATAAATGCGTCATAGGCTCAATGCTTTACGATTTCATCCAAAGCACTGGCTATATCGGAAAAACGGAATGTAAAACCCGCATTTTCCAGAACAGCCGGTTTGGCTCGCTGACTGCACAGCAGAGAACTTCCGAACTCGCCCAACAACTTTTTGATCATAAATTCCGGTGCAGGCATTACAGCAGGACGGTGCAATTTTCCGGCAAGTGTTTTTGCCAAATCCTTGTTGCGCACCGGATCAGGGGCGCAAAAATTGACCGGCCCGGCAATATCCTGTTGGTTTAAGATATAACGGTAGGCGGAAATCTGATCCTGAAGATGTATCCATGAAAACCACTGCTTTCCGCTTCCCAAACGCCCTCCCAGAAACATTTTAAAAGCCGGAATCATTACGGCCATGGCCCCGCCGCTCCTGTGCAGAACAATGCCAAAACGGGTAATCACAACCCGGACCCCATGGGCTTGGGCATTAAGGGCTTCCTGCTCCCAATCTTTGCACACACGAGCTAAAAAGCCATCGCCGGCCGGCTCTTCCTCGGCCAGCAGGTCCTCGCCGCGATCGCCATAATAACCTACCGCAGAGGTGCTCAACAGTGTTACCCCCTGACTATCGGCCAGAGCTTCCACCACATTGCGGGTTGTCATAATCCGGCTGTTATAAATTTCTTCTTTTACCTGGTCGGTCCAAAGCGTAAAAATTGATTTGCCCACCAGATTAACCACCACGTCATAAGAAGGCAGATGTTTCTGCCAGTCACCTTTCTGAGTGGTATCCACCGGATAATAATCAAATAATGGATGATCTATCATATTAGAAGGATTATGAAGGCGGTCAACAACGGTCACCTGATGCCCGTCTTCCAAAAATGCCGTGGACAGATGGCGGCCGACAAATCCAAGCCCTCCCGCAATATAAATCCGAAGGCTTTTTCGTTCTTCTTCCATTCCGGTTCTCCTTTCCCGTCTCCTTGCTTGCAGCATTCGCTTTGAATTGTTATTTTTTTTGATAGATCAAAAACGAAAAAATTCGAATACCCTTGGCAGAGTATTTTTCCGGTTTTCATAATGTATTAAAGCGTTGCCTGAAAACGCCCTTATCAAGAAAAATCTTTTTCAGAAACGAAGCGGTTCTGGGAATAAACGGGCGCATTACTTGACTTTTATCAGCCGTATTTGATGCCGGCGATGACAAGTTGCTCCTCATTAAAATACAAGTTATCCCCCATTTAAAAGTGATGCTTTCTGATTTATCATGCCCCTTAAAGCAGGTTGATTTGTAAATCGGGATAAACCCCAAAAAGACAATGGTTGCAAAAAAGGAGGCCAATTATGACAATGCCGAAAGATGAAATTCAAAAGGAAATGATAGAAGCGTGGCGGATCTACCTGGAGGCGCTGGAACAATCCATGAACAAATTGGATGCCGACATCAAGGAAGCTTCGGAAATGGCGGGTCAATGCACCGACGAATGGTGCGAAGCAACCCAGCACGTGATTGATGAACTGGGCAATTCTCTTTTTTCCATCAGCGAGCCGCGCTGGGCCAACGAAGAAGACTCTAAACGCATTAAGGCTCTCAAACGCAGGCTCCACGATCTCTATGCCAACTACAGGCAAGTGTATCAGCAGGTTGCCTGATTCAGGCTATGAAAATTCATCTGCATCGGGTCCGTTTCGATAATATCGAAACGGACCTTTTTTTATTGGTGGTGTGAAATCTATTCTTTTTTACCGTGCCAATAATTATTGGCTGCAGCAATGGTTTGAAAATGAATTGCAACCACCTGGGAGGCGGCAATCAAGCTGTCCGGATCATGCGCATAGGCAGGCCGCAGCTTTTTTAACACTTCCTTGTCAGGCTGTGTCTCGGTTACTCCTTTTCGGGCAAGCGCAATGGCCAGTTGAAAACCTTTTTCAGGCGTATCAACAATCAGGTTGAGATGCGATTCTTCTTTTGACATGGCCTCCCCTGCTGCAGAAAACGGGACCACTGCCAAAAACATGATAAATAAACACGCCGCGATTATACCCGTCTTGTAAAACATTGCGGTTCTCCTTTAATTATTTTAAATTGTTAGCGATTGAATGCCACCGCGGCCGGATCCAAAACCTGAAACGTAAAGGACTCGACAAAATAGAGTTCCACTTCTTTTTGCGTATGACTCTGATATCCTATGGATAAATCCTGGCCGACCGTCATTTCAAAATCTCCGCCCCGCGTTGAAATCAACAGGCCGCCTTCCATGGCCGGGCTTACGATAATATCTCCTTGGATCAAATCCTTGATTCGTCGGTTTAACGGATACCCGTGGCCGGTATAGGCGAGAATTTTTTTAAACTCATCATTCCCCACCACAAAGGTGAAAGGCCCTCCCACCGACGATTTTCTCAATTTATTCAGAGCCTCTTCCAGAGCAGGCATAAAATCGGAAATCTCATCCGGCATCATTACGGGTTCCAATTCCAGGGCTTCCCGAATCCCTTGTATGCCTGCCTGGGAAAACCCGTAGTATATGGCGCTTTCCTCAAACATAGCAACTTTTTGAGCCGCCTGGGCAACCGGATCCAACTCGGGATTTTTCAGCCCCCGGCTGATATTGTCCATCTCAAAGATATTGAGTTTAAAAGGGACCCGGAGTTCCACCAGAGGAAGCACTTCTCGGATTCCCCAGTTTGCGCCATGTGCTGTCTGGTCGGAAATTTTAAGGGTTCCTAAACCGACGGCATTGAAATCCCATCCTTTGGGACCGTTAAAATCCACAATTTTACGAGCCGTCAGGTACTGTTTCAGCGTCATTTTGGCCTGATTTTCGATCTCTTTCCAGGTCGTCTCTGTAATCGGTGCTAAATTTCGCTTCAGAATATTTTCCATCTTAATACCTCACTTTCCTGATTTCAGTCCCAGATCGCCGGAACCCTGTTTTGATGCGTTTTCATTACTTTCTTCATTTTCGGCTTCTTCCTCGACTTGAAGAATCGGTTTTTCCGTAAATAAATACGTGCCGAGTTGTTCATCGAAATCGGTTATCTTTCGACGAAGCCATTCCAGAAGCATGGCGGCATGCTCTATTTCTTCATTCCGATTGTGAATGAGGATGGATTTTAATTCTTCATCAGGACAAACATCCGCACGCTGATTATACCAGTTGGTGGCTTCAAGTTCTTCGATCAGACTCTGGATCGCCCGATGGGTATTTATCACCTCTTGCGATAAATTCTGTTCATGATATCCATTCGCCATATCTGCCTCCTTTTTGTATAAGCCTGTCTAGGAGCATCCTGCCCATATCCAGGTTCTGTGGTTTATTGTTCACCATTTTTTCATGATCGCGCCGGGCGGCGCATGCGTGATATATGATGTCATATTTCTTCAGCGTTTACGGATAGACTGTCTTTTTGGATTGAATTTTGTAACACCATACCGTGCGATTTTTTTACCGCAAATAGGCTGCATTCCCTATTTGCGTCTGCAAAAAACAGTAGCGTTTCCTGAATTAAAATCTCAGCGTGGGGCGATCCAGATGTATCATCCGAGCTGTGCAAAGATCCGGGTTTGTGAGTCACCATCGGGTAAGCATCGAATTTTCCTGTCCCGAAGGCGCCGGGCACCTTGAAGTATTTTGCGGTCCGTTTCAAAGCCGCCAACGATACGCCATCGGGCGGGATATAACCGTAATTACCGTAATCATGACCGATCAGATGGGCGTGCACGAGCCATCCAGATTACCGTATTTGAACTTTGCACCGGATGCCTGTCGTCTGATGATGTCGGAAGATTACATCTTTCTTAACGATATCGCGGAAAAATATCGCAGGCCGCCTTTTGATCTTTTAATCGATAGGGATTTGAAAACCCCGATATACATGAATACCCGTATTTAAATAATGCATTCAGCGTGTAACATTGCATACCAGCGATGCAACAGACAGCCGGCTGCTGAACGCATGGCATCCCGCTCGGTCGGCACATATGTCGCCGGGCCGATATCGCTGATGCTATTTAACATGTTGCGTTCTAAATGGTAAAAAATACAAATTGCAAAAGGAGCAGAAAATGGCTGAACAGATCTTTCCCTTGCCCATCACAATACCGGATATGCATTACGGGCATGAAGCACATCTATGTATGGCTAAAGCGACCGGATTTATAGAAAATCATCTTGAATCGTACAAGGAATACGTCCGAAATCCTGAATTCGTCTGCAAAAACTGCGGCAGGGCCGCTGCATCCAAAGAAAATCTGTGTGATCCGGATGCACTTTAACGCATCCTGCCGGTTCCACCCGAGAAGTGGCAGGCAGCTGCTTTCAAGCCGCCAAAATTTGCCCCGTTTCCAACCGCTGGTGCGTTTCTCGATGGCTCTTAGCAGCGTATTGAGCCGATTCGACGAGCTATTCAAGACCGCATCAACGGAATAAAAGTTGATCCCGTTGGGAAAATCAACTGCCATCCGGAGTCGCTTGGGCCGAAACCAGTATCTCATAAGCCACCATGGCCTTGGTCAGGCCTGTAACTACAGCCGTGGTGCCGGGGGTGAGATCGTCGGTATAAAGCTGATCAAAGCTCATTTTCTCATGGATGGACCGTCCCACAAACAGATCCAGAAACGCCCGGTCTTTGAAAAACCGATCCCGCTCCCGGGCCCGCTGGATGTAGATATCCTCGATCTTCAAGTCAGTACCCATGCCAAATACGAATTCCACGGCTCCGAATTCACCTTTCTGGGTGGAAGGGATGATGGTGCCGATGACCCGGCCGTTTTGATCGATCATCTCAAAATATTGAAACTGATCCTGCTGACCCGGCAGCAGCTCATATCCGACCATTTTTTCAATGGTCTTCCGCTGGTCCGGCGTTATTCTGACATTAACGGTCCTGTAATCCCGGGCATCCGGAAATATCCGGGTCATGGTCCGCTCGGGATTTCGCCATACGCAGAGATACGCTTCCTGAGCCGTGACGGGAAAAACGTTAAAAATTATAAGAAAACAAACGATAAAGCTGAAATACGATCTCATGATGCGACGGGCTGTTTCCGACATAACGATATCCTCCTCTGATGGTAAACCAGGGTGGTTGGCCGGTAAAGCCGGCAAACCATTCATCCGTAAATTCCGACCCCTGCCACACGAGATTGGCGGAAAGGGTCACGTCGAGTTTGGGAAGCAGAGCATAGTCTACAGCGGCAAAACCGGCGGTCATGTCCTGGTGATCCACCCGGCCGTAACTCACTTCGGTTCTGCCCAGCCACCGGCCCAGGTACCAGGTGGCATCCAGACCCGCCACAGCCCTGTGCAGCGCCCTGTTCATCTTTGTATCCATATCCATGCCCATATCCCCCATGGGGGCGAGGGCATGCGCGCGCCTGGACTTTCCCACGGCCCCGGAGACTCCCATGGAAAATTCCTCGGTATCTCCGGGTGTAAAGCCGATCCGGGCCGTACCCAGGTTAAGATCCAGATCGTCCGGGGTTCCCCGGGGCCCGTATCCCTGGGTGACGGAAACCGCGTAATCCAGCGCGCCGCTCACTCCCGAAAGCATAAGACCATTGTCCACATTCATGCCCAGCACCGCGCCATGGGACATATCATAGAGCAGCCGGGTGGCGGAAAAACCGGGCAGCAGGCCCCAGGGAAGTCCGAAGCGACCGATGGTGATGTTCCATAACCCCATGGGGCCTTTATATGTTCCGTAGACTTCATGCAGCATCACTTCGGAAACATCATCTTCAGCTTCTACCAGCCCGAACAAGATCAGCCGGTCGCCTTTGCTGTCGGACAAGGTCTTTCGCAGCGAGGCGCCCAGCAGATGGACATAGGCGTCGTGGTCTTCCCATTCGGTCAAGCGATATCGGGCGTCACCGTCAACAGACAGATTCCATGTGGCGTCGGCTGTTTCCGGGCTCAAGACAAGCAAAAACAGAAGCACGGCAGCTGTCAGGGACGTGCGTCTGGCACCGGCAGCCGCCCGGAACACTGAAATTGTTTTCATTTCAGATCGCTTCCTCTTGAATTTGCCCGTCTTCAATCTGCACGGTCCTGTCGCAGCGTTTAACAATATCCGGATTATGCGTCACCATCACGATGGTAACACCGTCCTGATTGAGTTGTTTGAAAATATCCATGATGATTCCGGCGTTTCGGGAATCAAGATTGCCGGTGGGTTCATCCGCCAGCACGATGGGCGGGGAATTGATCAGGCTCCGCGCAATCGCCACCCGCTGCATTTCTCCGCCGGAAAGCTGAGCCGGCAGATGATGAAGACGACTTCCTAGACCCACCATTTCCAAAAGATCCCGGGCCCGGCCATTGGATTGCCTCCGGATGAACAGGGACGGCAGGGACACGTTTTCCAGCACGGTTAAGGTCGGAATCAGAAAAAACTGCTGAAAAACAAAGCCAATGGCGTTCCGCCGAAGCCGCGTAAGGCCGGATTCGGTTTCCTCCTGCACTTCCCGGCCGTCAATCGCCACCCGGCCGCTGGTGGGACGATCGAGACATCCCATGATATTCATCAGCGTGGTTTTTCCCGACCCGGAATGACCGACCACCGCGACATATTCACCAGGCTGTACCGCCAGGGAGACATCCCGGATCGCGTGAACGGTTTCCGATCCCCGGCGATAATTCTTGGACACCTTTTCCAGTTCAATCACATAGCCGTTATTCATTTCTCAGCACCTCCATGGGAACAATTTTCGCCGCGCGGAACGCGGGATAAAGAGAACAGGCCACACCGATGAACGTGCACAGGGCAAACGCCGTCAGCGCGATGCCCATGTCCGGCCGGGCAATGGCGCCGGAAGGCACGTAGGCCACCAGAAATTCCCGCAGCAGATTGCCCGACAAAGGGCTCATCACCATGCCGACGGCGGCGCCGAAGGCGCTTCCCAATACGGCAATGGCCGCCGTTTCCAGGGATATGAGACGCAGCAGATCATATTTGCCGGCCCCCACGCATTTAAGATAGGCGATTTCCCGGCGCCGCTCCAGAACCGCCATGAGCATGGTATTGATGATGCCGAATACGGAGATGACAAATGCCACGGCCACCATGACGAACATGATGGCCCGGGTGGCGCTGAAGAACTGGAGGATCCCGTCGCTTAACTCCCTGGAGCCGAGCACGAAATAATCCGGCGGGACCATGGCTCGCAAGCGTGTCTGGATATAATCCATATTGCTGATATCATTTAGTTTCAGCGCTACGGCCGAAAGCTTACCCTCCCGCCCCACTATAGCCTGGGCCGTGGCCAGAGGGAGAAAAAATGTCCCGTCGTCCTGGCCGTAATTGCGTTCAAGAATTCCCGATACAACAAATTCCTTGTCAAAATGTTCGCTATACATCCGATCGCCCACCTCAAGATATTCGATGCGGGCCATTTCCGCGCCCAGAATCACGGAATCATCGGCGGTGAACCATCCGCCGGCCGCGTACCGCCAGTCGGGTTTAAGGGATTCAACCGCATCCGTGACGCCCATGAAGATATCGGTCCGGGAGCCGTCATCGGTGGTGACCGCAAACAGTTTGAAGGGCATCACCGCTTCGAGTTCCGGCATTCCCTGGATGCGTTCAACAATATTTTCTTCCACATAATTGGGACTCAACCCGCCCTGGGCGATGACCGAAGCGGCTTCGATGGGGCAGCCCTCCTTGGTGATGTAAAGATGGACGCCGGTTTTATTGACCAGTTCTTCGGTCACCGCAGACGAATATCCCTGGTCCAGGGAAAGCACCACGCTGAGAGTGGCCGCTGATACGGCCAGGCTCAATCCGGTGAGCATGCTGCGGACGGGATTGCGCCGGAGATTGCTTAACGCGACTTTCAGAAAAGACATGGCCGCCTCCTTCTACATTTCCAGACCAAGGGCGGAAAACACGGTCTGGCCCTGGCCGGCGATGACTTCGGTGTAAACGGTTACGGCGTTGCCGCGCTTCATCTTCGGGAGTTTGAATCCCCGGGGATAGATCGCCACGGTTTGAACCCCGTCCTGAAAGATAAAATGGCAGCGGGATGCACATACACTCGACACAATTCCTTTGAGAACAATGGTTTTTCCGTCATAGTCTGCGGGGTTTTCCACCACGACGGCCAGACTGGTGATGGAAAGATCTTTCGGAATCTCCTTTCCGAGATGCGTTCCGGCAACAGCGATGGAAAGATTCAACCCAAAAAGCAAGGCCGTCATAAGCGGCAGGGCGCAAAACACAACAGAATGTCTGATGGTCGATATTTTTTTCATGATAAATTCCTTTTTTTCTCAGGATAAATGGGAATCAGGGGTTTATGGGAAAATGTTTCGCAAGGTATCGCGGTCTTCTTCTGGAACGACGTTTCTATTGAACGTATCCGGATGGGCGTCTGTTTCCAGGGTCGCGAAATCCATATTCAGACAGGACCCGTGGCAGCGGCGCCAATGTAAAGGATAATTCAAAATACTAATGGGAAGCATCTGTCCGGCCGGAGGCAAACCTTACATTATCAGCTGCCATGACGCCGGGTTGGCGGGCATGCAAACCATAAGGTTTAATCATCAACACCGGTTCCTGGAAAAGAAGAACGTGAAAACGATGCTAATGCGCGAAAGGTATCAAATTAAAAGAATAGTGGAGGAAATATGAGAAGATAAAGAAGTTGCGTTTTGTTCAAAATCAGTAACAGATCGAAAAGCAAAATGATCGGTCCGGGGAAGGAAGGTGGACGGCAGAATGGGAAGCAGCTGAAATTCTCTAAATAAAGGCCGGTAGTCATCCCTGATAAAGGACTGGTTCGCGGCCGCCCGAGGCCTGCTGTCCAAGGCACAGCAGCATTCCGGATGCGTTTCACAGTCCGGCGGGATGTCAAAACCGATAAAAAGCTCTGCGGACGAAGTGGACGGTTCGCACTCCTCGTCATGGCAGCAGGTGGGCATGGTCAAAGATTCGTTGTGATCTGCCGGGATCTGTATAACAGCCGGGTTACGCGTAAACATGCACGAGCAGCCGCAGGCCGCGATGACCGGGGGTGCAATCATCGAAAAAAGCAGGGTCCAGACCACCGCAATGGATAAAATATGTTTTTTGACCAACAAGCAGTTCATCTCACGCCTATCTGCCACAATGTGATAAATATGGGCTAAAGTAAATCCTCCGGCCGGTAAAGTCAAGGGGTTTTTACCAGGGGTTTTTACCAAGGGTGAAGATCATTTCAGTAATTCCAGGGAACCATGCCTTTGATCCGCCGCACTACTTCCGGCATCACCTCCCCCGCCCGTGCAGTGATCAAAAGATCGCAGGCCTCGTCATAGGGGGTTTCGGAAAGATTCACGATGGCCAGGAACGCGCCGTTGCGACGGGCAATGCCCGGCATTGTCGCGGCCGGATTGACGATCAGGGTGGAACCCACGGCCAGAAATACGTCACACGTCTGGGACGCGGCAAACGCGGCGTTGAGGTCCTGTTCCCGCAGGTTCTGGCCGAATGAAATGGTATCGGGCTTTAAATACCCGCCGCAGACGCAGACCGGGGCGGATTCTCCGCTTCTGATCCGATCGAGGGTTTCTCGAAGCGGCGCGAGCGTGCCGCAGGTCATGCACCGGATGCGGGTGGTGTTGCCATGAAGCTCAATCACCTTGTCTTCGGGTACACCGGATTTCTGGTGCAGACCGTCGATGTTCTGGGTGATCACCAGGTCCAGCAAACCTTTTTCAAACAAATCCGCCACAGCATAATGGGCCGCATTAGGAGCTGCGACTAAAAGTTGTTCGCTCATTTCGCATTTCTGCTGCCAGTACCGGATGCGGGCGGCTTCCGAGGTCATAAATTCATCAAAATACACTGGCCGGAATTTATCCCAGAGGCCGCCCTTGCTCCGATAATCGGATATACCGCTTTCCGTTGAAATCCCCGCGCCGGTGAACACCACGTTTTTTTTACCATGAGTCAGTTCTTCCGCCAGAAGATTGATTTTAGTTTCCATGATTTCGTTTCCTTTCTTGAAATCACCACAGTTTGCTTCGGTGCAGAAGAAGAAAGGCGTAAAATTCGATCAGTCTCTGAGAGTGCAATGGCAAATCAGTCATGCTGAGTCCCGCCTGCGGAAAAAGCCGCCCTGGGTCGATTATCAGCGGACAAATGGACGCTGTCGCGGACTCTATCCAGATCGAGCGGCAGGGATTTGTCTGGATCCCTATAGAGGGAAAGCGCGCCGGTGGGACATTGCTGTACGCATAATTCACATCCCAGGCAGCGGCGGTTGTCATAGATCCTTACGTCATTTTTAAAAACTATGGTCCCGAAACCGCAGCTATCGACGCAGACGCGGCATTGGATGCACAAATCCGCTTTATGCGCCACCGAATAGCCGGATTCAACGGTCATGGACAGAGATTTGTCAATTCCGACGGCCAGTCGGGTGGCCTGGAGGCTCACGCAGGTATCCGGGTGGCAGTTGCAGATCACGCCGGTGCTCCCGCCGGTGGCTACCTTGAAAAACGCCTGGGTGACATGCCCTTTTTTCCGAAACCGGTCGATGACGGCAAGAGCTTCCGCCTGGGTGATTTGGCGGGGATGATACTTACCGCAGTGCTCCAGCCAGAAGGACGCCACGCCCCTTCCCACGGCAATGCAGGAATTGATGTCTTCGGCGGGCGCGCCCGTTGCTTTCTTACAGGGACAATCCATGACCGCGATGAATTGCGGTTCCTGAAAGATGATCCGCGTAGCGTATTTATACGGAATGATCTGCTTGTTCCCATGGGTTTCGATGCGCAGATCCTCGTTTAAAGTGAAAATCTTGCGGGTGTCTTCATAGGAAAGAACCTTGGAATGATACCGGTTAAAAATCATTTTACCTATTGGAATCAGTGGCTTGCACCAGGTCAGATATTTCAGGGAAGCAACGAATTTGTTCAGGATATTGACATAGGGATAATAAAACCGGAAATAAAAATAATTATGGAGGAACCGGTCCATCCGCCAGCCGTGCTTTTTGAACATGATCCGGGTGGATTCCTTCACGTCTGTCTATCCTTGTAAAGTAAAAACGGTATCACCGCCGTGCCGGTTTTTCCATACGATGATTTTCCATAACAATTCTAACATGCGAAATCAAGACGACCGCATGCTGCAAATGGTAAAAATCCATTTGACAGGTTAAAACATTTGTTTTAAACATACGTTTGACTATTTTGGATCATTGCACTTGCAGCGAGTTTTCTGAATGTGGAAGATCATTCTCACACCAGCAGCCATACAAAAGCACGTTTGATTGAAGCAGGCGGCGAAGTTTTTGCCCAACGCGGATTTCATTCCACCACCATCCGTGAAATCTGCAAACGGGCCAAAGCTAATGTTTGCGCGGTAAACTACCATTTTCGGGATAAAAAAGGTCTTTACGCCGAAGTCCTTGCCTTTTCCTATCATTCCGCGGTACGCAAATACCCACCGGATATGGGGTTACGAGAAGACAGTTCGCCGGAAGAAAAGCTCCAGGCTTTCATCCGGGCCTTTCTCTTGCGCATTTTAGACAAAAGCGCACCGTCCTGGCACGGCAGACTGGTGTTCCGGGAAATATCAGATCCCACCGATGCCCTGAAAGATATCGTGGAAAATTCCATGCAGCCGATCTATACCTATCTTGCGGAAATCTGTCATGAACTGCTCGGTGAAAGCGCATCAGAAAACGGTCAATACAGCGATCGGACATTTCTTTGTGCTATGAGCATCATAGGACAATGCGTACATCATTTTACGGCAAAAAATATTATTGATGTCCTGCGGCCGCGGACCTTTGATCCGGACGACATTGAGCGGATCGCAGCGCATATCGCGCGATTTTCCATCGCCGGCATCCGGGCGCAGGCGTTATAAATCCTATCATCAATCTCGGGGAGGTGTTGATGCGACTGATCTGGAAGAACATGAAATCATTAAGCGGCGCTACTGCCATCATGGCCCTGACGGTCTTTCTTATACTGAGCGGCTGCAAAAATCAGGTTGGGGATAAGGCCGACACGGCGCCGCCACCCCCGGAAGTGGCATTTGTAACGATAAAGCCCCAGCAGCTTGAACTGACGACAACCCTTCCCGGCCGGGCGTGGGCTTTTCGGGTGGCGGAAATCCGGCCCCAGGTAAGCGGCATCATCTTAAAGCGGCATTTTGAGGAAGGCTCCGACATCAAAGCCGGCCAATTGCTTTACCAGATCGATCCAGCCCCTTTTCAGGTGGCTCTTGATTCGGCTAAGGCGTCACTTAACAGAGCCCAGGCCAATCTACCGTCCATGCGCTCAAGGGTTGAGCGCTACAAGGAGTTGCTTGCCAGCAACGCCGTCAGCCGTCAGGACTACGATGATGCAGTGGCGGCCCTGGACCAGGTTCTGGCTGATATCGAATATTGGAAAACAGCGGTGGAAAGCGCCCGCATCAAACTGGACTATACCCGGGTCGCCGCGCCCATTGCCGGAACCATCGGGCGATCCAATGTCACGGACGGCGCCTTGGTGACCGCCCATCAGCCTCTTGCCCTTGCCACCATTCAACAGATGGATCCGATTTATGTGGATGTGACCCAGTCATCCGCAGAATTTCTCAGACTCAAACGAAGCCTGGAAACGGGAGAGCTGCGCAAAGATAAAGAAATCAGCCAAAAGGTCCATCTGTTTTTAGAAGACGGCACTTCTTATTCACATGAAGGAACGCTCCAGTTCGCCGATGTGTCGGTGGATCCGAGTACCGGTTCATTTATTCTCCGGGCGGTGATGCCGAATCCGGACCATCTGCTTTTGCCGGGCATGTTCGTACGGGCCGTCATCCATGAGGCGATGGCGCCCCAGGCCATTCTTGTGCCCCAGCAGGGGGTCAATCGAACGCCCAAGGGGGATCCTGTGGCCATGATCGTGGATGAAAACAACACGGTTGCCCAGCGCTTTCTGACCATCGATCGGGCCGTCGGCGACCAGTGGTTTGTTACGTCGGGTCTGTCTGCCGGAGACCGGGTGATCGTGGAGGGGACCCAGCGGATCCGGCCCGGTGCCACGGTCAGGGCCGTTCCTTTTGAGCCGGCGCCCTCCGACCAGGAACCGGCCGGCGCCGGCCGAGATCCGCAATCGAAAAAGGAACGTGAAGGAGACGCCTGATGCTATCGAGATTTTTCCTGGATCGGCCGGTTTTTGCCTGGGTGATCGCCATCTTCATCATGCTTCTGGGCGTATTGGCCATTTACAACCTTCCCATTTCGCAATATCCCCCCATTGCTCCGCCGGCCATTGCCGTTCAGGCCTTCTATCCCGGTGCCTCGGCCCAGACCGTGGAAAACAGCGTCACCCAGATCATCGAACAGAAAATGACCGGCTTTGACGATATGCTCTACATCTCTTCCACCAGCGATTCGGCGGGAGGATCGCGCATTGAACTGACCTTCAAGCCGGGGACCGATCCGGACCTGGCCTGGGCCAAGGTCCAGAACAAACTCCAGCTGGCCATGGCCAGCTTGCCGGAAGTGGTCCAGCGGGCCGGAGTCAAAGTCAGCAAATCAACACGAAACTTTCTTCTGATCGTCGGCCTTGTTTCCGAAGACGGCAGCATGAACGGCAACGATCTCCGGGATTATGCCCAGTCCAACCTGGAAAAGGTGCTCTCCCGGGTTCCCGGGGTGGGCGAGGTGGAAAATTTCGGCTCCCAATATGCCATGCGGGTCTGGCTGAATCCTGAAAAACTCGTCGATTTTCACCTCACCATGGAAGACGTAATCATGGCGCTGCGGTCCTATAACGTGGAAGTCTCCGCCGGACAGTTCGGCGGCCTTCCGGCCGTGGAAGGTCAGCGTCTCAACGCGTCCATTGTTGTCCAGAATCTTCTCCAGACCCCGGAAGAGTTTGCCGCTATTCCTCTGCGCATCAAAACGGACGGCTCTGTGGTTCGGATCAGCGATGTGGGATGGACCGAACTCGGAACCGAATATTATGATGTGGAAGCCCGGTATAATGGGGACCCTGCCGCCGGTATGGCCATCCGGCAGGCGGCCGGGGCCAATGCCTTGGAGACGGCCAATGCCATCAAGTCCCGGCTGAAAGAAATGAGTCCGTATTTTCCGCCGGGAATGAAGGTTATTTATCCCTATGACACCACCCCATTTATCAAAGTGGCCATTATGGAAGCCGTCAAGGCCCTGTTCCTGGCGATTCTGCTGGTCTTTCTCGTGCTCTGGCTCTTCATGGGGGATATCCGGGCCACGTTGATTCCCACCATCTCGGTCCCCGTCGTTCTGCTGGGCACCTGCGCGGCCCTGGGGGTCTTCGGGTATTCCATCAACATGCTGACCATGTTCGCCATGGTGCTGGCCATCGGGCTGCTGGTGGATGACACCATCGTGGTAGTGGAAAACGTGCAGCGGCTCATGAATGAGGAAGGGCTTTCGCCCAGGGATGCCACCGCCAAATCCATGGGCCAGGTCACTTCCGCCCTGATCGGCTTTTTCCTTGTGTTGACGGCGCTGTTTGGTCCCATGGCGTTTTTTTCCGGGTCCACCGGCGTGATCTACCGCCAGTTTTCCGTGACCATCGTCACGTCCATGTTCATATCGCTGGCCATGGCCCTGATTTTAAATCCGGTCATGTGCGCAACCATTCTCAAGCCGACGGTCATTAATCAGGAGCAAGTCGGCGGCACGATCTGGTTTCTCCGGCCCTTTTTCCGCTGGTTTAACCGCTGGTTTGAGCGTTTCCGGGACGGCTTTGTAAAACTGGTCGGCTATGCCCTGGCCCGGAAACTCCGGTTCGTAGCCATCTATATCCTCATTGTGGCCGGACTTGGGTTTCTGTTTGCGCGCATTCCCACCAGCTACCTGCCGGACGAAGATCAGGGAATGCTGTTCGCCCAGATTCTCATGCCCACCGGCGCCACTCTGGAACAGACCCAGAGCATCGCCAACGAAGTTCAGCAGTATTTTCTGGAAGAGGAAAAAGAGGCGGTGGATTCCTGTCTGACGCTGGCGGGATATGGCTTTTCGGGCCGCGCCCAGAACAACGGCATGGTATTTATCAAACTCAAGGACTGGAATCTGCGGGACCGGCCGGATCTGCGGGCAAAGGCCGTAGCCGGACGCGCCATGGCGGAATTTTCCAGGATACGAAACGCCATGGTCTTTGCCTTTCCTCCACCCTCGGTCATCGAACTGGGCAATGCCACCGGTTTTGATTTCCAGTTGATAGATCGAGGGGGCGTGGGCCACGGGGACCTGATGCAGGCCCGGAACCAGCTTCTCGGCATGGCGGCCCAGGATCCGAGAATCGTCAAAGTCCGTCCCAATGGCATGGAAGATGTCCCTGAATACCGGGTTGACGTAGATTGGGAAAAAGCCGGCGCGCTGAGGCTTCCCATCTCTTCTATCCACAATACCATTTCAGCGGCTTTTGGCAGCGCCTATGTCAATGATTTTATCCAGGCCGGCCGGGTCAAGCGGGTCTATGTCCAGGCAGATGCTCCTTACCGGATGCTCCCCAAAGACATTGATCAACTTTTTGTCCGCAATGCTTCCGGAGACATGGTTCCCTTTACCGCGTTTACATCCGGCCATTGGACCAGCGGTTCCCCCCGATTGGAACGGTTCAACGGTTTTCCGTCCATGAATATCTGGGGAGAACCGGCGCCGGGAAGAAGTTCCGGAGAAGCCATGGACGTAATGGAAGAACTGGTGGCCAGACTGCCCAAAGGGGTCGGATTCGATTGGACCGGACTTTCCTTTCAGGAGCGGCAGGCCGCTGCCCAGACCGGTCTGCTGTATACCTTTTCCATCCTGACCGTTTTTCTGTTCCTGGCGGCCTTGTATGGAAAATGGAACGTTCCCCTCTCGGTCTTGATGATTCTTCCGCTGGGAGTTGTCGGCGGTTTCGCCGCCACCACCTTGCGGGATTTTCCCGCAGACGTCTATTTTCAGATCGGCATGCTCAACACCCTGGGTCTGGCCACCAAAAACGCTATTCTCATTGTTCAGTTTGCCATGACCGGCGCCAAGGAAGGTCTGAATCTCATTGACTCATCCCTTCAGGCGGTGAGGCTGAGACTCCGACCCATTGTCATGACCTCTCTGACCACGGGTCTGGCGGTGCTGCCCCTGGCCTTCAGCACGGGCGCGGGCGCGGGCGCCATGAACGCCATCGGTACGGTGGTGCTGGGCGGCATGATTACCGGAACGCTGCTCGTGCTCCTGTTTGCTCCACTGTTTTACGTCATCATTGAAAAAACATTCGGCAAAAGAAAAAATAGTGTGCAGACATCGTGATAAGATGAATATTCATCCAAGGATCAATGATATGAATCGACGTTTATTTGTTATGCTGGCAGCCGCTGTTTTTGTTCTCGGGGCATGCACCATGGCACCGAAATATCACCGCCCGGAAGCCCCGATACCGGAACAGTGGCCGGAGGGAAGAGCATACCAGGAGATTGCATTTACGACAGACGCGCCGCCTGCCGCAGATCTCGACTGGCGGGAATTTTTTATTGATAAAAATCTTCAAAAGGTGATCCGCACCGCCTTGCATAACAATCGTGATCTGCGCCTTGCGGTCTTAAATGTCGACCGGGTCCGAGCTCTCTATGGTGTTCAACGGGCCGAGATTCTTCCGGCGCTGAATGCGACAGGTATGGGAGCCAAGCAGGGCCGATCCGCCGATCTTATCGGTCCGACGGAGTCTCGTACTGTGGAACAATACAGTCTCGACCTGGGCATCGCGTCATGGGAGATTGATTTTTTCGGCCGGATCCGCAGTCTGGAGGAACAGGCCCTGAAAGAATATCTGGCCACGGAAGAAGCCCGCCGCGGCGTTCAAATTGCTCTGGTTTCCGAGATCACGAGGGTCTACCTGAACCTTGCCGCGGATATGGAAAAACTTGAGTTGGCCCGTTCCACCTATGAAGCACAGCAGGAAAGTTTCCAGTTAATCCGGAAACAATACACCGTGGGACTGGCCACCGAACTGGATCTCAGCCGGGCCCAAACCCAGGTGGAAATCGCCCGTGGAGACATCGCGCGATTCACGCAAATAGCGGCTCAGAACCGCAACGCATTAAACCTTCTGGCCGGCTCCGCCCTGACCAAAGATCTTTTGCCCGATGATTTGGGGGACATCCATCCTCCCGGAAAATTTTTCGCAGGCCTTTCCTCTGAAACGCTATTGAACCGACCGGACATCATCGCGGCGGAATATCGGCTCAAAGGTGCCTATGCGTTTATCGGCGCCGCCCGGGCCGCTTTTTTTCCGCGCGTTTCGCTGACCTCGTCGGTAGGGACGGCCAGCGACGACCTTTCGGGTCTTTTCGGTTCCGGTTCCGGCACATGGAGCTTTGCGCCGCGGATCACCATGCCGATTTTCGATGCCCGAACCCATGCCGCGTACCGGGTCAGCAAGGCGCAGCGGGATATCGCCCTGGCACAGTATGAACGGACGATCCAGTCCGCTTTCAGGGAAGTGGCTGATGTCCTGGCTCTTCAGGGAACCATAGACCAGCAGCTGTCCGCCCAGCAATCCCTGACCGATGCCGCTGCGAAAACCTATCGTCTTTCCAATGAACGCTATTTAAAAGGAATTGACAGCTATCTGGGTGTTCTTGACGCCCAGCGATCTTTTTATACCGCTCAGCAGGCACTGATTTCCCTCCGCCTGGCCAAAATCGCCAACGAGATTCGCCTTTACGCGGTTCTGGGCGGCGGCGGCAAAGAGGAGGTGACGACGCAAGCCCGGGATCGGTAAGTTCATGAAGACAAAAAATGTAACGCATTGGTGGCTCAACATCAAACGGCTTAACACGAACATAACATTTTGGGACATCATTTTATCGGCATGCGCGGTTCTGATATTTTCGGCGGGCACAGTGTATGGGTTCGAGACCCGTGATCCCGCGCCCGGTCAAGAAGAAGACGACACCCATCAGACGATTGATTCGCTTTTCAACAAATACCAGCCTTATCTTGATAATATGGCCGCCTATGAACCGATGTATTTTCTGCGCGGTATTGATCCGGAAAAGAGCAAGTTCCAACTCAGCCTGAAATACCGTTTTATCAACCCCTCCATGTCCATTGCCCAAAAACATCCCTGGACACGGGGATTTTATCTTGCCTACACGCAAACCTCCTTCTGGGATCTGGCTTCTTCTTCCAAACCTTTTAACGACACCAGCTACAAGCCCGAAACGTTTTTCGTGTCACCCAACCTTTTTTCCGGTCGCGGCCCGGCCCATTTTTTTTTGCAAATTGGAGGCCGGCATGAATCCAACGGCAAGGACGGGGATTCTTCCAGGAGCACCAATATCATCTATATGTATCCGATTTTTGTTTTCCTTCATCAAAAAACCGGCTACGGAATGATGATTGCGCCGAAAATCTGGACATATGTGGACAACAGCGATTCAGGAAATCCGGATTTATATCGTTATCGCGGCTATTTCGACCTTGGACTCAAATTCGGCAAGGCCGACGGCGCGGTTTTTGAAACCCACTGGCGCATGGCCGATAAAGGAAATTCGTTCCGCGCCGACCTCTCGTTTCCCATTGATTGGATTATTTCGACTCACCTGCAAATTTATCTCCATGCGCAGTATGCGGACAGCCTTGCGGAAAGTATGCTCCATTACCAAAAACGAACCCACGCTCTGCGCCTTGGATGTTCCATTGTCAGATGAGGGGCGTAATGCGCTCCCAAAAAGGAATGCATCAAAGCGCAGCCCCGAAAACATGCCTGTATCCGGCGATATTGTCCTTGACTTCACTCCGGAATTTGCATAATTGCTATTTTGTATTTGATATTATTGATAAAGCAATCTTGAAGTTTTCGTAACGCATGACTTTTCAAACCAGTAACATCCGTAAAAAATAAAGGAAACCTTGCAATGAAACAATGGATCGCGATTGCCATCACGGCCCTGATCATCGGGGTTGGAACTCTCGGCTTGCCGCAAAACAGCCGGACAGCCGAGAAAATCCCCGTAGTGGTGAGCATTCCTCCCCAGAAATATTTTGTGGAAGCCATCGGAGGCCCCCATGTGGACGCCACCGTCATGGTTCTTCCCGGTCATGCCCCGGAAATCTTCGAACCTAAGCCGGCGCAGATGAAACAAATTGCCGCTGCAACGGTTTATTTTGCCGTGGGCGTACCTTTCGAATCCGTCTGGCTGTCCAAATTTTCCTCTTTCAACCCAAAGATGACGATTATCCATACAGATAAAGACATTGAAAAACAGCCCATCAACCGGCATGATGCCCGGGGAAGGATCAAAGAAAATCAAAAACCCCACGTTCACCATGGTAGCGATCATCACCATGACTGCGGCATGAGCGATCCCCATATCTGGCTCTCCCCGCCTCTGGTCAGGATTCAGGCCCGCCATATCCTTAACGGCCTCATCCAGGCTTCACCGGAACTTCAATCGGAATTTGAAGACAATTACGCATCCTTTATTAATCAACTGGATGAGCTCCACAGGGAACTGCGACAACGCTTTGCCGAACACGAAGGCGAATTATTCCTGGTGTTTCATCCCTCCTGGGGATATTTTGCCGACGCTTATGGATTACGGCAGATATCCATTGAAATCGACGGCAAGGAACCCAAAGCCCGGGAGTTGCATTCTCTGATCGTCTTTGCCCGGGATACCGGCATCCGCACGATTCTCATTCAACCCCAGTTTTCATCCGAGCAGGCCCGGATCATCGCCGATGAAATCCAAGGCTCCCTGGTGCATGCCGACCCCCTGGCCGAAAACTGGTTTGAAAATATCCGTTCCGTTGCAGCATCCCTGAAGGAAGCCCTGAGGTAACATTGACATGGGAATCCCGGTCGTACGTTTTAAAAACGTTGTTTTTTCGTTCAACGGCAGACCCGTGCTGGACGATGTCTCCTTTGACATCGACGATAAAGCCTTTCTGGCCGTGATCGGTCCCAACGGGGGTGGAAAAACCACCCTGCTCAAGCTGCTCATGGGGCTGCTGAAACCTAATCAGGGAAGCATCCGCGTATTTGATCATCCTCCCGGAAAAATCTCCCATCGCATCGGCTATGTCCCTCAGGATGTGGCAGCCGCCCGCTCCTTTCCCATATCGGTAATGGATGTGGTGCTCATGGGCCGTCTCCGCATGCACGGTCATTCCCGGATGTCCGAAAATGACCGGGAAGCCGCCCGGGTTGCTCTTGGAGAACTGGAAATGCTGGAATACCGGAACCGGCGTATTGACGAGCTCTCGGGAGGGCAGCGGGAACGGGTTTTTATCGCCCGTGCTCTTGCCACGGACCCGAATATTCTGATTCTCGACGAACCCACCACCGGACTGGACAGCACCGGCCGGGCCGACTTGTATGCCCTTCTTAAAAAAATCAATCAAACCAAAACCATCGTCATGGCGAGCCACGACATCATGGTGCTGTCTACCTATGCCACGGCTGTGGCCTGCGTGAACCGGACCGTTCACTACCACGACGAGGCCGAAATCACCGAACCCATGCTTGCGGCAAGCTATGGATGCCCCGTGGAACTGGTGGCCCACGGTATTCCTCACCGCATTCTAAAAACTCACGAGAACTGAAATGATCGAGGTCCTTCAATTTGAATTCATGCGAAACGCCGTCATCGCCGGCGTTTTCGCCAGCCTGATCTGCGGAATTATCGGTACGTTTGTGGTGGTCAACCGCCTGGTATTCATCGCCGGCGGCATTGCTCATGCGGCATTCGGCGGCATCGGGCTGGCGTTTTTCCTCGGCATCCCCTATCTTCTGGGCACCATCGGTTTTTCACTGATCGCGGCGGCAATCATGGCCCTGGTACTGCTCAAAGCCAAACACCGGACCGACACCTTTATCGGCGTCATCTGGGCTGTCGGCATGGCTGTGGGCATCATTCTACTGGACCTGACGCCGGGATACTCCGTCAATCTCGTGACGTATCTGTTCGGATCCATTTTATCGGTGCCCGGTTCCGATCTCTGGTGGATGATCTTTCTCGGCATATTCACGCTTTTTGCGGCCGGATATTTCTACCGCGACCTGCTGGCGATTTCCTATGATGACGAATTTGCCCGACTCCGGGGCGTTCCCGTTGACCTGGTCTATTTTCTGTTTATCGGCCTGATTGCCGTCTCCATCGTGTTGATCATCCGGATCGTCGGACTGATTCTCGTTATCGCCCTGCTGACCATTCCCCCTTATATTGCCGAAAAATATACGCGATCATTGGCCATGATGATGGCGGTGTCCACTTTTCTGGCCATGCTGTTCAATCTCGGCGGGCTCTGGATAGCCTACGCATTCAACCTGACTTCGGGCGCCACCATTATTCTGGTGGCCACGTTCGGCTTCTGCGTTTCCCTGATCATCGATGCCGTTTGCCGCAGGGTCAAAACAAACACCGCCCCGAGGTCGTGAAAAAACGATGGACATGTCCTTTATTGACATAAAATCATCAACTTGGATACGAATGTTCGCACTGTTTACGTTCCTTTGGACCATAATCCTGTTGACGGGAGCCGGATGCGGCTGGATCCATAGCCCCCCCGGAAGACAGGATCCGGGATCGACTGCCGGCGCCTTTATTCATATTTATCAGGGACCGTTACATCACCTGTCCGCGGTCAGAGACGGCGGCTGTCCCATGCATCCCAGCTGCTCGGCATACAGCCTGGAAACCTTTGCCAAACACGGACCGATTATGGGCTGGATCATGACCTGCGACCGGCTGATGCGCTGCGGCCGCGACGAATGCGACCTTTCTCCACAAGTCATTCTAGACGGCCGCTTAAAAACACTGGATCCGCTTGAACAAAACGATTCTTGGTGGTATGAATGACACCGTCGAGCCCGGCGTTTTCACAATAAATAAAACTACATACTGACCGGTCGGATTAGGAGTGAAAATGACCCAGGAAACCGAACTCTACAGCCCGCGAAATCCCATCCGCGTGGTAACCGCCACAGCCCTTTTCGACGGTCATGACGCGGCCATTAATATCATCCGCCGGATTCTCCAGGACACCGGGGCCGAGGTCATTCATCTAGGGCATAACCGTTCGGTGGCGGAAATCGTAAAGGCCGTGGTGGAAGAAGACGCACATGGTGTGGCCATTTCTTCCTACCAGGGCGGACACGTGGAATTTTTTAAATACCTGGCCGATATGCTCAAAGACCGGGGCGCGGGGCATGTAAAAATCTTCGGCGGCGGCGGCGGGGTCATCGTGCCGGCCGAAATCAGGGAGCTCGAAGATTACGGCATCGCCAAAATCTATTCCCCGGCCGACGGGGCCCGCATGGGACTCCAGGGAATGATCAATGACATGATGCGGAAGATGGACGTCCTGCCCGACGCGGATCAGGTCGATCCCGCGGCCCTGCACCCGGATCATCCCGCCATCGTGGCCCGGCTCATCACCCTGGCCGAACTGGAAGCCGCCGGACGCATGGAGGCGTTTCAGGGCATCAAAACACAGCTTTCGGAAGCCGGCGGCCAAAAAACCATCCCCGTAATCGGCATCACCGGCACCGGCGGGGCCGGCAAGTCTTCTCTCACCGATGAGCTGGTCATCCGGCTGTTAAACGATCTGGCGGATATCCGCGTCGGCATTCTCTCCTGCGATCCGTCCCGCCGCAAAACCGGCGGAGCCCTGCTGGGGGACCGGATCCGCATGAACGCCATCGAGACTCCCCGGGTGTTCATGCGCAGCATCGCCGTTCGCCGGAGCAGCATGGAACTTCCGGTGGTTCTTCCCGATGCCGTTGATATCCTCAAGCGGGCCGGTTATGACTTGATCATTGTTGAAACCGCGGGTATCGGCCAGGGCGCGTCCAATATCATCGATCTTTCGGATGTGTCCGTTTATGTCATGACCAGCGACTACGGGGCCGCCACCCAGCTGGAAAAAATCGACATGCTCGATTACGCCGATATCATCGTGGTCAACAAGTTCGACAAGGAAGGTTCTGATGATGCCCTGCGGGATGTGCGCAAACAGGTTCAGCGCAACCGCAAGGCGTGGGACAAGTCAGCCGATCAATTGCCGGTATTCGGCACCATTGCTTCAAAATTCAACGACGACGGCGCCACCGCCTTTTACCGTTATCTGCTGGACCGGATCGATGAAACAACCGGCGTGACATTGCATAGCAGCGTTCCGGTCACGAAAAACCGGACATCTACCTCCAAAACCATCTTTGTGCCGCCGGAACGCACTCGGTATCTGTCTGAAATCGCCGACTGCGTGCGGCGTTATCACCGGACTACAAGGGATCAGGCGGATCAGTTGCGAAGAACCTGGCACTTCAAGCAAACCGCCTTCGCTCTTCGCGAAGACGATTCCCTTTCCGGCGATGCATCGGCCCTGCTGGAAAAACTGCGCCGGGAAATCGAAACCGCCGAATCGGCATTGGATAAGTCCGTTCGGCGCTGCATGGATCAATGGGAAGGCATCCAAAAAATTTACAGCAAAGACCACCTGGTCTATCAGGTCCGGGACCGGGAAATACGGGTGCCGCTTTTCACCACGTCCCTTTCCGGGATCCGGATTCCGAAAATCGCCCTCCCCGCCTATTGCGATCCAGGCGACATCTATACCTGGATGCGGCGGGAAAACGTGCCCGGCCGTTTTCCCTTCACGGCCGGCGTGTTTCCGGTAAAGCGCACCGACGAAGATCCCACCCGGATGTTTGCCGGCGAAGGAGACCCGGCCCGCACCAACCGACGGTTTAAGCTCCTGTCCGGCGCGTATCCCGCCAATCGGCTCTCCACGGCGTTTGATTCGGTCACCCTTTACGGGTTTGATCCCGACATCCGGCCCGATATCTACGGCAAAGTCGGCACCTCCGGGGTAAGCATATGCAGCATTGAAGATGTCAAGGTCCTGTATGACGGGTTCGACCTGGCAGCCCCCAACACTTCGGTGTCCATGACCATCAACGGGCCGGCGCCCATCATGCTGGCCATGTTTTTAAACGCCGCCGTTGATCAGCGCATGGATCGGTTCACAACCGATCACGGCCGGGCCCCGGATGCCGCCGAAGCCGCAGAAATTAAAAAATCGGTCCTCTCCAGCGTTCGCGGCACGGTCCAGGCCGATATCCTCAAGGAAGACCAGGGTCAGAACACCTGCATCTTTTCCGTGGATTTCGCCTTGAAAATGATGGGCGACATCCAGGAATATTTCATCAAAAATGACATCCGCAATTTCTATTCCGTGTCGGTGTCGGGCTATCATATCGCCGAGGCCGGGGCCAATCCCATCTCCCAGCTTGCCTTTACCCTGGCCAACGGGTTCACCTACGTGGAATATTACCTGTCCCGTGGCATGCCCATCGACAGTTTCGCGCCCAATCTCTCGTTTTTCTTTTCATCGGGCATGGACCCGGAATACAGCGTCATCGGCCGGGTGGCCCGCCGGATCTGGGCCATTGCTTTAAAGGAGATGTATGGCGGGGCCGAGCGATCCCAGATGCTCAAATACCATATCCAGACTTCGGGGCGGTCCCTGCACAGCCAGGAAATCCAGTTCAACGACATCCGCACCACCCTCCAGGCCCTGTATGCCATCTACGACAACTGCAACAGTCTGCACACCAACGCCTATGACGAGGCCGTGACCACCCCCAGCGAAGAATCCGTGCGCCGCTCCCTGGCCATCCAGATGATCATCAACAAGGAACTGGGCCAGGCCAAAAATGAAAACGTCAACCAGGGAGCATTCTACATCGAACAGCTCACCGACCTGGTGGAAGAGGCCGTGCTGGCCGAATTCGACCGGATCACGGCCCGAGGCGGGGTCAAAGGCGCCATGGAACGCGGGTATCAGAGAAGTCGGATCCAGGACGAATCCCTGCACTACGAACAGCTCAAGCATTCCGGGGAACTGCCCATCGTGGGGGTCAACATGTTCTTGAATCCGGATGGCGATGAGATCGATGCTATTTCCAAGCTGGAGCTGGCCCGGGCCACGGAAGCCGAAAAACAGTCCCAGCTCGACCGCCGGGACGCCTTTATCGCCAAAAACAAGGATAAATCTCCCGAAGCCCTGGCCCGTCTGAAACAGGTCGCCCTTGCCGGGGAAAATATCTTTGCCGAACTCATGGAATCGGTCCGCTGCTGCACCTTGGGCCAGATCACCGAAGCCTTATATGAAGTCGGCGGAAAGTATCGGCGCAATATGTAAGCCAGCCATCGATTAACACCTGAATTCTTTTAAATAAAACAAAGGATCATAAAACATGAGCGAAGCAGTCATCGTCAGCGCGGTCAGAACGCCTCTGGGGGGATTTAACGGAACATTGAGCAGCATCGGCGCAACGGACCTCGGGGGACTGGTGATCCGGGAGGCTGTCCGGCGATCCGGAATCAAGGATAGTGAAGTCAACGAAGTCATCATGGGCCAGGTCCTTCCCTGCGGCTACGGCCAGAATCCGGCCCGGCAGGCCGCGGTCAAGGCCGGCCTGCCCTGGGAAGCCGAATGCCTGACCATCAACAAGGTCTGCGGGTCCGGTTTGAAATCCGTGATGCTGGCGGCCCAGGCCGTCGCCGCCGGTGACGCGGACGTGGTGGTGGCCGGCGGCATGGAAAACATGTCCAGTGCGCCCTATTACCTGGAAAAAGCCCGTTTCGGATACCGCATGGGACCGGGAGCTATTCAGGACCACATGGTCCATGACGGGCTGTGGGACATCGTCAATGATTTTCACATGGGCATTTCCAACGAGCTTTGCTCGGAAAAATACGGCGTCACCAGGGAGGACCAGGACCGTTACGCGGAAAAAACCTATGCCCGGGCGTTGCGCGCGGTGACCAGCGGACGGTTCTCCGATGAGATCATGCCCGTAAGCGTACCCCAGCGCAAAGGCGATCCTCTGGTGATTGACCGGGACGAGACCGTGGTGGAAACTCCTTATGACGTGCTGGCCAGGATGAAGCCCGCGTTCCAGAAAAACGGCGTGGGCACGGCGGGCAATTCATCGATTATTTCCGACGGCGCCGCCGCCGTGGTGGTTATGTCGGCGGCCAAAGCCCAACAGCTCGGATGTACGGTCCTGGCAAAAATCGGGGCCCAGGCATCCGCGGGAATTGATATGAAATATGTGCTGGTGGCCCCCATCATCGCGGTGCCCAAATGCCTGGCCAAGCAGGGGCTGGCCCTAAAGGACGTGGACCTGTTTGAAATCAACGAGGCGTTTTCCGGCTCCACCGTGGCGGTGATGCGGGAGTTGGATCTGGACCTGGAAAAAGTCAACGTCAACGGCGGTTCCGTGGCTCTGGGCCATCCCATCGGCGCCAGCGGTTGCCGGGTCCTGGTGACATTGATTTATGAAATGATCCGTCAGGAGAAAAAAACAGGGCTGGCCTCCCTCTGCCTGGGCGGCGGGGAGGCTGTGGCCCTGGTGGTGAACCGCTGACGATTTCGCTGTGCGCTCACTAAAGACCATCAACTATCACAAATCATAAAGCCTGTCATCCCTGCGGGGCGGCATCGGCTTTTCGCCGGCCCGCCCCGCTTTTTTCCCCGAAAATACAAACGGATCTTGATCTCCGATAAGATCGCCCATTTCCGCCTCAATCTGTTCCGGGTCTTCGCCGCGTTCCATCCGACAAAGCGCCTCTTCCATGCCCTGGTTGAGTTCCATTCCCGTCATTTCCGTCAATCGCCGCATCAACCGCGCCGCCTGGCGAGGGTCATCCTCATTGATGCCCTCGGCTTCCCGGGCCATCATCTCCATGGCCTTTTCCATTCTGGATTCATCCACCGGAAAATCCTCATCCTCTGCTTCGGACGCACGGCCCACCACGGCAAAGCGGGAGACCTGGCGCGACAGCTTCACATCCCGGCATTTCGGGCAATGCGGAATTTTTTTCGTGTTAACGGTCCTGGAGAAGAAATTGAAAATCGTGTTGCATTTGCTGCAGTGGAATTCATATATCGGCATGGCGGTCCTCTTTTTCTGCGTCCTGATGCGATCGAAACAGCGTTTTATTTTTTCGATATCTCTTTAAAGCATGCGGTTTTAAATTAAGACGTATATTGTCAAAAATCTATAAAAATTTCAACTTTCTGTCAATTTCAGAATACAATACACCGGCCTTTCACTAGTTTTTTAATATTGTATTGACTTGCGTACCCGGATTGATTATTTGTTCGTATACAAAGTAAACAATGTTCACCAATGGATTCTCATGATGAAAACAAAACTCCCGGATGACCTGCCTGAATGCATGGTGTTTCTGCTGGGAAAAGCTTATCAGAAAGCCCACGGGGATTTTCAGAAACGACTGCGACCCTATGGCCTGACCAACATGCAGCATCTGGTGCTGGAAGGCCTCTGGTATCAGGAAGGCATGACCGCGTCGCAGCTCGGCAAACTTTTGATCCTGGACAAAGCCACTCTTTCCGGGGTCCTTGAGCGCATGGCCGACACTGGCTGGATCACCAGGGTTCAGGACCCGGACGACGGGCGTGTTCAGCGGATCTATCCCTCGGGAAAAGCCGCCAGGCTTAAAGACGAACTCATCGCGGAGCGAAAAAAAGCCAACGCGCATATTTTGAAAAAATTCAGCGCGGAAGAGCAGATCCTGTTGAAACGTTTTTTGCGGGATCTGGTGTGACAGCGGCCAACCCGGACGCCGTTAAGTGCCAATTAGAATAAAAAGAGATTGTTATGCAACCCCGAAATCCGGCAAATTGCGTTCCGCCCGCAGCGGCATGCATTTATTGACGTCAACTCATTTTAAAAGGGAGGCACCCATGATCCTGCTCAACCCGAAAACCGAAACCTTCGCCCATCTGGATCCCAAGTCCAGGGAAATCATGAAAAAAGTCGTCGACTATTTCGAATCCCGGGGCAAGGCGCAACTCAAATCCGACAGCCATGAGCGCATCTGGTATGAAGATTTCCTTACGTTTGTGAAAGAAAACAAGATATTCGCCACCACCCTCACCCCGGCTCCCTATGCCGACGGCGACCCGGATACCCGCTGGGACACCTTCCGGATCTGCGATCTCAATGAAATCCTGGGATTCTATAATCTGTCCCACTGGTACACCTGGCAGGTGAGCATCCTGGGGCTGGGCCCCATCTGGATGAGCAAAAACGAAGCCATCAAAAAGAAAACCGCGGCCATGCTCAATGAGGGCGGCATTTTCGCCTTCGGCCTTTCCGAGCGGGCTCACGGCGCGGACCTCTATTCCTCGGATATGACGCTAACACCCCTTTCCGAAGGCAAATACGTGGCCGACGGCGGAAAATACTATATCGGCAACGCCAACAAAGCGGCCCTGGTGTCCACCTTCGGGAAAAACTCGGAAACCGATGAATACGTCTTTTTCGCGGTCAAGCCCGATCATCCCAACTACGACCTGGTCCAGAACGTGGTCAACTGGGAAGGGTATGTGGCGGAATACGCGTTAAACGGCTATCCCATCACCGATGAGGACATGCTGTCAACAGGCCGGGACGCCTGGGATTCGGCGTTGAATACCGTCAACGTCGGTAAATTCAACCTCGGCTGGGGCGCCATCGGCATCGCCACCCACGCTTTTTACGAAGCCCTCAATCACGCCAGCCACCGGAACCTCTACGGCAAATGGGTCACGGATTTCCCCCACATCAAGCAGCTTTTCGTGGACGCTTATGCCCGGCTGGCCGCCATGAAGCTGTTTTCCCAGCGGGCCACGGATTATTTCCGGTCCGCCGGTCCCGATGACCGCCGTTATCTGCTTTACAACCCCATGGTCAAGATGAAGGTCACCACCCAGGGCGAAGAAGTCATCAACCTGCTCTGGGACGTGATCGCGGCCCGTGGATTTGAAAAAGACATGTATTTTGAACTGGCCGTAAAAGACATCCGATCCCTGCCCAAGCTCGAAGGCACCGTGCACGTCAACATGGCGTTGATCATCAAGTTCATGGCCAATTATTTCTTCAATCCCGGCCAGTTTCCGGAAATCCCTAAGCGCGACGATCCGGCCGACGATGCTTTCCTGTTCAACCAGGGCCCCACCAAGGGCCTGGGCAAAATCCAGTTCCACGATTACAACCTGGCCTATGACGGCGTGGACCTGCCCAATGTCGTAATTTTCAAGGAGCAGATCGCCACCCTCCGGGAATTTCTGGCCACCGCCACCCCCAGCGAAGAACAGGCGAAAAATATCGATTTTCTGCTCTCCCTGGGCGAGCTGTTCACCCTGGTGGCCTACGGCCAGCTCCTGCTGGAAAAATACCGGATGGACAGCCTGGAAGAAGATCTGGTGGAGCAGATCTTTGACTTCATGGTGCGGGATTTTTCCAAGTTCGCTCTCCAGATCTATTCCAAGCCCGACAGCACCGCCAAACAGATGGACCTGTGCATGAAAATGATCAGGCGTCCGGTGGTAAACACCGAGCGATTCCAGCGTTTCTGGGAACAGTATGTGTATTCACTGAAAGATACCTATGAAATGAACCCGTAAACAAGTTTTCCTGCGCATTTAAAAAATTTAATCCAAAACCAGCCGGCGCCGGATTCATTTTGTTTCCAGAGAAAAATCCGGCGCCGGCATTTCATGTCAGAGGATAATTGCATAATATTATTACAATATCTTCCTGAAATTCCACTCCGACAATGAATTATTGCCCATCAGGAAAGCCCTCCATGACTCTTTTCTGTTTACTTGTCCGGCATCAGACCTTCAGCTCGCATGAAAACAAAGTTTGGATACTGTAAGCTTTCTTCAGAAAATTGCGTCCTTGCAGAAAAAGAAAAAATTGATCTTTAGGCAAGGATTTTACGAGACAGAAAAGAACATTGCGTTGATTTGAAAAAATGGTGGAAATGGACTGGAAGGATTGTCCGACGTCTCCGCGATACCCGCGGTGAGGGGAAGCGAAAGCAACAGTGCAGGATCAGACGAGATCGCGAGGGACGATTTCGTCCCAGTTTTCTGAATAGATCCGCCGCTGACCCTCATAGGCGTCGAGACGGGCATGAATGCTGAAATTCTCGGCATCCGAGGTCAGTATCGTGCTCGTGACCGTCCGGGTCGACCAGTCGCCGCGGCGGAAGGCGCGTTCCGTCGTTGTCATTCCACGAAGAGAGGCGAAGTCCGCGCCGCGAAAACTATAACTTTCCTTCGTCTGGCGGCTGATCTCAAGGTCGATCTCCGGCAGCCGGTAGCTTCCCTCATCGTTGATCACTTCCAGAGTGGCCACGTCGCCGACCATGTCCCGTACCACGCGCCAGCTGTGTTGGGGTGGTGAGATCAGCTCGGTCGCGAGCTGCGACGCCCCTTCCGCCTTGTCGAACTCGCGTGGACGGATATCTTCATGCCGACGACGACGCTCGGGCAGCATCAGCTGACATTCCGAGACTCTCACCGTCAGGTTGACAGGTTCCGGAGGGGCCCAGATCAGAGGGAAATACGTGGAAGAAATCGAGAGTCGCAGTTTGTGCCCCGCCGGGATGCGACTGGCAAGACCGTTGAGCTTGACCCGCACTTTATAGAAGCGGCCCGTTTCCAGAGGGGTAGGCTCCTCACTGCCCTCACGATGCGTCAGGTTCAGCACGCCGTAGGTTATGCGCGTGGCCCGGCCGTCCGGCATGACGTCCGAAAGCCGCACGGCGACCTGAGCAACCGGCCTGTCGGCGGCGACTTCGAGCTTGACCTCCGGCCTCCCCAACACTTCCATGTCTGCCTCCAGGGGTTGGCTGTCAAAGATCAGGCAACCACCGTCCTCCTCCCGCTGGTCGTGCGGCAAATCGGGCAACGCCGCGTAGGAACACCATTTCCCGGCGTAGAGCCCAACGGAAAGGGGGGAAGCGAGGCGCTCCTCAAGGGGCGCGCCCATGACGCCGCCTTCCCGAAGGCTGCGGTAGCCCATCGAATAATATCGCTCGGTAACGCTGGAGGAGGGCCAGGACGGTTCCAGGACCCAGCGGCCCGGCCGGTCCTCGTAAGACGTCGACGGCGGCACAGAATCCTGCATCCAAATGGAAAGCCCCAAATCCAAGTCGGCGCCGCTGTTCTTTCCCTTCAGCCAGCGATCAAACCAGCGCAAGATTTCCTGCAGGAAGCCGATTGCCGGTCCTGGTACGCCCATATGCGGATAACGGTGTCCCCAAGGTCCGATGAGAGCCCGGCATGGCACGCCCAGATGCTCAACCAGGCGGAAAATCGCGTTGGTGTAGCCGTCGGTCCAGCCGCCCGCGGCCAGAACCGGACACTTGATGGCGGAATAGTCCTCACAGATGGAATGAGCCGTCCAGTAGCGATCGCGGCGCTGATGCCGGAGCCACTTCTTGATCCAGAGACCGCTGCCCTTGAGTCGCTCGAGCCACATCTCACGCCAGCGTTCGCCGACGAGGGCGGGATCGGGCGGCTGGCTGGTATGGGCAAACATGACCGTCGCTTCGGACAGCTGATCACCGAGAAGGCAGCCGCCCATGTAGTGCATGTTATCCTCGTAGAGGTCGTCGGAAGCGCAGCATGAGACAACCGCCTTCAGCGCCTCGGGTTGGCGCGCCGCAATCTGCAGCGCGTTGAAACCGCCCCACGAAATGCCCATCATGCCCACATTTCCGTCACACCAGACCTGCCGGGCGATCCAGTCAATCACGTCCTTTCCATCTCGCAATTCGTCCTCGGTGTACTCGTCCACCAGTACGCCGTCGGACTCGCCGCTGCCGCGCATATCGACGCGAACGCAGGCATAGCCGTGGCCGGCGAGGTAGGGATGGTTCACCTGATCCCGGGCGCGGGTGAGGTCGCGCTTGCGATAGGGCAGGTATTCCAGGATTGCAGGCACCGGGCGGATCGGTGCACTCTGAGGCATCCAGATACGGGCGGCGAGACGCGTGCCGTCCGGCATTTGGATCAAGACGTGTTCATCGCACCGCACGGCGTAAGGAAACTCCGTCACCTCTTGCATTGAAATCTCCTTTTCGCGTTTCAGGATCTCAACCGCTCACCGTCGCTGAACTCCATGGGCAAACGCGCCACCAAGGCCTCGTAGCGATCCTTCAACTCCGCCTCGCTTTGGGCTCCGATCCAGGCCCAGCCGACATTATAACAATAGACGGGCTGATCCGGCAGTTGCGAAAGCTGGTCTCCCTCATGCGCCTCGAACTCGATCAGGGCCCCAAATTCCCTGGACAATGCCTCCAGTTCCTCCTGCGACGGCTCGCGTGTCACCTTCGCGTCCTTCTCCTTGGTCAGGTAGAACTTGGCCGCCGTCTTTGAATCACCCTTGTTTTCGGGAAAGTGGGGTTCCTTGCCCAAAGCCACGCTTACGGCGATCTCATGATTCGACATGCCGTCCACCCTCCGAAACATCTCGCAATGGCTCTGAGAGATGCGAGTGTTGACCTCGATCACCCAAAGCTTGTCAATCTCCTTGTCCCACAGGAATTCCACGTTAAAGCAACCGTCATCAAAGCTCACGCGCTTAATGATGCGGCGACAAACATCGACGCTGCGGCGCTCGATGTCGGGAGTCAGTTGGGCCGGATAACGCAGGCCCTGCACGGTTTGGCCGCCTTGACCCAGCATCATGTCGAAGAACCCGTGGATGCGAACGCTGCCGTTGCGCACATAGCCTTCCGGAGCGAACTGGTCGCCCCGCATAATGCCTTCGGCGATGGCATGAGACCCGCCGATTCCGGCGATCTCGGGGGGCAGGTCGGCATGCGCCAAACACTCGTCGAAGAGAGTGCCAAGCTCGTCAATATGCTCGCGCATCTCCGCCAGAGCCTTTTCAAGTTCTTCGCGGGTCTCAATGTGAAATCCGAGTTGCGACGAAAAACCTTTGATGGGCTTTAGCCATATCGGCAGGTCGATCTCGAGTTGATCCGCACCGTTCGAATCAAACGGATCGAACGCCTGGAATGCAGGTACGCATTCCGGCGCCGTCTGCCTCTGCTCCAGTCGCGCCCAGTATTTGTGCTCGCAACGCAGCACCGACTCAAGCGACGGTCCCGGCAGCTCGAACTCATGCGCGAGGATCGGCGCGAGACAACTCGATGGAAAATCCCAGTGGCAGACAATGGCGTCAGGCGGATCGCCCGATTTCAACTGCGACCGAGCTCGTCCCAGAAGCTCATCAAAACCGGTAGTCTGCTCCCGCACCTCTTCGGGTGTCAATAGAGAATGAAACTTGAACCGATCGGCGTTTCGGATCGTCTCCAGTTCATTGCGCTGCCAGTCCAGCAGTCCCAAAACGTAGATGTTTTTTTTCACCGAATACCCCTTGATTCTGCGCATCCGTCCTTTTTTAGGACCGAGCTTCTTTCAGACGACAATGTCGATGACGCAACACCCCATAGCGTTGTTGTTTCAGAAATAAAAAGAGGAAGAAAAAGTTACTTTGTCCAATCGCATGTATCGCAGAAATTGTCCTGCATGTCAACTTTTGACCGTCGCATGATCGAGATTTTACCTGGGAATCCTTCCTTTTGTTCGCCCGCCATCATGTCCGGCGTGATCCTCTGGCATCGGATAGAAAACGTAGTCATCTTCCGACAAATAAACCCTACCCGTTTTTTGAGATAAAAATACTGGATTTCACCCATTACGTTCCCGCTATTGATTCGCTAAAGTATTCCAGCCTCGGAAATATTGGGACAGGGATGCTGTTGGTTGCAAAAACAGATCTGATGATGTGGTTAACCCATGGTTTGTTAAAATATATCGATCGTACTCCTCCCCTGACGATCATGTTCACTGGAACCGGCTGTATCGGCAGGGAGACGGCGGAAAAACCGGATGAACAGTTGACCGCCGACAGTATTTAAGAGGCTTGACTCCGACGAACGACCAATAGCCTGTGAATCATCGCAACTTTTTGATGTGCCTCATATAAACTAAACACAACAGGAGGGAAATCATGAAAAATTCTTTATCCGTTTTCACCGTCTTCTTTATCCTTGTGATTACCGCTGGCATGGTCCAGGCGCACTGTCAGATTCCATGCGGAATTTATGACGATCAGATGAGGATTCATATGATCGCCGAACACATCAGGACCATCGAAAAATCAATGAACGAAATCATCCGGCTTCAGAAAGAAGACCCTAAAAATTATAATCAACTTGTCCGGTGGATCGTAAACAAAGAGGACCACGCATCCCAGCTCCAGGAAATCGTCACCAAGTATTTCATGACGCAACGCATTAAAATCGATCAAAAACAATATACGCAGCATGTGGTCCTGCTCCACAAAATGCTCGTTTACGCCATGAAGTGCAAGCAGACCGTGGAACCCGCTCACGCGGAAACGCTGCGCGATTTGTTGAAAGAGTTCAGCAAACTGTACTTCGAGGATTATCACACGGAAAAACCTAAACCATAAGCAAGTATTTTATCATTCTTTCAGGCCTGATCTGATGAATTTGGACAAGGCAACCGCTTCAGATGCACGCGATCCGGAAACCCGACAGATCCAGCGGATTGCGTGTTACGGATTTCTTTTGAATCTCGGTCTGGCTGTCATGAAGGGATGGCTGGTTGTTATCTCCGGCAGTCTTGCCATAACGGCTTCCGCCATTGATTCCGCCACGGATGCCGTCGCATCTGTGTTCCTTTTGACGGGATTGCGGTTATCCACCCGCAAAACAGCGGCTTTCCCCCTGGGACTTTACAAAATCGAGAATCTACTTTCGGTGATCCTTGCCCTCTTGATTTTCTTTGCCGGATATGAACTCGCCCGGCGGGCTTTTTCTTCCTCCGCAATCCCGCCGGATATCTCTCTTACGGTTCTTCTGCTCATGGCGGCCGCAACGATCGTCATCGCTGCCTTCGGCCGATATGCGTTTTTAATAGGCCAAAAGACCGGATCGCCGACCCTGATCGCTGAAGGCCGCCACCGCCAGGCGGATGCTTTTGCGTCGATGGTGGTCCTTGTCTCGGTGATTTTAAGCTATTTTAAACTGGAATTCGGCATTTACGGAATTACCATCGACCAGATCGCGGCCGTTCTGGTCCTGGTTTTTATCGCGCATACCGGTTGGGAGCTGCTCTCCGGCGGCATGCGGGTTTTGCTGGATGCTTCCATTGATTACGACACCCTCGACAGCATCCGGAAGATTATCGAAGCCGAGCCTCTGGTGAAAGAGGTAAATAATCTGGTGGGCCGCAACGCCGGCCGCTTCCGCTTTCTTCAGGTTGTCATCACCGTAAAAACCGATGATCTGAAAAAAGCACACCAGCTCAGCGAACGCATCGAAACCAGAATCCGCCAAAATGTGCGCCATGTGGAACACGTGGTTATTCATTACGAACCGCAAAGGCGGGACTTCCGGCGCCTGGCGGTTCCACTGGCGGATACGGACGGCAATTTAAGCGCCCACTTCGGCGAAGCACCGTATTTTGCCCTGGTTGTTCTGAGAACAGAGGAAAACCAGATCGAGCAACAAGATATCAGGAGAAATCCCCACACGAAGGTTACTAAGGCCAAGGGTATTCAGGTGGCCAAGTGGCTGGTGGATCATAAGGTGGATGTTCTGGCGGTAAAACACGAGATCAAGGCGGGACCCGGTTATGTGCTTTCCAACGCCGGAGTGACCATACAACAGACGAGCGCATCGGATTTACGGACAGCTATTGAAACTCTTGCCGAAAACACCAAGTCGCTGTGAGACGGACCGGAAAAGTAACCGGGCATAAATTTTTCCAAGTAAGTGCTGACGGAAGTCCAAATACATTCTTTCAGGTATTAACTATTTGCTTTGTATGTTGTTGGATTAAACAACAGATTTTTAAAAGGAGGACAGAATATGGAAAACAATCGGATATCGGCCCATGAATCCGTTTTAACGGTATACCAGAGACTGAAACAAGACGGCATGAGCAATGTGTGGGATCGGTACGCCGCGCAGGGAATGGGGAATGACCCTGACAAGCGGTGTTCTTTCTGCATGGGCGGCGTGCGCTGCGATTTCTGTTCCAACGGTCCCTGCCGGGCGGACGTGGAAAAGGATAAACGAGGAGTCTGCGGCATTACCGGCGATGGTATGGCCATGCGAATGATGGTTTTGAGGAATGTAATGGGCGCCGCCACCTATCAATATCATACCGAGCAGACCATCAAAACGCTCCGGGCCACCGTTGAAGGCAAAACGCCCTTTCAGATACGGGAACCGGAAAAACTGACCGCTTTCTGTCAACGATTAGGAGTACAGGCCGGTGACGGGATCAACAACATGGCCCTGGGCCTGTGCGATTTTGCCGAGACGGACTTTAATCGAAAAGCGGACGAGCCCAGCCTGATTGTGGAAAAACTGGCCACGGAAGAACGAAAGAACACCTGGAAAAAGCTGGGCATTTATCCCGGCGGCATTTACGGCGAGATGATGCGCGCGACCAGTTCCTGTCTGACCAATGTGGACGGGTATTATGTCAGCCTGGCCCTCAAGGCAATGCGCATGGCCATAGCCATGGCCTACCAGAGCCAGATCGTCAATGAATACTGCCAGGATATGTTATTCGGTATTCCCCGCCCCCACCCCATGCGGGTGGATCTGGGGGTTCTGGATCCTGATTTCGTAAATGTCCTGCCCAACGGACACGAGCCCTTCTTGGGATTTGCCATGGTCCAGCTGGCGCGGAATCCCGAATGGCAGGAAAAAGCTAAAAATACGGGCGCAAAGGGTCTGCGCGTTATCGCCAATATCGAAACCGGACAGGAGATGATCCAACGATGGGAAATGGATAACGTCTTTTACGGTTTCACCGGCAACTGGATTATGCAGGAAGCGGTTCTGGCCAGCGGCTGCGTGGATCTGTTCGCCTGTGACATGAACTGTTCCCTGCCCGTTGATCCTCTTTATGCCGAAAAATATAAATTCAAGCTTGTTCCGGTCAGTGATCTGGTGGCGTTTGAAGGGGTGACTGACCGGCTGGATTATATACCGGACAAAGCGGCCGATCAGGCCGCTCAATTGCTGGAAATGGCCATTGATAATTTTAAGGAACGCAAATCATCCGTGAAACCGGTATCTTCACTGCCCGTGAGCGAGGCGATCGTTGGATTTTCCTCGGAAAGCATCCTGGATGCGCTGGGCGGCAGCCTGGATCCGTTGCTGGATGTCATCAAAAGCGGCGCCGTTCGGGGTGTGGCGGGTTTTGTCTCCTGTACCACATTGAGGGATTACGGACAGGATGTTCACAGCATTGCCGTGGCCAAAGAACTGATCCAACGGGATGTGCTGGTGCTGGGCATGGGCTGCGGAAACGGCGCCTTGCAGGTCGGCGGACTGTGCAGCCTGGAGGCCCGGGAACTGGCCGGACCAGGATTAAAATCCGTATGCGAAAAGCTCGGGATTCCCCCGGTTCTCAGCTACGGCACCTGTACGGATACCGGTCGCGTGGGCGACCTGCTGGCCATGCTTTCCCACGCCATGGGCGGAGTGCCCATTCCCGATCTGCCGGTGGTGGCGGCGGCGCCTGAATACATGGAACAGAAAGCCACCATCGACGCCATATATGCTCTGGCGCTGGGGCTTTACACCTATGTCAATCCGGTTCCGCCGGTAACCGGCGCGCCAAATCTTTTGAAGTTGCTGACCCTGGACTGTCCCGGCATCACCGGCGGGGTTTTGAACGTGGAAACCGATGCCGTCAAAGCGGTGAATCTGATGCTCGAACACATTGAAACCAAACGGGTTAAACTGGGAATATAAATTGCCCGAAAGGTCTAAAAACGCATCCTTCAAAAGGCAAAAAGATCCTCGGGCTGTTTCCGGGCGGAAGAACGGGGGCATGACTGCTTCCGCCCGGAAACCGGAGGAAAATCTTATCAGAACAAAACCATAAGCGAGGAAAAAATGAAGAAAATAGCCGTCATTATTGCAGACCTTTTTGAAGATTCGGAATACACCGAACCGGCCAAAGCTTTTCAGGATGCCGGCCACAAACTACAACACATCGGATTAAAAGCCGGACAAACCGTCAAGGGGAAAAAAAAAGAGACGCCGGTGACGGTAGAGACGACTTTCGATGAAATATCGCCGGAAGATTTCGACGCTCTTCTGATCCCCGGTGGATATTCCCCCGACAAACTCCGGGCAGATGAATCGGCAGTGGACTTCACCCGTAAATTTGTCCAAAGCGGCAAACCGGTTTTTGCCATCTGCCATGCCCCGCAGATTCTGATCAGCGCGGACGTGTTAAAAGGCCGAAAAATCACCGGCTGGACATCGGTCATCCAGGACATTAAAAACGCCGGCGCTGAATTTCTCGACCAGGAAGTAGTGGTTGATGGAAACCTGATATCCAGCCGCAATCCGGGTGATCTTCCGGCGTTCATCCAAACGGCGCTGGAAAAACTATCATCCTAAAGACCGGACCTGCAAAAAAAGTATACAGACCGCTAAAAAAAGCAACAGGAGGTAAATATGCCGCAGGAAATGAGTACTCCGACCCATTGCCCGGGATTTCAGAGCTTTCGGAACTTGAGTTCCTTTATTTGTAAATGTCCGGAATGCGGAAAAGAAAAAGAAATCTTCTCGGATGAATTCAATCGCCCGCACACCTGTTCCGGATGCGGAAAACCGATTGATTTCAATCAGTGCTCCATTGACGCATCTGCGGAGGACAAATCCCCCCGCTGAGTTGAACCGGAGCCAGGAGACCGTATGAAGCTTGCTGATAAGACAGCCGTCATTACCGGTGCCGGTCGGGGTCTGGGATATGCTGTCGCCCGGGCCATGTCCCGGCAAGGAGCTAAAGTGACGATCATGAGCCCGGTGCTCGATGAACTGGAAGCCGCCGCTCGCAGAATCACCGAAAATGGCGGTGAATGCCTGGTTTTCCAGGGAGATGTCTCCCAACCGCAAAGCGTGGCCGAGATGATCCGGCAGACAAAAGAGCGATTTCTGAGCATCGACGTGCTGGTAAACAACGCGGGAATTATCGGTCCGGTGCGTTTTTTAGAGGATGCGGATGTCGCATCCTGGGAAAAGACCATCGCCGTAAACCTAAACGGTGCGTTTTACTGCAGCCGGGAAATGGTCCCGATAATGGCCCGGCAAAAACAAGGAAAAATTATCAATATTTCATCGGGACTGGGACAGATGGCTTTCCCGAAGTTCTGTGCCTACAGTGTTGCCAAGGCCGGCATCATTCAACTGACCCGATCTTTATCTGCCGAACTCAAGGAATTCAATATTCAGGTAAATGCCATTGATCCCGGCGTTATGAATACCAGCATGCAGGATCGGATCCGATCTCTGGGACCGGAGGTTCTGGGAAAATCGATACATGACCAGTTTGTGGAATACAAAAAACAAAATATTTTAAAAAACCCCGAAGAAGCGGCAGAACTCGCTGTTTTTCTGGCATCTGCGGATGCGGACCATCTGAGCGGTCACAATGGCACGCTCAGTGATTACCTCCAGTTGGGGTGGCAGCATTCTTCGCAAAAATGAAACCGGATTTACAAAAGGAGGCCAAACCATGTTAATCGAACTTAGCATTTTTCCGTTAGGCGGTGATACGCACTTGAGCAGCGATATTGCACAGGTACTCAAAATTATAGATGATTCAAAAATTCCTTATCAGTTGACCCCCGCCGGGACCTGCATGGAAGGGGAATGGGAGGAGCTGATGCCCCTTATCAAAAAATGTCACGATCAGGTCAAAAACCGTTCTTCCCACGTCATCACCACCATCAAGATAGAAGATGAAGAAAAAGAAATGAACAAACTGACAAAGAATGTCCGATCTGTTGAGGAAAAGGTGGGAAAGAAATTATCCCGGTTGCCGGCCTCATAATATCCACAAAAGAAGCAGACCATGAGGCCTGGATTTTTTATCCGTACGGAAAGTAAACTTTAGTTCTTTGAGTCTTTTATGAGACCCTTCAAGCATTCTTTTCAAATCGACACCGTCCCGCCGCGCAACGGTTCGCGATTTCCGTGGACGCCGACTGGTGATCCCGCTTGCGATGAAAATTGAGCCAGGCCGAAGTCTGGTCCAGTTCCCACATTCGCGGGGGGACGCAATCGTGAACAATGGTATCTGCTCTGCCGTGGAATGACAGGCGGTTGTAGGCCCGCTGCCAGATGCAGAGACGGTCCGGAAAAACTTCGCAACGCCCGTTCTCGCTGCCCCCGCAGGCGCCGTTGCGGGTGTGCTTGGGACAGCCCGATTCCGGGCATAAAAATCCCACATGCTGAATCCCGCAATCGCCGCAGCGCCGGCATCCGAGGAGAAATTTCTTGGGCGGGTCCTCGAGAATCGTCATAAGGGCGTGTTCTCTTTTCGGCGTATCCAGCGCAACGGCCGTTTTTTCCAGCAGCGGTGCAATGCGGTGGTCGGGATTAAAAAAGAGATCGTGAATGATTTTGTGCAATCGATAATGGGCGTTTTCCAGAAAGCTCAGGCGCACAGGCCGCTGACCAAAGCGGGGAGAAGCATCCGGTTTTTCGTCCGACTCCTCAAAAACATAAAAACCGCCTTCCTGAGGATAATCAAATTCCGGAAGAAAATCCCGCCATTGTTCCGAGATGGCTTCGAAGCGGTCCAGAATGCGGCCGACCGTATCAAAGCGTTTATGAATGCCCCCGATGTGAATGCCTTTATAACCCAGCCCCTTGACCACCGCGGCCAGCCGCGCGGCCCGTTCGACGGCGGCCTCTCTGCCGGAAGCCTTGTTTTGCCATTCATCTTCGATCTGATCCAGAAGCTTCCGGGTAACAACCGCTCCGGGAACTCCACCGTTATGCATCATGCGGGCCGCACCCGGTGTGAGAACATAAATCGAGGCCAGAGCGGGAAGCTCGAGCCGGTAAAAGTTCATGATGCGGATCAGTTCCTGGAATTTCCGGGCGTCGTAGCCCAACTGGGTGATGACGAAACGGGCGCCGGCCTCTGCCTTCCGGCATAGCTTGGCGTACTGGGCAAAGCATTCTCCTTCGGTCTGCTTAAAGGGCGAGACCGCGCAGCCGGCGAAAAATCCATCCGGATCGCCTCCCGCGAGGATGCGATCGCTCAACATACCCAGCAGAATTTGCAGATGGACCGACCCGATGTCGAAAACCGGCGCTCCCTGCCCGCCAAACCCCTTTCCACTGTAATCACCGCTCAATGCCAGGATGTTTTTCATCCCGATCAGAGCCAGTTGAAGAGCGCGGCTTTCAATGCCGACCCGGTTCATGTCCCGACAGGTAAAATGGACGATGACGTCCATACCGATCTGAAAAACCCGGGAACCCAGAACGTCTGGACTCAGACTGGGGTTGCCGCCGGGATTGTCGGTCATGGACACGGCGGAAACACGCCCGTCGGAAAAGGCGTCTTTGGCGATGCCCATCACCGTTTCAGTGGCCCGAACAGAGGATTCCCGGCCGGGGACCAGTTCAAGGGTAACCAGAAAACGGCCCGGGTCGGACAGATCATTTTGAAAGACTCGAAGCATACTTTTGTATATATATCACAAAACCGGTTGCCGGAAAACATAAATTCCGCATCAAAAATAAGCTGCTCTCTCGTGACAGCGCTGCCATATCGTTCGGCCTGAACAAATTTTCCTGGTCCGAATTATACCGGGGCAAGGGCGTCGTGAGACATCCTCACCATGAAGCGGGCTTATAACGACTATCGCCTGTTCTTTTCATAGACGCAAGAGGGAATTTATTCTGTACGCCGGTTAAAAACCAATGCCCGCCTGCGATGCTCCAGATTTAACTGGTTTCTTAAAGATAAGTCCGGTGTCGGCAATTTCTGATGACGGATTACTTTTACCACTGTATGCGACAATCACAATTGTATAGTATATGAGATAAACATCTTCTAATTCCGTCACAACGCCCTGTGCGCACGTGTTAAAACTTGACATAAAAGAAGATTTCTGCGATATATCAAGTCGGGAAAAACACGCTTCTGTCCTGCGGCACAGTCGTGGAATCCGTCTTTACCTTCGTAAATCCTGATAAGTTCAACCGGTCGCTCTTTCGGATCCCCATGACAGGTCGTAAATGATTTTAAGGACCACAAGGGCCCGGCCATCGGTCGGTATTCTTTGTATCCCTCCTGGGTAGTGTTTTCGCCGGTTCTGTGCAACCGGTTATTGACAATATCTTGGGATGACAATTAAATACCATCTGTCTGAAGATATTTATATTGCCCTGAATAACGATTGAAAAGAAATCAACTGTCACTTCTTGGGTTTTAAATCGTTTTTACTAAGGAGGGAAATACGGTGGAGAATAATGCAGAAATTGTCCGAGATGTCGGAAAATGGGAATGGTCCGAGCTGTTCAGGAAAGAGGACTGGCTTGCGATCTGGCTGGGATTCATCATTCTGGCTGTCGGACTGGCCGTGTTTTTACCCCGGCCGCCGGCGGATCTTGATGAAAGACTGACCAGGGCCAATGAGGTTCTGAAAGTAGAGGATGCCCGGGCGCCGTTTCACACCATTGAATGGCACCAGGCCAACGACGCCAAGACCAGATTGCGCGCCAGCTCCGAGTCTCACGGCAAAATCATTGCCAAATGGTTGGGCAGGCCTGCCAGATGGACCTCCAACCCGCTGAAGGCCCTGTACCTGAGCGAATCATCAGCAGCCGAAATTCGGGCAAGTGCTGCCGCGGAATATGCCCGGGCCCAGGAACGGACAAGCGCGGCCCTGGAAAAAGCAAAATCCCTACAGGCATCGGCGGCGGCGGCCGGCTTTCAAAACGACGAGCTAAACAAAAAAGCGGAAGCCGCCATCAGGGAATGGCGTGATGCCCGCAGCAGAGAACGCAGCGCTGAATCCAGGGCAGAGGTCAAGGCTTACAACAAGATACCCTATCTGATAGGAGCCATGATCATTTTCATGTTGTTCTTCACCCCCGGGGCCAAACTGATGGGAAAGAACCCGGTGTCATTTATGCAGGGATTTATCTTTGTTTTCCTTCTGGCCATCGTGGCTGAAGTCATCGGCGCCCAGACCACTTTGCGAAGCTGGGGTTTCGGGCCGTTGATCTGGGCCATTCTCGGCGGCATGTTAATCGCCAATACAGTGGGAACCCCCCGATTCGTCCAGGAAGGAGCGCAGACAGAATATTTTATCAAGACCGGGCTTGTGCTGCTGGGCGCTGAAATTCTGTTCGGCAAGATCCTGGCCATCGGGCAGGCGGGAATTTTTGTTGCCTGGGCGGTCACCCCCACCGTTCTGGTGTTGACCTACATTTTCGGACAGCGCGTTTTGAAGATGGAATCCAAAACCCTGAACATCACGATTTCATCGGACATGTGTGTATGCGGCGTGTCAGCGGCCATTGCCACGGCCGCAGCCTGCCGGGCCACAAAAGAAGAGTTGACCATCGCCCTGGGCATGTCCATGCTCTTCACCGCCATCATGATGATCGCCCTGCCCTCTTTCATTGTGGCAGTTGGCATGCACCCGGTTCTGGGCGGTGCCTGGATCGGCGGCACCATTGACTCCACCGGCGCGGTGGTGGCGGCCGGGGCCTTTCTGGGAGAAGTCGGCATGTTTGTGGCCGCCACCATCAAGATGATCCAGAACGTGATGATCGGCGTGATTGCCTTTGGGGTGGCCGTGTACTGGTGCGCCAGGGTCGATTGCGCGCCCGGCCAGCAGGTCAGCAAGATGGAGATCTGGTACCGCTTTCCCAAATTTGTTCTTGGATTTATTCTGGCTTCGATCATTTTCTCCCTGATGTTTGAATCCATGGGCGCAAAGGCAACCGCCATGCTGGATCACGGTGTTCTGCGCGGCTTTTCCCGCATTTGCCGGGAATGGTTCTTTATTCTGGCGTTTGCCTCCATCGGTCTGACTTCCAACTTCCGTGAGATGGCGAAACATTTCAAAGGCGGCAAGCCCGTCATCCTGTATGTCTGCGGGCAGAGCCTGAACCTGATGTTGACGCTGCTGGTGGCGTACATTATGTTCTTTATGATTTTCCCGGGCATAACCGAAAGCCTGATGAACTAATCGGAATTACGGCACGCATGGTGTGGTCATGCCAAAAAAGGATATTCAAACAGGCGAGGGAATCCAAAAGGACGGTAAACTGCCGGGTTGGCTTGGTCTGGCCGCCGGTCTGGTCCTGATCTGGACCCTGGCCTACGTGATATTGCCCTGGGCAGGCAGGCTTCCGTTGATTAAACCGGTCATGCAGGCCATCGAGGTTTCCGACGTTGATGCCGGCGCCTACTGGTACACCCAGTCCGAAGAAACAGCCATTGCCCAAATGTATGTCCGCCATGCCGTCGACGGCAGATAGGATAGTCGCATAAATTGAAACCGAAAACCCCGGCCCGGGCCTGACCTTTTAGGGTCTGTCCGGGCTTTTTTTCCAAAAAAAGCGCATGCCCCTCAACACAGATGCCGTTGCCGAAAGACTGCGTTCCTGGTGGGAGCACACCGTGCTTCTGGAGCCCAAGGACTGGATTCAGATAGAGGTGACCTCCAGCTGCAACGCCGCCTGCGGCTACTGTCCCCGGACCGTCTATGGCCGGAACTGGCAGGACCGGTTCATGCCGCTGGAGACGTTTGAACGGCTCTTACCGTCTCTGCGAAAGACATCCCTGGCGTACCTTCAGGGATGGGGGGAGCCGTTTCTGCATCCGGATCTGCCGGCCATGATCCGTCTGGCCAAAGCCGCTGGATGCACGGTGGGCACAACCTCCAACGGGATGCTGCTCACCGGGGAGCGGATCCGGCAGGTCATGGATGCGGGCCTGGATATCCTGGCTTTTTCCCTGGCCGGGACCACGCCGGAGTGCAATGACACGTCCCGGACCGGAACCTCCCTGGCAAGGGTTCTGGAAAAAATGGATCTGGTCCGGAACATCAAAAATGCCCGTCAAAGCGACACCCCTGCGGTTCATATCGCTTATATGCTGCTGCGCTCCGGGCTGGGGGACCTGGATCGGTTGCCACGTTTGATGGCTGATCACGGCGCGACGCAAGCCGTGGTCAGCGTGCTGGATTTTGAACCGGACTTCGCGCGGTCAGAAAACGTGCTGGCGCCGCAGACCAGCCGGGCGCGTCGGGCAATGGCGGACCGCATGACGGCTCTGCGCAAGGAAGGTGCTGCTTGCGGTGTAACCATCCACACCCCCTGTTTTGACTTAAAGGAAAGCGATGAAACGATCTGTTCCGAAAACATCGGGCGGGCGCTGTTCGTTGCGGCGGACGGAGAGGTTTCCCCCTGTGTTTACACCAACCTGCCGGTAGATGATGTAGAATATGTCCGTCAGGGACATGCCGCGCCTTACAGGCGGATGACTTTCGGAAATATCAACGATCAGTGGTTGCCGATCATCTGGCGGACCAACGCGTATGCCGCTTTTCGAAACAGTCTGGCAACAGGCAGACCCGTGGAAATCTGCCGCAATTGTCCAAAGCGGGGGCGTCACCCCGGTCCTTGAAAACACCTTTTGCCCGTCGGGCAGATTGGGGACATTTCGTACTTACCGGAGTAAATGTATACGCCGTTATCAGAAAAAGGCGGATATCTCCTCCTCGCGCACGGCAAGGGCGGCCTTTTGCATCCTCTTTGTCACATCCCGGGCTTCCTTTCCAGGGTGATAGGCCCTAAGAACGGCCTCATTGAGCGCCTCCTCGGCTTTGGCCAACTGGCTTAAAAAACGCCGGTACTCGGCGGCAGTTCTGTAGGTTTTTCTAATCAAATCTCGATAGCTCGACTCCTGGTGGCGCAGCAGTTTCATGTAATGGGATTTAAGTAGATCCATTTCAGCTATCTGCCTGTCGCGAACCCGCATCACGTTGGGAGAATTCTCCAGATCTTTTGAAACAAAAACCGCCTGATAGTCTTTGTTTTTCCTTCCGGATTCGATCTCGTCCTTTGCCGAATCCAAGGCCAGGAT
>CAZRES010000003.1:0-15648 GCA_964598885.1 uncultured Desulfobacteraceae bacterium | reverse complement strand
TTAAACACCAGCTTTGCGCGCACGCGGCCATCGGAAATCAGAACATCTTCCGGATTGATTTGGACCAGGACAAAGCCTTCCACATTCTCACCCTCACGACAGAGGCGGCCGTTGACCACCGCCAGGCGGCGGGCCGGATCAGCGGACCAGGAAATGGCCTGGAGAGCCAGGCCGGCGGATGGATCCAGTTCGGAAAATTCCGGGTCCGCCGGGGAAGGAGCTGTTGCGGATATCCCCATATCTTCCTTTGCCTGGCGCTCCTTCGCTGTCTTGTCATTACCATCGCTGTCCGAGTCTATGGAAACCGTGTCCAGGGCATCTACCGCCAACATGAGATCCGGCGTCTCGGCCGCGGCTTCCGAAGACACCCCGTCGCCGATGGAATCGGGGTTTGCCCGGGGATCCCGGTTTTTTGATTCGGCAGCACCGGACAGACTGGAGGCGGTATCGGAAGATCGGGGTAGGACATCCTGAGTAACGCGGGATAAATCCGGGTCAAGGGCAGCCGTTTGAACCGGATCGGCATCGGGCAAACCAGATGAAAAAAACCCTGTTCTGCCCAGGGAGATGGCCAAAACCCCGCTCAATATCAGCGTCAGAAAGACCAGCGCTGCAAGAATTCCATGTCGCCGGACCGGATTGACGGAATATCGTCCGCGGCCGGAATTCAGGTCCGGCCCGCCGGGCATGCCTGAGGCCGCATAGGTCTCCTGCTCGAGTTTCCGCAGCGCGCGTAAAACAGAACTCAATCGTCGGTCTCCATTATCCATGTTGCGGTCACGCCGCGCGCAACCGCCGGATCCCGGTCGGCCGGTTGCAGGATCCGCAGCCGGGGCATGGCAAGAGCCGGGGTTTTATTGTAGAGCACCATCTTGGTCAAAGGACCGATAAACCCGTCCACGGGGATCCCGTGTTCGGCCTGAATGCCTTCGACGGTCAGGCGGGTATCCGCGTCATAATCCGAACCGAGTTGAATATAATCATATCCCAGGTCCCGCAGATGCAGCTTCAATGTGACCACAGCGTCGTCCGGCGCGGTAGATGGGATGACGCCCTGGTAATTGTAGAAATTTTTCCAGAACACATAAATCTCTTTCAGACCGTGCCGGCGGATGGCCGCATCCGGGACGGTGATATGGATGCCAGAAGCGCCGTCGTAAAGGATCATGGTTCGGCCATCGGCTTTGACGGCGGCAAGATAGACGGGGCCTTGATCCCCGGGTCCGTCAAAAGCGAGAATCGCGCAGAGATTGAGCTTCCGGATAAGGTCAAGATCAGCGTTAACAGGATGCGCCGCCAGACCGCTCATTGCGGCGGCCGCGCTAAAAAACGCCGTATCATCCGTAATTTGAACGATATCGACCATCGCCATATCGCCTGCACCCCACAGGTCCAGAACAGCTTTCAAGGCGTGGCGCCGCGATCCGGCCGCCGGAGCAGCAGCCAGATAATCGGGAAAGGAGACCATATCATGTGAAATGGTCAGCGGCGTATTTTTGGGAACGAAACGATCCAAGTCATCCACACCCCATGCCGCTGCAGCAAAACGGGACGTTCCACCAGGGTCCGGCGTGTTGCCGTCCTCGGCAAAAAAGGCAACATCCGAATCAGAAGGACTGAGCGTCTCCGGTGCCGGCGCCTGGGACAACGCTGCCGGCGGACCGACATCTTCTTTTGGCTCGGCCGGTTCACTTTGCTGTTCGGTGAATCCGGTCATGGTCATTTTTGCCAGAAGAACGCGGATATCGGATTGGAAGAAAAACAATACCAGCAGGCCGGCCAGAATCGACAACAGGCCAAAACGCCGTGTCCATCCCGACGTAAAGGCTCCCGCCCCCCGGCGATGGATTTCTCCCCGTGAAACCAGTTCGGCGATGGCGGCGTCGGCAATGGCGGACGAGATTTTGCGCTGATTGAATCCATAGGCGCAGAGCAGGGCGCGGTCGCAGGCGATATTGATCAGCCGGGGGATGCCGCCGGAATAACGGTAAATCTTTTTAATGGCTCGGCGGGTAAAAATATCAGCGGTTTTACGGGAGGCCACCTGAACCCGATGGCGGATATAATCTCGGGTTTCTTTGAGGCTCAACGGCCGGAGCCGGCAGCTTAAGGTGATGCGCTGGCCAAGCTGCCGCAGTTCATGGGAATCGAGTTTTTCCCCCAGTTCGGGCTGGCCCGCCAGAATGATCTGGAGCAGCTTGCTGCGGGTGGTTTCCAGGTTGGACAGAAGCCGGATCTGCTCCAACACGTCAATGTCGAGATTCTGCGCCTCGTCAATGACCAGCACGACCTTTTTGCCCTGGGCTTTTTTTTCCATGAGAAACGCATTCAAGGCATCGATCGGAGCCTTGATGCCGCCGCGGTTTTCGGATTGCACACCAAATTCATCATTTACGGATTTGATCAGCTCCAGGGCGGTCAGGCGGGGATTGAAAATATAGGCGGATTCAACGCTTTCGTCGAGCTGCTCCAGAAAGGTCCGGCAGAGCAGGGTTTTGCCCGTTCCCACCTCGCCGGTGATTTCAACAAACCCCTCCCCTTCGGCAACGGCATACTTCAGATGGGCCAGTGCCTCTTCATGGCGGGCGCTTAAAAACAGGTAAGCCGGGTCCGGCACCAGCCGGAATGGACGTTCAGTAAAGCCAAAAAATTGATTATACATGGCTGTTTCTTTAAATCAGGACACGTTTGGACTTCTTAATTTTCAACTATCATACATATAATCAAAAACCCCGCAAAGCAAGTCATTGACCATCCGGTTTCCCTCGGCGGTCCCTGCCACGCCGTAAAGGGCGCTGCTCTGGGCCGGCTCGCCCTGTCTGGACCGGGCATAGGCGACCGCGTCTTTCAAATCAACGGCAAACGCGTTCGTCAGCCCGGGGACCCGGGTCTGTGGAAGGGTCACGCAGAAATGCAGGGCCGGCGGAAGTTGGAGGCAGTTGAAACGCCATCCCCGGGTTTTCATGAAATCATTGACATGAAACACGTCGATGGTCTCGGAACGGAAGGAGATCAGAAACGTCGGATCTCCGATAAGAATCAGCTCCGGAATGGATGTTACGACCGTTTTAATGGCATCAGCCACTTCCATGATGGCGGCGGCGGCCTGAAGGTAGCCGTTTTCACCCAGATACACCATGGACGCCCAGGTGGCCGCACTCAATCCGCCGGAACGGCTGCCGGCCGCCGTGGGCGAGGCATAAATTCCGCCGGGCCAGTCGGGAAAGGAAAAATACTGGTATCGCCGCAGGCCGGGGTTGCGATAAAGCACCACGGAGGTTCCTTTCAAGGCAAAGCCGAACTTGTGGGTGTCCGCGGAAATGGTGGTCACGCCCGGCAGCCGGAAGTCAAAAGGCGGTACCGGATAACCGAGCTTTTCCACCCAGGGAAGGATGAAGCCGCCGAGGCAGCCGTCCACATGAAGGCCGATGCCGTGTTTGCGGGCGATATCGGAAAGCGCTTCCATGGGATCAATCAGACCGTAAGGGTAGTTTCCGGCGGAACCTACGATGGCCACGGTATTTTCGGTAATCCGGGAGGCCATTTCGGCCGGATCCACCCGGTAATCCGGCGGCTCCACGGGAACCGGGACCAGGGTGATCCCGAAATATTCGCCGGCCTTGTTAAAAGCCGGATGAGCCGTGCGGGGCATGATCACTTCAGGCCGGGTAATCCCTTTTTCAACCCGGGCGCGGTCCCGATAAACCTTCATGGCCATGGCAATGCTCTCGCTGCCGCCTGACGTCACGGTTCCGCAGACCGCGTCATCAGGATCGTGTGCCTTGGCCGCGGCGGCATTGAGCATTTTTGCGGTCATGGCGATGATCTCGCTTTCAAACCGGGCCATGCTGGGACAGAGATCAAATTGAATGGTGTTGATATGGGAAAAAAAGGAAAACGCCCTGTTGAGAAAGTCCCGGTGCCGGTCCCCGGCATGATAAAACGTTCCGGACACCTTGCCGGTTTTCCATTTGGCGTCTTCTTCTTTAGCCATCACGGCCAATTCCGAGAGAATGTCATCCATGGACCGACCCTGCTCCGGCAGCCGGTCCTGGGCCGCAAATCGCCCTTTATAGGGTTTTAACGGGTCGATAGCTTCCTTCGGGGGCTTTTCTTCTGTCATCATCTGCATCCTTTATTCAATTCTCTGAAAATTTTACGATTCTTTTTAAACAGTTGGCGATACTGAATATACATCCGGTCATACCGCTCCCGGTATTCGGGTCGGGGCGCAAATACCCGCCGGATTTTCGCCAGGTCCTTCAGTTCATGTATTTTTCGATATCCCAGGGTCAAAAACGCCACCATGGCAGCTCCGCGAACCGTGGTATGGACCGGATCGTCCACCTGGTGAATATCGGCGTTGAGCACATCCGCCAGGATCTGGGCCCACAGGTCGGACATGGCCCCGCCGCCGGAAAACCGGAACGATGGCAGGGGCCGTTTTAAAAAACCCTCGGCCGCCTCCCGGGTCCAGCGGTTGTTAAACGCCAGCCCTTCCATGACGGCACGGGCCAGATCATGGCGGGTGGTGTTGAACGACAGATTCACAAACCCGCCCCGCATCCGGGAGTCCTCGCAGGGCACCAGGGATCCGTTGAGCCAGGGGAGAAAAATCACGCCGGAGCTGCCTTCAGAGGCCTGTGACGCGGCCGCGTTGAAACGGACAAAGGCATCGTCGGGGCATTGCACGCATTCGGATCCGCTGAGGGCATCGCTGCCGTAGATCAGATGATGTAAAAAATAGATCACGCATTTGCCGCCGGCCCCCTGCTCCCCCAGGAGGTAATACCGGTTTTTAAACGGGCTGGGGATGGTGGTCATCATGCGGAAAGGATCGGTTTTCAGAAACGGCACGTGACAGGTCAGATACATGGACGTGCCCATGTAGATGATGGGATCAAAATCCGCCAGGGCCCCGGACCCGACGGCCGACGCATTGGAGTCGGAAATCCCGCAGACCACCGGCGTGGACGGAAGCAGCCCGAATTCATCTGCCACGGCGGGCAGGAGCGGGCCCACGATCCCGTTGTTTTCAAGAAGCTCGGGGAATCGGCTTTGCTCCAGTCCGGCCATTTTCAGAAGGGAAGCGCTGTAGTCGCGTCTTCCCCATTTCCGGTTTTCCACCACCATAAACGGGGCCATGGTTTTCTGGGTGGCCGTGATCCGGCCGGTGAGCTTTGCCGTCAAAAAATCCATGGGCTCGACAAACGCCCGGGTCCGGCGGTAAACATCGGGCCGCTCGTTTTTGATAAACAGCACATGACCCAACGAATCCACGCCGGAATGGGTGGGCGCCAGACCGGTGAGGCGGATCCACTTCCACGCCTTGAAAAGATTATATCCCTGAATCCCGGGAAACCCGCCGGAAACGGCGCGGTTGTGGGGGGCTCCCCGGGTATCGAGCCAGTGTACGGCGTTCATCAACGGCGTGACGTGCGCATCCACCGGCACGGTCACCGACCACTGGGACGCGCAGGCTACGGCCGCCACCTGTTCAGGTCTGACGCCTGAATCCCGGACCGCCTTTTTGCCGGTTTCCAGGGCTGCGCTCCACCAGAGATCTGGATTCTGTTCGGCCCCGCCATCCGACAGCAGATGGGTGACGACGGGCGCCGCGGAAACGGAGAGCACCCGGCCGTCGTCCGATACCACCGCCGCCTTGATGCTGCCGCTCCCCAGATCTATGGCGAGTATGGATTTCATAGACAATCCTCCTGACGAGAACCGATTGTATCCCGGAAACGCATCCGGTTCAAGTAGGATAAAACCGCTTGAATTTTTATTTGATCGAACACCATTTCTTTGTTATGGAGATCGTTTTGTTCATTTCTGTTTCAAACGGCATCTGCCATGCGTATTTTCAAAAAACATGATTTCGGGGAAGTCCATGGATGGGAGCTGGGGTGGTCTCCGATGGGACGGCCCCTGATGACCACCATCTGCTATCGGGTGGGTCCGGTGCTTATTGATACGGGTCTGGCTCACATGCGGGCTCATGTGCTGGATTTACTGGCATCGGAACCCCGCGCCCCCGAGGCCGTTCTGCTGACCCATTACCACGAGGACCACAGCGGCAATGCCGCTGCCGTCAAAAAACGCTTTAACATCCCCGTCTATGGATCAGCGGAAACCGTCCGGAAACTGGCCCGTCCTTACCGCATCTTTCCTTATCAGCACCTGATGTGGGGCGCCACCGAGTCCCTGGATGTTTCTCTTCTGCCCGGAATTTTTGAAATCAACGGTTTGCGTTTCGAACCGGTGCATACGCCCGGTCATTCCAGAGACCACACGGTCTTTCTGGTGCCGGAGCGCGGCTGGCTGTTTTCCGGCGATATCTATCTTTCCCATCAGATCAAGTATTTCCGCGCGGACGAACGTATCGACGACCAGATCCAATCTCTTGAAAAGATCCGTACCCTTGATTTTGATGCGCTGTTCTGCGGGCATCACCCGCAGCCCCGAAAGGGAAAAGAATGTGTTGTCCGAAAATTACAGTATCTGGAGGATTTTTACGGAAGCGTGGCTGCCCTGGCGGAAAAAGGACTCACCCCGGCCGAAATAATGGAGGCTCTGCGCTTGAAGGAAGTGACCATGATCAAGTGGATCTGCTTCGGCAACGTCAGCATGAAAAACATGGTGCGCTCGGTGATGCGTTCACTGGAGGCAGCCGCACCGTCTCAACGCGGGGAATAGACCTTTTTCCAGGGATTCTGCTGCTTGCTCCGATAATCCGTCAGGGCGCGGTATAATGCCCCCACGGCCAGTTCCGCGCAGTGATAGGAATCAGCCGGCAGAGTTTCCAGATAATTTGCCACATCATCGGGCGTGATCCGCCATGCCTGACCGACATGTTTCCCTTCGCTCATTTCCGCCACCGTATTGGCGGCGGCCCGGGTATTGATGCAGCCGTCGATGGCAAAGGAAACATATTGAATTCGCTCCTTTTCCACAGTTAAAAAAATTTCAACCGTATCCCCGCAGTCTCCGGTGTTTTTGCCGTAGCCATCGGGTTTTTCAATAACCTCGCACCGGTCCGTTCGAAAGGCCATTTCCAGGTAGCGGTCGGAATGACGGTTCCAGAAATCCGCGGCGGTATCGTTCATTTTCAAGGCTCCATCCGAAAAACGATCATGTTAAGTTGATGTAGAGGCAAAAATCGATTATATTGAAATAAATTTTAATCAAAAAATAATATCTTATGCGCGATTTTCAACCGTAAGGCCATGTATAAAATTCAGTTGTGATGATGTGTCAACCGATTTTTTCACAGATTGATAAGGAGGCATGCCATGTATGATTTTCTGCTCACCCCGGAGGAACGCGCGCTGAAAAAAGAAGTCAGGGCGTTTGTCAGAGAAGAAATCACCAGTGATTTTTTGCGCAAAATGGACAAGGACGAAATCGTCTATCCCCGGGAATTTATCGAAAAACTGGCGGCCCGCGGCCTGCGCGGCATCCGGTTTCCGGAAAAATACGGCGGTCGGGGCATGTCCTGGGTGGCGGATGTGGCAGCCACTGAAGAGATCGGCTGTCTCGGCATGGCCCTGGGCTGCGCTTTTGTCATGCCGTCCATCGTAGGCGAAGCCCTGAACGTGTTCGGCACCGAGGAACAGAAACAAAAGTATTTAAAGCCCTATATCGAGGGAAAACTCGTGGCTGCCGAAGCCCTCACCGAGCCCCGGGGCGGATCGGATTTTTTCGGGGCCATGACCCGGGCGGAACTCAAGGGCGATCATTTTATTTTAAACGGCATGAAGCGCTTCGTTGTCGGGGCTGAGGGCGCGGATTTCTTTCTGGTATACTGCCGCACCAATTTCGATGAAAACGCACACAAGTATCAGCGCCTGAGCCTGCTGATCGTGGACCGGGGCCCGGGGGTGGAAACCGAATACCTCTATGGCCTGATGGGATGCCGGGGAGGCGGCACCGGCCGGCTCGTGTTCCGGGACGTCAAAGTACCCAGAGAAAACCTGGTTGGCGAGCTTCACGGCGGGGCCCTGTGCTTTCATCAGATGATGATCCCCGAGCGGCTGACGTCGGCGGCCGGATGTCTGGGCACCTGGGGCGCCCTGGATCTTGCCGTGCGGTATTCCAACAAGCGCCGCACCTTCGGCAAGGAAATCCGCCGGCATCAGGCCATCAGCTTTAAAGTGGCCGACGCCGTCACCCAACTGGACGCGGCCAGGGCCATCTGCTACATGGCGGCTAAAGCCATTGACGAAAATTATCCCAACGTCCGCCGCATCGTCAGCGAGGCCAAGCGGTTTTCCACGGAAGCCGCATGGGACGTGGTCAACAGCGCCATGCAGATCATGGGGGGCATCGGCTACACGGACGTCTATCCCATTGAACGGGCCTTGCGGGACACGCGCCTGGGCATGATCTGGACCGGCACCACCGAAATCATGAACCTGATGATTCAGCATGAATACTACAACGAGGTGCTGAATCCGGCTTACGATCGCCGCTGCATGGAAGACGACGCCGCCAATCCGGATCAAACCGAACGCTGCTATACGGATGAAGACATGCAGGACGTTTTTGACGGAAGGATAACAAAATAACATAAAAGGGTTTGAATCCAGGAACCTGCTTATACCGTTTTGCATGCGTCCTGCCTGCCGGACATCCGGTTAAATTGCGACTTATGGGCAAAACACGCGGATTCCTCTCGACAGCTTCTATCTCAGGCGGAGACCTTTATACATCGATACATCAGGATATCAGGCTCTTCATCCGGTCCCGGAGATCAAAAAAATCGGTCCAGGGATGATAAGCCATACCTTTCTGGTCCAGAAACCGGGCCAGCATGTCCCGGGCAAAAACCACATCAGCGAAGCGGGCCATGTTCAGATCCGTTATGCCGTCACCGATGGCGATTTTCTCGTCTGCGGTAAAAAGCGCCATCACATCGGCCTTGGCCACCAGTTCCGTATCGCTTTCATAATCAGAGATTACTTTCAGCAGGGGACCGTCGGTATCCGCGTCTGCGGCGAAAATCCGGTGCACCCGATCCTTCAAGGGACCCAGCCGTGCTTCCACCATACCGCGGAACCCACCGGAAATCACGACGAATGGGATGTGCCGATGGTCAAGAAAATCCAGAAACGCCTCCAGGCCGGGACGGATGGGGATGGCGGCGACAAACTCGCAGATTTCGCGGTACCTTGCTGATGGGATCGTTTCCGCGATCTCCCGGACCCCCTCCCGCACCGTCAATTTGCCGGACATGAGTTTACGTTTGATCGGCTCCCACCGGCCTGACGCAAATGTCGTAAACACCAGCTCCAGGCTCTCTTTTGCCGTGATGGTCCCGTCAAAATCACAAAACACGATGCGCCCGGACGCCGTCGCTTCAGCGGTCATATTGTCTCACTGCTCCTGTCTTGATCTCTCCGTTTTCATGAGAAATGTATAAAAGATTTCCGGTTTTCAAGAACGGCCCTTTGCGGATAATTTATCAATATACGACGGGTTGTACAAGAATATATCGCCGCCTTGTTAGCCGCCTCTGGTTTTCCCAAGCTTGCCGTTGCTTCGGGTTTTGTTGACACTTGCGCGTATTATCTGTCATATTTAACCGTAATCGTTCATCCTGCGAGTCGGTCCGATGGCCATTTACAAGACTTTAGAGGATAAACATTTACTTTTCCCCAAGAACAGTTATCTTTTGTAAAAGGTTAGCAATATTACCGGAAAAACGAATTTTCAAAAGCAACGCATTATTTCAATCCGGCCCGAAACATCGATTCATCGGGCCAGGCCCTGTTTGCGTGGTGTGAAGAATTCCTCATAAAACCGCCGCCATCCGCACGGGACGGCGCATGGGCGATAAAAAAGGAGGCTGCCATGAACGAGACCCCCATTACCCGTAGGGAATCCATAAAGAAAATCGCCAAATTATCCGCGGGCCTCGCCATGGCGTCCGGACTTTCGTTATCGGCATCGGGCAGCAGGATTTTTGCCGCGGAATCGGCACCCATGGGCACAGGCGATGTCAGGACCGCCGGCAAGGGACCATGGCTCATTGACGGCCTTGGAGACAACGCTGGTTTTTCCATACGCGATCTGACCCGACGGATGTTTGCGGAGGCCGGGGGTATGGAAACATTTATCTCCAGAGGCGATATCGTGGTCATCAAACCCAATATCTCCTGGGCTCAGCCTCCGCATCTGGCGGCGACCACCAATCCGGACGTCATGGCCGCCGTAATTGAACTCTGTCAGGAAGCCGGCGCCAAGTCCGTTCGCATTGTCGATCACACCATCCATGACGCCAGGCGCTGTTTCGGGGTGACCGGCGCCGCTGATGTGGCCAAAAAAACCGGCGCGGACCTGGTTTATCCCCGCCAGTCCCTCATGAAGCATATGAACCTCAAGGGCAGACGGCTTGATTCCTGGCCGGTCTTTGCGCCGGTGGTCGAAGCCGATAAACTGATCAATCTGCCCATTGCCAAAGTCCATGGTCTCAGCGGGCTGACCCTGGGGATGAAAAACTGGATCGGCGCGGTGGGCGGCCGGCGCAATGCCCTGCACCAGGATATTCATCAGAGCATCGTCGACTTGGCGCAGTTTTTCCGACCCACCCTTACGCTGATTGACGCCGTCCGGGTCCTGGCGGCCAATGGTCCATCAGGAGGCCGGGAGGAAGATGTCCGGGTCTTAAACCGCCTGATTCTCTCCAACGATCCCGTGGCCGCCGATGCCCGCACCGCCTTGCTGTTTGATAAAACACCCGAACAGATCGGTCATATCCGCCTGGCCCATCAGCAGGGACTGGGCCGAATCGACCTTGATGCCATACGACGGGTGCAGGTGACGGTGTGAAGGTTGGAAAACTGATCTGGCTCCGCCGGATTTCCCAGGCGTTTTTTCTCTGCCTGTTTATTTACCTGCTCTTTGCCACGCGTCTGCCCCAGGATGTTTATTTGGACTATTCCCTGACGTTTGCCGACGCCCCGGATGTGCGATTGGACGCGCCGGTCGGCTTTTTCTGGCAGATCAATCCCCTGGCATGGCTCACCACGGTACTGGCTGCGCATCAATGGGTGTCGGGTTTTGCATTGGCCATAGGCGTGCTGCTTTTAACCCTTGTCCTGGGCCGGTTTTTCTGCGGGTTCATCTGCCCTTTGGGTACCCTGCATCACATGGCTTCCTCCATCAAACCGACGTTGAACGGATCGGCCTTGGCCGAGGCCAACCAGCAGAAACCGAGTCGAATGATCAAGTATTTTCTGCTGGTAGTGATCGGAGCGGCTGCGTTTTTCGGACTTAACCTCAGCGGCCTTCTGGATCCCATATCCCTTCTGTTCCGGAGTCTGGCCACCGCCGTGTTTCCGGCCCTGGGAAACGCGTTGAACAGCTTTTTTGAAATTCTTGCCCGCAGCGGCATCAAGATTGTCAATCTGATCGGCTACAGCTCCGAAGTCCTGGTAGCCCCTCTTTTCGGCTATGAAACCATCGCTTTTCAAACCGGCTGGTTCATCGGCCTGCTTTTTCTGCTCATTTTATTTCTCAATCGGATCCGGCCCCGTTTCTGGTGCCGGGTTCTCTGCCCCCTGGGCGCACTTCTTGGAATCTGCTCCAGATACAGCCGGCTGCGCCTGGAAAAGTCCGATGACAAATGCACCCATTGCGGCATCTGCACCCGCAATTGCCAGGGAGCCGCGTCCTGCGAACCCGGAACGGCGTGGCAAAGCCCCGAATGCCTGTTATGCCTGAATTGCTGGGAAGTATGCCCGGAAGACGCCCTGACCTTCAAGCTGGAACGCCCCCGGATCCCTGCCGACAAGACCCGTTTTGATTCCGGTCGCCGGGTGGTGCTTACGGGTCTGATGGCGGGAGTGTCGATCCCGTTTCTGGGAAAACTCGACGGCATCACTCATCGGTCGCCGTCGCCGAAATTGATCCGGCCGCCGGGGGCATTACCGGAAGACGAGTTTCTGGAACGTTGCCTCCGATGCGGGCTCTGCATGAAGGCCTGCCCCACCAACGCCATCCACCCTGCCTTTGCCGAAGCGGGCATGGCCGGATTCTGGACCCCGAATCTGATCATGACCCTGGGCTATTGCGAATACACCTGTACCCTGTGCGGCAGCGTCTGTCCCACCGGGGCCATTAAAGAGATTACCGCCGACGTAAAAACCAAAACTCCGGTCCGCATCGGCTCGGCCTATATCGACAGAGGCCGGTGCCTTCCCTGGGCCGGGGCCGTATCCTGCATCATGTGCGAAGAGGTCTGCCCCACCTCACCCAAGGCCATCTATTTGCAAGACGACCATGTCATTGGCCCGGACAAGGAAACGATTCCCGTAAAGCGCCCCTATATTAATCTGAAACAGTGCGTAGGATGCGGCATCTGCGAAACCAAATGCCCGGTCCGCGGCAAACCCGCCGTCCGGGTGATTTCCGCCGGTGAATCCCGGGATCCGGATAATCAGATTCTTTTATAACCCCGGCTTCTTCCATGGCGATAACTCCATTTGATCTGCATGCCAAAAACAATTAACTACTTACATTATCTATGGATTTTCCTTTTTCTGATCCCCGGCGCCGCAACCGGCCAAACAGAGCCGGAGCCATTGTGGGAGGCCGGCCTTTTCGCCGGGATCGCGCAACTCCCCCATTATCGGGGCTCTGATGAATATCGCACCTATATAGCGCCGGCGCCGGTCCTGATCTATCGCGGCGAATTTCTCCAGGCCGACCGGGAGGGCGTCCGGGGCATCTTTGTCAAAACCGATCATTTTGAGACCAGTATTTCCGTGTATGGCAGCGCACCGGCGAGCAGCAGCAACAAAGCCCGCGCCGGCATGCCAAGGCTCAATGGGGTGATTGAAATCGGACCGTCCCTGAAATGGTTTCCCCGCGGTATCCTCGACTCTGATCCCCTCTATTTGATGCTGGCCTGGCGGGCCGGCTTTTCCATTGATCTGGACGGGAATCTGATACCGCGTTATGAGGGGAATACCGGGGGACTGCATCTGATTTACCGCAACAAGACGCTGTTTCTGCGGCACAACATCCGTTTCGGTCTGAATCTGCGCCTGAATCTTTCTGACAGACGATTCCATCACTATTATTATGGCGTGGACAAGATTTACAGCCGAAAGAATCGACCCGCCTATAAGGCCGGGGGCGGGTATAGCGGACTGGGATTGAGCGCTTATATCAACCGAAGCTTCGGCCCGGATTTTTCCCTGATGGCCTACGGCCGATGGAGCAATATCGACGGCGCGGTGTTCGACGACAGCCCCCTGGTAAAAACATTGGACAATTACGCCGTTGGATGCGCCCTGGTCTGGTGGTTTCTGAAATCAAAAAAACCGGCAGCAGCTCGGATAAACTGACGACATGCCCATCCGCACCGAAAAGGCCGGATCAGGATTCGTCTTCGGGCATAATCACGGGAACCGGATCCACATGCCAGATATCCCGGCAATATTCGGCAATGGCTCGATCCGATGAGAATTTTCCCATGCGGGCGACGTTTAAAATCGACATGCGGCGCCAATTCCGAGGGTCGGAAAACGCGTTGCCCGCCATCTCCTGGCAATCGACGTAGGCGGCATAATCGGCCAGCACCATGAATTCATCCTTTATCAGCAGGGAATCGATCAGGGGCGCGAACATGGCCGCATCCCCCCGGGAAAACGTCCCGTCGGAAATCATGTCGATCACTCCGCGGAGTTCGTCATCCGCCTCATAAAAATCCCGGGGCCGGTATCCGGTCTGTTTCATGTCCACCACCTGGTCAGCGGTAAGACCGAAAAGAAAAAAATTCTCCGGTCCCACCGCCTCGCGGATTTCCACATTGGCGCCGTCCAGGGTCCCGACGGTTAAGGCTCCATTTAATGAGAACTTCATATTTCCCGTGCCTGACGCCTCTTTTCCGGCAGTAGAGATCTGTTCGGAAATATCGGCCGCCGGATAAATGCGCTGAGCATTTTTGACATTGAAATCCGGATAAAACACCACCCGGATGCGACCATCAATATCCGGATCGTTATTGACCACTTCGGCCACACCGTTAATAAGGCGGATGATAAGCTTTGCCAGAATATAGCCGGGGGCGGCCTTTCCTCCGAAAATATAGGTGCGGGCCGGCTGGTCCACGCCAATACCCTGCTTCATGCGACGATATTGGGTGATAATATTGAGCACGTTGAGATGCTGGCGCTTGTATTCATGAATCCGCTTCACCTGGATATCAAACAGGGATGCCGGGTCCACATCGATCCCCATCTTTTCTCGGATCCTATCGGCCAGCAACGCCTTATTCTGATATTTCATTGCGGCCCAGCGGGTTTGGAACGAGGCATCGTCGGCAAAGGGTTCCAAACCGATGAGTTGATCTAGGTCTCGAATCCAGCTCTTGCCGATGGCTGTTGAAATCAAGTCGGTCAACCCCGGGTTGGCCAGTGCCATGAACCGTCGCGGGGTGACGCCGTTTGTCTTATTGGAAAATTTTTCCGGCCAGAGCTCATAAAAATCCTTTAACACCGTTTTTTGAAGAAGATCGGTGTGCAGCCGGGCCACGCCGTTAATGGCGAAACTGCCCACACAGGCCAGATTGGCCATGCGCACTTTTTTTTCACCCGATTCCCCGATCAGCGACAGGCGGGCTACGCGTTCATTATCCCCGGGATACCGCATGGACACGTCGCCTAAAAACCGGCAATTTATTTCATTAATGATTTCCATATGACGCGGCAGGATTTTGCTGAGCAGGGGAATACTCCAGGTTTCCAGCGCCTCGGGAAGCAGGGTATGATTGGTAAAGGCAAAAAGCCGGGTAGTGATACTCCATGCCCGCTCCCAGTCCAGATCATGGTGATCCACCAAAAGCCGCATCATTTCGGCGATGGACACGGCGGGGTGCGTGTCGTTGAGCTGGACCACGAATTTTTCCGGCAACCGGTCCAGATTGGTGTCTTTTTGAATAAAAACGCGCAGCATGTCCTGCAAGGAGCAGGAAATGAAAAAATACTGCTGCTCCAGCCGCAGCCTCCGGCCTGATTCAGGCTCATCGTTGGGGTAGAGAATTTTGGTAATGTTTTCCGAAACAACCTTCTGATCCACGGCCTTGTAGTAATCGCCAACATTAAACGCTTGAAAATCAAAAGACTCACAGGCTTCGGCCCGCCACAGCCTCAGGACAATGGCGTTTTCCACACCATACCCCAGCACCAGCGTATCATATGGTGTTCCTTTGACCATTTGTTCCGGTATCCAGCGCACCCGGTAGCGGCCTTGTTCATCATGAAACGCTTCCGTATGCCCGCCGAAATTGACTTCGTAAAGACGCTCGGGGTGTGAGACTTCCCATGGATTGCCCAGTCGGAGCCACTTGTCGGTAATCTCCATCTGCCAGCCGTCCTTGACCGCTTGATCGAAGATTCCGAATTCATAGCGAATGCCATAACCGAAGGCCGGTATCTGCAGCGTGGCCAACGAATCCAGATAGCAAGCCGCCAGCCGACCCAGGCCGCCGTTGCCCAGGCCGGGCTCTTCCTCCTGCTCCATCAGTTCCTCCAGGGAAAACCCGAGTTCGGCCACAGCCCGGTAAACCGCATCCCAGATCCCAAGGTTGAAGATATTATTGCCCAACTGGGGGCCCAGAAGATACTCAGCGGAAAGATAAAC
>CAZRES010000002.1:0-82793 GCA_964598885.1 uncultured Desulfobacteraceae bacterium | reverse complement strand
GACTTCACCCCTGACGGCGACCCGTGGGTGCTGGCGTTCTGGATGTTCCAGGTGGTATTCGCGGCCACGGCGGCCACCATCGTTTCCGGCGCCATGGCCGAACGGACGCGGTTTTCGGGCTATCTGATCTACAGCGTGGTGATCAGCGCCTTCATCTACCCGGTCTTCGGCAGTTGGGCCTGGGGCGGCCTTTTCAACGGCGGCGGATGGCTTGAAAATTTAGGGTTTATCGACTTTGCCGGCTCCACTGTGGTGCATTCCACCGGCGGATGGGCCGCCCTGGCCGGAACCCTGGTACTGGGACCCCGTTTGGGAAAATACGCCAAAGACGGCTCGGTCCGTCCCATTCTCGGCCACAACATCGGGTTTGCCGCCCTTGGCGTATTCATCCTGTGGCTGGGCTGGTTCGGGTTCAATCCCGGCTCCACCACCACGGCGGACAAAAGCATCGCCCTGATTTTCGTCAACACCAATCTGGCAGCGGCCGCCGGCGCCATTGCCGCCATGGTGGTATCCTGGCTCAAATTCGGCAAACCCGAGGTGGGCATGTCCCTTAACGGCGCTCTGGCAGGTTTGGTCGGCATCACGGCCGGTTGCGCCAACGTGGCTCCCAACAGCGCCATCCTCATCGGTCTTGTGGCCGGCGCCCTGGTTGTCTTCTCGGTCGTTTTCTTCGACAAAATGAAAATCGACGACCCCGTGGGCGCCATTTCCGTTCACGGCGTCTGCGGCGCCTGGGGCACCCTGGCTGCCGGCCTGTTCAACATGGGCGGCACCACGGCGAAAATCATCGGCATCCAGCTCCTGGGCATCGGGGCGGATTTCCTGTGGGTTTTTCCCACGGCCTTTATTATGTTCAAACTGATCGACAAAACCATGGGGCTGCGGGTATCTCCCGAGGACGAAGTCACCGGTCTTGACGTCACCGAACACGGTGGAACGGCCTATCCGGATTTCGAAGTATCCTCGGCCTATGCTCAGTCCTGATCCCGAATAATTTTTTGCCGGATCCGAAGAGCATGCCTCTCCGATCCGGCCTCCATTGATTCCCGCGGGGAGCGCCGTCATTCTTATCAGCGCTCCGCCGCGGGAATCGTTTTTCCATGATAGCGTTTTCAAAACCGGGCAGTCCGAACCCACCCACCGCATTCCATCTTCAGCCACACTTCTCCGGTCTGTTTCCCCCAATTCTGCTGAAACTGGATTGTCCGCCTCTTCTGCAACTATCGCGTCGGTTTCCTTTGACGCTTAGTTTTTAATGTGCATCAAAGGACGTATGATATCCTGCGCACCAAGCGATGGTGTCTTCCCGGCAGCCATCGGCAAATGTATTGACACTGTGCATCGACGCTGGTATTTTAAAAAAATCTGGAACCGCGGCACTCGCCTTACCGCCGTCACCGAACGTTTCAAACCTTGGAGAAAGTCATGATCAAAGAAGCCAATATATTGCAATATCTAACAAAAATAAAAAATATCCAGATATTTCACTGGCTCAACGAAGACGAACTCCAGAAGATGCTGCTCATTTCGTCCATTCTTCACTTCAAGCAAGGGGAAGTTATCATTTCCCAGGATGATGTGGACGACTCGCTCTACGCCCTGGTCAGCGGCGAAGCCTATGTTTCCATGAAGGATCTGAAGGGACAAAACATCATCATCTGCACCATTCAGCCCGGCGAAAGTTTCGGGGAAGCCGCCATTTTCATGACCGCCAAGCGAACCGCGACCGTTATTGCCGCTGCTGACACCACCGTAATTCAGACTCACCGCAAGGATCTGATTTATTTTTTTAAAAGCTACCCCCACGCCGGCAACAAACTGCTGATGCTCATGATTCTGAATCTGCTCAACAAACTCAAACATGCCAATGAAGACCTTATCCTGGAAAAACAGTCCGATGTCGATCTGGCGCATGTGGATTCACTCATCCACGATTTCATCACTCAGTGCAAATAAAACGGCTCCCGTAATGTAAATGTAAAATGCCCACCTTTACGCCCGCCTACATTAAGGCCGCTCAAAGCGGAAAACTCGATGATAATGTCATTGCCGCCCGAAATATCCTGACGGACTGTGTTCTTTGCCCCCGGCAATGCCGTGTCAACCGGACGGAGGGTGAGGCAGGCGTCTGCCGCGCCGGCGTCATGGCCAAAGTCTCTTCCTTTGCCCCGCATTTCGGCGAAGAAGCGCCCCTGGTGGGAACGCACGGATCGGGAACGATTTTTTTCACTTATTGCAGCCTGTTATGCGTTTTCTGCCAGAATTACGATATCAGTCATGATGGATGGGGAACCGAGGTCACCGATGCGCAACTGGCCTCCATGATGCTGACGTTACAGGAAAAAGGGTGTCATAACATCAATTTCGTCACCCCTACCCACATGGTGCCGCAGATGTTATCCGCCGTGCGCATGGCCGCGGAAAAGGGCCTGCATATTCCCCTCGTCTATAACTGCGGCGGATATGAACAGATCGAAACGTTGCGACTGTTAGACGGGATCATCGATATCTACATGCCGGATTTTAAATTCTGGGACAGCCGCATCGCTCAAATCGTTTGCCAGACCCCGGACTATCCGGAAATCGCCCGTCAGGCCATCATGGAAATGCACCGCCAGACCGGGGACCTGATCATCGACGACAAAGGTCTTGCCCGGCGCGGCTTACTGCTCAGGCATCTAGTGTTGCCTGATCATCTTGCCGGCACCCGGGATATCATGCGGTTTATCGCTCATTCCGTCTCAAAAAACACTTACGTTAATATCATGTCTCAATATCGACCCTGCGGCCGGGCGCACAAAATCCCCGGCCTGAACCGGCCGCTCACGCCCGCGGAATTCCGGGCAGCCCGGGCCGCGGCCCGGGAAGAAGGCATCTCCCGTCTGGACCAATAAAATAATTGAAAGGACTTTTTCATGACTGGTGAATCCTTTTCGCCCGCACAAATTGGTGACCTGGAACCGGCGGAACTGCGCAAGCTGTTGATCGATTTTTTCCACCGCATCGTCATTCATTACGCCCTCTGGTTTACCGAGGTCCGTCACCAGATGGGCCTGCCCAAGGCATTGGAAATGCTGGGCCACGCTTCGGAAAGAAGTCTGTCTATCCAGATGAAGCGCCTATCCGAAACACTGGGCTTTGAGCTCACGGACGGAATGCCGGCGGCTCTGGCGCGAATGGAGAAATCCGCCTTGTTGGATTCCCTTGACGCGGTGGCCAAGAACTGGCTGGTCAATGACGGCGTCTGGTTCCAGGCCGTGGAGTTTTCAGAAGGTATGACCGATGCCAAGCGCTGCAACGACAGCTGCTGGGCTCATTTCAGCCCCTTTGAGGCCTGGAGCATCAAACGCCTTCTCGATCTGGGAGATAATCCGGGACTGGCCGGTCTGGCCCAGGCTCTTAATTTTCGCGTCTATGCGCGGCTCAACACCCAGTCTGTTGAATTGGAAAAAAACGGCGCCCTGGTGTTTAAAATGAATCAATGCCGTGTCCAGAACGCCCGGCAACGCAAAGGCCTGGATGATTATCCCTGCAAATCCGGTGGATTGGTGGAGTATACCTATTTTGCCCGATCCATTGACCCGCGCATCCGGACCGAATGCATCGGCTGCCCGCCCGACCCTCACCCCGCCGAATGGTTCTGCGCCTGGCGCTTTGAAATAGTCGGGGACTAAATAATTGGTGGCTGTCCCCAATTATTTCATTGTAAAAAAGACCTGTTGATCCGGATTCTCATTTCTTATAATGTTATTCAGTAGCACGATTTTATCCTAATCCCGGAGAATGATAATGCTCCCAAAAATTGAATTCACCCCCGTCGGCGTGATCCACTCGCCGTTTACGACCACGGAAAAGATGCCCATCCAGCCCCCGGGAGCTGCCGGGGTAAGGGGAACCGTGGAAGTATTTGAAGATTTCCGGCCGGGTCTGGAGGACCTTGACGGCTTTTCCCATGTGATTCTACTCTATCTTTTCCACCGCGGCAACGGCTTTGATCTGCAGGTAACGCCCTTTCTGGATGTCAAGCCCCGGGGGGTTTTTGCCACCCGCGCTCCCCGGCGTCCCAATCCTATCGGTCTTTCCATCCTGCAACTCGACAGAATCGAAAACGGTGTTCTCCATGTCGTCAATATCGATATTATCGACGGTACGCCGCTCATCGACATCAAACCCTATGTGCCGAATTTTGACGCCCAAACCGGCGTCCGGACCGGCTGGCTTGAAAAGTCGGGTAACCGCGTAACACGCAAAAAATCCGATTCCCGATTCAAATAAGATAAGAAAGGAGATCTTCCCATGTCCGAATCATCTGCACAAACCTATCTGCAGCATATTCAGAAAACCGCCATAAACGTCATCACCAACCCGGCCGGATTTTACAAGCAAATGCCAGTATCCGGCGGATACGCGGATCCGCTGATCTTCACCGTAGCCATGGGCGTAGCCGCCGGCATCGTCATGACCCTGCTTTCCATTGTCGGCCTGGTCCATGCCGACACCATGATGATGGCGCTGGCAACCGTCATTTTCATGCCGATTTTCACCGCTTTAGGCGGCTTTATCGGGGCGCTCATTCTCTTTGTCATCTGGAAACTGATGGGATCCGAATACTCTTATGAAACCGCCTTTCGCTGCGGAGCTTATGCGTCGGCGATTTTTCCCATTACCACGCTGATGGGAATCATTCCCTACCTGGGGGCGGTGGTCGGCCTGCTGTGGATGATGTATCTGATGGTAACCGCCAGCGTGGAAGTTCACAAAATCCCGGCCCAGAAAGCCTGGCTCGTTTTCGGCATTCTTTTCGCCATTATGATTTTTTTAAATATCAACACCCAGATGGCCACCCGAAAAGTCCGGCAGGATTTGGAAAAATGGGGTGTTCCCATGGAGCAGATGCATGAAATGGCACCTGATGAAAGGAGCGGAAACTAAAACGCTTTCTTTAAATGATAAAAAAATCCATACAGGCGGGCAGGATATCGTTTGGGAGACATCCTGAGCGAAAAAAATATTTTTATTGCATCAGGCCTCGATCCAGCACATGAAGGTCCGGGCCGACGGGGTGCAGGTAACCGGACCCCGACGGTTATCGTCGGTGAGGTTATTGATCCCGGCATCATCGTCTACTTCTCCCCATCCCCAGGCAATACGCGCGATACCCGGCGCTATCACGTCTGATATCCGTGCTTTCATCCGAATCCGGCCACGAGGCGTGGCAATGGTGACGCTTTGTTCGTTGACAATGTGCATCCGTCGGGCATCGTCCGGATGAAGATCGACGAAACCCTCGTTTTCCCGTTTCCGCAGGGAAGGGATATTGTGAAACTGGGTGTGGGTGTAGCGGTTGGTCCGTTCGCCGCTGATGCCGATAAGCACGTGTCCTTCCGGCGGTTTTTTTCCCGTGCCGCCTTCCTTGATGTCGGCGAAACTGATATTGTTTTCCATGGAACCGTCCTGAAATGGGACCGGAAAATGTCCGGCATCTTTCATGCGCTGCGAAAAAAACTCCACCTTTTTCGAGGGGGTGTCAAATCCCCGGCTGCGGTATTTTTCAAAAACCGGGGGTTCGGTGCGCAGGCCGGCGGGATGTTGCCGCAGCATCTCAACCGTCAGACCGGAGGGTTCCAGATGATGATCTATGGCTTCTTCAACCGTGGTCCAGGGAAACTCGTTGACAAATCCAAGCCGTCGCCCCAGTTCAAAGATAATCCACCAGTCCGGGCGGCTGTCGCCGACGCAATCGATGACCTGATTTTGTAAAATAATCGGATTGTTGCGTATATAGGCGCGATTGAGCTGGGTTTTTTCAAAACATCCGGCCGCCGGCAGGATCACGTCCGCATACGCGGCGGTCCGGGTCCGGAACATGTCGATGACCACGACAAACGCCAGTTTTTCGAACGCCTGTTGCACCCGGGCCGTATCGGCCATCGTCACCGCCGGGTTTCCGGCCTGGACCACCAGCATGTGCACCGGATACGGTTTTTCCTCCAGCACGGCATCCACCAAGCAGGACTGCGCCTGGATTCCCCAGGTCGGATGAAAGGTGTTGAACTGAGGATAATCCCGGGAAATGGGTTCAATTCCTGCCGGCAAACAACCTTTAAGCTGCATATCGCTCACCGGCACCGGCTGGGGTATGAAATCTCCGCCATCGATATCGAGATTGCCGGTGACGGCCCGGAGCATGCAAACGGCCCGGGTCGTCTGAAAAACCGGCAACTGCATATCCAGGCCGTTGCCATCGATGATGCAGGCGGGTTTGGTTTCCGCGTAAACTTTTGCCGCCTTTCGAATCAGTTCCGGATCCAGACCGATAAACGGCCCCACCCGTTCAACAGAGTAGGCTTTTGCCGCTGCTGTCAATTCATCGAAACCGATGCCGTATTGTCTCACGAAATCCGCGTCATATAGTCTGTTGTCTATGATCTCATTGAGCATGGCCATGGCCAGATAGCCGTCATGACCGGGCTTGATCTGGAGCCAGATATCCGCTTTTCCGGCAAAATACGTCCGGACGGGATCGATGACAATCAGTCTGGCGCCGCGTTCCCGGGCATCCAGAATGGCTTCGGCCGCGGCCGGGGCCGTGTTTCGGTCGTTTTTTCCCCAGATGACGATGCATCGGGATGTTTTCGCCTGGGGCAGGGTCATGGCCCCATAGGTGTAAGCGTGGGCCATTTCCCGGGCTACATGGCAGACCGAGCCGTTTCCGATGGTGTTGGGGGATCCGAAAAGGTTCATGAGCCGGTTGGCGTAATCCCAGGGCGCGCCCCAGTCCGCGGCCATGCCTCGCAGCCATGCCACGGATTCAGCCCCTTGATTTTTTTTGAAAAAATTAAATTTTTCGACCACCAGGTCAAGCGCCTCATCCCATGAGGCTTCCCGGAAAGCAGCGGTGCCGGCTTTTCCGCCCTCCACGCGGATCTGAGGCGTCACCACCCTGTCCGGTGCGTAGACGATTTCCGGAGCCGCTTTGAGCTTGGGACACATCAGGCGTTTTTCGGGAGGATAAGGTGATTTTCGCTCGGCGTGGATCAACCTGCCGTCACGGATCTCCGCCGTCACCGGACAGACCGCCGAACACAGACGGCAGATCGTATCATGTTGCATGGGAATGCTTCCTTATGCGCCCCGGGCGACGCGACCGATTCATATTTCCCGCGTATATCAACACCAGATTGAATACTTTACCAAACACGGCGCCTATAATCAAAGATGCCGAAACATGCGGATGTTATCGCGCCGCCTTTATGAATGCGCTTCGGATTAATTCGAAATGATTTTCATGGGTCCGGATTTTCCACCAGACATGGCCACGATCCTCAATGCGCCAGATGGGCGTAAAACCATTCCTTTTACCGTTGAGCAGACTGACCACATTATCCACGGCCCTTCCGGAAAAACCGCCGGTTTCCGAGCCACCCAGCCAATTTTCCCGTGGAGCTGCGTCCGGAGACCATGAAAAGGGATCGGAAAACAGAAACTGAGCATTTTTCCGTTTGGCAGCCCTGTTGATCTCCTTCAGGTGCGTCAAGGGCGTCGGAACCTTATCCACAATATTAAGGGATGATACGGAAGAAAAAATACCGGCACGAAACGGAAGCGCCAATGCGTTGCCCACAATAAATTCGACGTTATCGGTCCGCCAGTCGTCAGGGAAAACGATCGCCGCATTTTTCTTCAAATCCCCCTCCACGGCCAGCGCGAATGCCGCGCCGCGCAGTTTCATGAGTTTTCGGGACGCGCGGATAAAAGCGCTGGAATTATCGATTCCTATAACAAAATCAGACTTTCTGGCCATTTCAAATGAAAACCGTCCGACCGCCGAACCGGTATCAAGACAGGTTCCGGAATGGGCCGCCACCAAACCGGCCCAGCGGGTATAGGCATCAGATGCCTCCGCATCGCCCAATAAATCGCCATAATGACTCCAGAGGTAGGATGACAGCACGGCCGGCGTTTCATAGCGGTTAACCGATTCCATTTCATCTTTGCGGTCCGGGTCGAGAAAAGCGATTCCGTCCCGGATCGGATAATCGATGCCGCACCGGCCGCAGGTCAAGCGTCCTGTTTCAATATCGTGCTCATCCTCTTCAACAACCGTTTCCCTGAGCCGTTGTTCCACCGGCAGACAAGAGGGGCAGATCAGTATATCAAGCAAATTTTTTTTCATAGTAAAAAATTAAAAATTATAATTTATTACAATACCATTAATAAACTGGTTGCGATCGCCGCGCCGATCCACCAGCGGACTGTCGGCGGCATCTCCCAGCAGACGCGTATATTTACAGATGCCCGTAATTCCCCAGTGCCAGTTAATATTATATTTGAGCGCAACAACTACGCCGACATCCTTGATACCGGAAACAGCGGCAAATTCCGCCAGATCGGTTTTATCGGCATTTTCGGCATCCACACTGAAATAGGTATCCATGTAGTTGTCGTCGGCCCATGTCCCCACAGCCAGAAACACCATGCGCACATGCCGCTCAATTCGAATGCGATAGCCGGCCGAAACATCCGCTGTAAATCCATCATGCGCATCGCCGGTATCCCCGTTGGCCGCGGCATATAAAAAAAACCGGCCAAAGGTGAGTGTGGCGAACACGCCGGCTTCCATGGCCGCATCCACCTTGTCCAGGAGACGTACTTTTTCATCCTCGACCGATCTTCGTTCCGGTCGGTATCGCGCCATGGGACCGAAACCAAACGTACGGGAGGGAATCACATCCGCCCGGATAACGGGCCCGAACAGATTGATATAACAGCCATCCGCCCAGTTGAATCGGACCTGCGGGAGGGGATAGAACTGGAAAGCAGCGGAGCCTTCATAATCCGGAGCAAGGCCGGCTCCCATGCCGATTAATGGTTTACTGCGAAAAATCACTTCGGATGCGAAAAAATCGATATTCTGGGCCGCAACCGGGCTGCCGCCGATCTCTCCGCCAATTAATAATACGCTGACGATCATCACGACAACCCAGCGTATCCCGCGTGCAACAGCTACAGGCAATGCCTCTCTCCCTTGATCAGATTTGATATAAAAAATTAAATCTACACCGAAAGATACGCTGACTGCAATGCAAAAATATACAAACTAGTTAAAAAAATCGGATCGACCCGTGCTTCGATTACCAGGTACCAGTACAGACCCCGCTCATGGGCAAAGTTGGAATTTTTTGCAACGAAAACAAATAGTCATTGACACGTTATTGTTTTTCCTGCATATTCTTATAAATTTACGCCTCTTCAAAAAACTTTTTCAAATTAAATCCAACAATATTAAGGGTTTTGCCCATGGATCATGAAAACAAACACATCAAAAACTGGCCGGTCGGGGTCCCGCGCCGTATCTCCGATTACCAACAACCCTTGTTTGATATTCTGGATGAAGCAGCCCGTGATTATCCTCATCAAGTATACACCCTCTTCAACGACGGTAAAAAAACCTTTTCCCAGGTAAAAGACACTGCCGATCGCCTGGCCAATTTTCTGGCTTCCCGCGGCATTCGAAAAGGTGACCGGGTGGCCATTTTTCTCCCGAATATCCCCCATTATCCGGCCATCTTTTTCGGCATACTCAAGGCAGGCGCCGTTTGCGTTACCTGCAATCCCTTGTATACGGCTTCGGAGCTCAACTATCAGCTCAAGGATGCCGGGGTTAAAGCCGTGTTCTGCATGGATCATCCCCAGTTTTATCCGACAACGGTGGCGGCGGTCAGAGATACAGACGTCAAAACCGTAGTGGTGTGCAATATCAAATCCTATCTGCCCAAAGTCAAGGCCATACTCGGCAGTCTGCTGGGCAAAATACCCAAGGCGGATCACTATCAGCCGGGGCATTTGTTTTTTGATCAGGTCATCGAAGCGGCATCTCCCACCCCACCTGATATTACCATCAATCCCGCCGAAGACCTCGCCCTGATCATCTACACCGGCGGCACCACCGGCGTTCCCAAAGGCGCGGCTCTGACGCATGCCAACTTCACTTATGATCTAAAGGCCCTGGAACAGTGGGCCCGGCTTGTGCACGAGCCCGGCGGCAAACCGGAGATCGTCCGGCGCGGAGGATTTCATACCTTTCTGGGAGTGCTGCCGTGGTATCACAGTTTCGGTATGACCTGCTGCATGTTGACCGCCTGCGGCTCCGGCAGCCGTATGGTTTGTATTCCGGATCCCCGGGCCGGAAATCCGCCGTTTTCCGAAGTACTCAAAGCCGTTGCCAAATACCGGCCTACCATCATGCCCGCTGTCCCTGCTCTTTTTGTCGCCTTCACCAACCATCCTCAGGCGGAAAAATACGACCTGACGTCGCTAATGGGCTGTTTTTCCGGCGGAGCGCCCATGCCACCGGAAGTCTGCCGTCAGTTCGAAGCCAAAACCGGGGCAGTGATTTTCGAAGGTTACGGTCTGAGCGAGACCGCGCCGGTAGCCAGCGCCAATCCGACTGACCGATCCTTGCGAAAAATCGGTTCCGTGGGATTTCCCATTCCCGGTACCGACATCAAAATCGTCGATACGGAAACCGGATTCGACATATTACCCGACGGCCAGGACGGAGAGATCGCCATCTCCGGCCCCCAGGTGATGCAGGGATACTGGAACCGGCCCGAAGAAAACCGGGCGGTATTCCGCGAAATCAACGGCAAACGCTATTTTCTGACCGGCGATGTCGGCCATATTGACGAAAACGGCTACATCATCATTACAGACCGCAAAAAAGATATGATCCTGGTGGGCGGCTTCAATGTCTATCCCCGGGATGTGGAAGACGTGCTCTTCCAGCACCCAAAAGTCGCCATGGCCGCGGTGGTGGGCGTGCCGGATAAAAAAAGCGGCGAAATCGTCAAGGCCTTCATCCAGCTCAAACCCGGTCAAACCGCCACTGAACAGGAAATTATGGATTTCAGCAAGGAGCACCTGGCCGGCTACAAACGGCCGCGATCCATTGAATTCCGCGAGGCGCTGCCGACTTCCCCCATAGGAAAAGTGCTTCGCCGGGTTCTCAGGGATGAGGAAATGGTCGATAAGTAGGCAATTTTATCATTATAAATAAATTGTTGGCATTCAGAGGCGAAAGTCGTAACAAGCGGCTTTCGGAAATCAGCTCCATATCACTAACCATGTAATGAGGAGGGAAAAATGAAAAAAGCGGTAATCCTGTTATGCGTGCTGTTCATGGCCACACCGGCGATGGCTTTGAGCTGGGACCATCTGGAAGTCGGCGGAAGGGTGCGGCTCCGGGGATATGAGTTACAAAACATCTGGGATTTCAACAGCGATAATGACAGTGATCGATGGAGTGTGTTCCGCTCTTACACCAGCTTATATACCAAAGCCAAGGTTTCCGACGATATTACGGGTTTTGTCAATTTCGCCAACCAGCATTGGGGAAACGGAGTCGGTACCGGTGAAAACATGGATTCCGACGTCTTTGTTGACAATGCCTGGATCGAAGTCAATAACCTGTTCAACCAGCCTGTCACCTTCAAAGCCGGCCGTCAGAATCTCATGTACGGATCCGGCTTTGTTCTGTTTGACGGTCAGTCTCAAACCGGTTCCACTTCTATTTATTTTGACGGCGTCAAGCTCGGCCTCAAGCTCGGCGAAAACGCTCTTCTGGAAGGTCTCTATTTCAAAGATCAGGAAAATAACCGTTCCAATGCCAACTCGGATGATATCACCCTGGCGGGTGCCTATCTGACCGCCACCTGCCCGATCATGGGAAACAAACAGGAGCTGTATCTATTGAACCGCAGAGATGAAAATCTCGTCGTCAACAGTGTCAACGCCACCAAAGACATCTGGATGGCCGGCCTGCGAATTTCCGATATCCTTGATGTCGGCGCGGAAAAAGAGTTCAGCCTGAATTATTCGGCGGAAATCGCCTATCAGTTCGGCCAATTCGCCGAATTCAATCACACCCTGGAAGACATTGACCAGGAATCCTTGGGCTACAAACTCGATGCGGGTCTTAAATTTAAAAACGTCCCGCTGACCCCGCGTCTTTTTGCCAATTATACCTTCATGGAAGGCGATGACCCGGATACGGATGAACAGGAACGCTGGGATGTGTTTTACGGCGGATGGCCCCAGTTCGGCGACCTTCTGGCGTTCAAATACCTCAATGTCCCGCCCAATAATGCCTCCATCGGCTATTATGATGCTGCGTATAACGAAGGCAGCACCGTTATCGGCGAAGCGGTTTACTCCAACCTGCAAATCGGCACCATCGGTATCGGCTGCAATCTGACGGCCGCGTTTTATGCGGATGTCTCTTATTCGCTGCTGACCGTTGATCAGCCGGATTCCGGACGGGACGATGATTTCGGCGATTATTACCAGATCAATCTGAAATATGCCTATTCGCCGAATCTGAGCTTTGCCATTTACAGCGGGCTGATCGATCCGGGCAAGGCGTTCCTCTATGACGACAATGCCTATGAATTCTTCTGGGAAACCCAGTTGAGATTCTAATTACACACGGCAGGCTTTACCACCATTTAGATTGACTCCTCTCCGCGAATACGCGGAGAGGAGTCAAAAACCAATCGATTTCGGAGTAAACCAATGACTACCAACCACTTTATCCGCGACAATGGCGAAACCATTATGCATTTACGAAAAATTCCCGCCATGGAAGCTTTTACGGATAAAGATCTGGAAGAATTTCTGCAATTCAGCGAGGTCCGGAATTACCAGGAAAATGAACTGATCATCGCGGAAAACACAAAAGATGACCGGGTGTTCTATCTGGTATCGGGAAAGGCCCGGGTGGTTAAAAACGGCCGGGAGCTTATTATTCTGCGCCGCACCGGGGATGTTTTCGGTGAAATCGGGGTAATCGCTGGCGTTGCCCGGTCAGCTTCGGTCTATGCGGCAGGTCCCACCACCTGCGTTTCCATCCGGCTTTCCCAGATCGAAAACCTGGATGAAAAAAACCGGCTGACCTTTAAATACATCCTGTTCCGGGGGTTTGCGGAAATCCTGGCCAACCGTCTCAAACGGACCACCGAAGAGTTGATCGAAACCCAGAACAAGCTTCGGACGCTCCAGAAAGACGCCTGAAAGCGGTGTATTAATTCGAAACGTCGATGCCCGCGGAAACGGCTTCCGCTCCTGGTGATGTTCCCAGCTCCCCAAGCCGTTTCAACAGCCGTTCATGGATATTGTCGAAACCGCCGTTGGACATGATCAACACCAGATCCCCCGGCCGGGTTTCCTGCACCAGCCAGGAGACAATGGCATCGGTATCGGGGAAATAGAACGCGTTTTTTCCTCTTTGTTTCAGATCCGCCACCAGCTTTTCCGATGAAAACCGGATATTCTCCGGCACTTTCGACAACAGCGGCGGCTGCCGGATACAGATCAGATCCGCTGCATCAAACGATCCGGCATAGGTATCCTGAAACACGTTTCGCATGCTGGTGTTGGTGCGCGGCTCAAACACCGCGAGAAGGCGGCCGTCCGGATAAAACGGACGCACCGCGGCAATGGTTTCCCGGACCGCCGTGGGATGATGGGCAAAATCATCCATGACCGTCACGCCCCGGGCCACGCCCCGGACTTCCTGGCGGCGCCGGATCCCGGCAAATGTTTCCAGGGCTTCGGCCATAACAGATTGGCTGATTCCCACATGATCGGCGGCGGCAATGGCCGCCAGGGCGTTGCAACGGTTATGTCCCCCCACCTGACGCATTCGGAAACATCCGTAGAGCACCTGATTCCGGAACACCTCGAATCCATTCCATGGCGGATCAATAAACACGTTGCCGATGCGCCAGTCCGAGCTTTTCTTCGTTCCGTAGCGGATCAGGCGGCATTGGACGCCGCCGGCCAGCGCGTCAATATTGGGATCCGTGTCAAACGCAATCAGGGTCTGATCTTCTTTCATGCCCGAGACAAAACGGCCGAAAACCCGTTTCACGTGGTCCAGGTCCGTAAAAATATCGGCATGATCAAATTCCACGCTGGTCAGCACCGCGACATGGGGATGAAAATGAAAAAACTTGGCTTCTTTGTCAAAAAAGGCGGTGTCATATTCATCCCCTTCCAGGACCACGATATCTCCTTTGCCGAGCCGGTAGTTGCTGTTGTAGTTTCCCAGGATACCACCGATCATGAAAGACGGATCAAATCCGGCGGATTGAAGAATCCAGGCCAGCATGGAGGATGTGCTGGTTTTGCCGTGAGTGCCGGTGACCACCAAAGCCCTGCGGCCGGCCGCCACGAAATGGTTGAGGGCCTGGGGCATGGAACAGTAGTCCAGATCGAGTTTGATCATGGCTGCCGCTTCAGGATTGTCTTTTCGGACGGCGTTTCCCACGACCACCAGATCCGGTCGGGCTTCCAGACGAGCGCCGTCAAACCCTGACTGCACCATGATCCCCTTTTGGGCTAAAAACGTGCTCATGGGCGGATAGACATTTACATCCGACCCGGTTACCACATATCCCAGATCCTTTAGCATACAGGCCAGGGCTCCCATGGCCGTGCCGCAGACGGCAATGAGATGGATCGTCTTAACTGCTTCAGGGATCCGGTTGCCCATGGCTTATCCGTGTTCCGCAAAAGCGATTTCAGCCGCTCGAATGGTGGCATCAATATGGTCATCCGTGTGGGCTGCGGAAACAAAAAGAGCCTCGAACTGGGACGGCGGCAGATAGATGCCCTCTTCCCGCATTCGTCTGAAATATTGCGCAAACCGCTCCAGATCAGAGGTTTTGGCATCCGCGTAACCATTTACCGGCCCGGGCGTAAAAAAAGCGCCGATCATGGAACCCACGCGATGGACGGTCAATGGTTGACCGGCCTGTTGGGAAGCCCTGCCCAGCCCGTCGGCCAGCCGGAAAGCGGCCTTGTCCAGGTTTTCATAAAATCCGGGACGCTGGAGCTCCGTGAGAGCCGCGATGCCGGCGGCCATGGCGATGGGGTTTCCGGAAAGGGTGCCGGCCTGATAGACCGGGCCCGAAGGAGCCACCTTGGCCATAATTTCCCTCGCTCCGCCATAAGCCCCCACGGGCAGGCCGCCGCCCACGATTTTGCCGAAGCAGGTCATATCCGGCTGAATGCCGTATAAGGCCTGGGCCCCGCCGAACGCCACCCGGAAGCCGGTCATGACCTCGTCAAAAATCAGAACACTGCCGTGTTTTTTCGTTTCCGCACGCAGGGCGGGAAGAAATCCGTCCATTGGCGGCACCAATCCCATGTTGCCGGCCACGGGCTCCACGATCACGGCAGCCACCTGGTCGCCGGATCGTTCCATAGCCGAGGCGAACGCATCGATATCATTATACGGCAAAGACAACGTGTGCTGGATGGCCGCGGCGGGCACGCCAGCACTGCCGGGAATTCCCAGGGTGGCCACCCCGGAACCGGCATCCACGAGCAGCATGTCCGCATGGCCGTGGTAGCAGCCGTCAAACTTGATGACCAGATCGCGGCCCGTAAAACCCCGGGCGGCCCGGATGGCGCTCATGGCGGCTTCGGTGCCGGAATTGACCATGCGCACCATTTCCAGCGACGGCACGGCGTGGATAATCATTTCCGCAAGGGTGATCTCCAGATCCGCCGGCGCGCCGAAGCTGGTACCCCGACGAAGCACCTTCTCGATAGCGGAGATCACCGCCGGATGCCCGTGTCCCAATATCATGGGACCCCAGGATCCTACATAATCAATATATTCATTGCCGTCCGCATCCACGATCATCGCGCCTTCGGCCCGCTCGATGAAAAGCGGGTCCGCGCCCACGGACCGGCACGCCCGCACCGGACTGTTGACCCCACCGGGAATGACGGCCACGGCGCGTTCATACAATTCTTTTGATTTCTCATACGCCTGCATTTTCTTTCTCCTTTCCTGGGTGAAAACCCATTGACTTGACGAACGGAAAAACGTTAGTCACGATAACAGAGGCCGTATGGCGGGTCAAGATGCGTGTTTAGGGAAAGGAGTTTAAATGAACCGTCGAAAACAGGTGGAACAATTCGCCAAAACAGCCGCCTACATGCTCGGCCGCCGACCGGATGAATTCGGCCTGATCCCGGATGACAACGGGTATGTGACCATAAAAGAATTCATTAAGGCCGCCGCCGAACTCGACGGGTGGCGACATATCCGCCTCAACCATGTAACCGAAATTCCGCTCATGCTGGACCATCCGCCCGTGGAAATTGACAACGAACGCATCCGGGCGGTCGATGGCGCCCTTCGCCCCCGGCCGGAACCCTGCCCGGATCCGCCCCGGCTTCTATACAGCTGCGTCAGCCGAAAATCCCATCCCGTTGTGCACATCCACGGCATCCGGCCCACCCATCATCACCGGGTCATCTCCACGCCGGATCCAAACCTTGCTGTCGCGTGGGGGAAACGAAGGGACAACCAACCGGTGAGTCTTATCATCCAGGCGGCAGCCGCCATGGAAAAAGGGATCGAATTTTATCGGCTCGGAGAGCTTTTATTTCTCTCAGATGCCATTCCTCCGGAGTGCTTTACCGGCCCTCCCCTGCCCAAAGAATCCCTAAAGGAAAAACCGGAACGAAAAACCGAACCCATGGATCAGTACGCCCGGCAAGCCCGCGCCGGAACTTTCTTTCTGAACCCGCCGTCTCCGGAATCCAAATCAAAATCCACTAAAAAAGACCAGTCCTGGAAACATAACAAAAAAAGACTCCGCCGGGATAAAAAACAACTCTGGCCGGATGATGATACATAATCAAACGCCGTAAGCCAAACCAGCGGCATAAAAAAACGCTGAAAAAATCAATTGACAACCCGTGCCTGAAAAGATACAAAAAAATTTTTTATGGGCCGTTAGCTCAATCAGGCAGAGCAAATGACTCTTAATCATTAGGTTGAAGGTTCGATTCCTTCACGGCCCATCAATAAAATCAATCCGCCGGGGCGATCTATGAAAGGTCGCCTTTTCTTTTCCGGCCGGATGACGTTTCCGCCTACCGAAATCTCCACAAGAGCATATAAAGTGGTTCCATCACGCGCAGGTCATCTTTGATCGAGGGGGACGAAGGCGCAGTCTTCAGGGCCGCAATACTCACCGATGTATTCGGATTCCGGCCGGTAGAGCACCGGTTTGGGGGCCGCGCCGGCGAATTGTTCTTCGATCACATGCGCCGTCCAACCCGCCACCCTCGAGATGGCGAAAATCGGTGTGAACAGATCCAAGGGTATTCCCATGGCATAGTAGAGTGAAGCGCTGTAAAAATCAACATTTACAAAAATGTCGACTCCCTTTCGCTGTTTGAAAATTTCTTTGCCCTTGACTTCCAGAATTCGGGAAATCTCATACCATTTGCTTTGGCCCGTCTTATCGCCCATGGTCTTGCTCATGGGCGCCAGGATCAAGGCTCGGGGGTCATCGCATTTGTAGACGGCATGGCCCAGGCCCATGATCTTGCGGCCCGCATCCAGTTCCTGTTTGACAAACGCATCGGCCCGGTCCACTTCGCCGATATCCAAAAGCATTTGCATGACCCGGGTATTGGCGCCGCCATGCAGTGGTCCGGAAAGCGAGCCCAGGGCCGCGGTCACCGCCGCGTACATGTGGGCCCGGGTGGAAGCCACTTCCCGGGCCGCGAAAGTGGACGCATTAAAGGAGTGCTCCGCATGCAGGACCAGAGCCGTATCCAGAAAGCGGGCGGCCTGGCCATCGGGTTTTTCCCCGGTCATCATATAAAGAAAGTTGGCCGCATGACCGAGGTCCGGCAGAGGCGCCACGGGCTCCAGGCCTTTGCGGATCCGCTGCCACGCCGCCAGGACCGTGGCCAGCCTGGCAATCAAACGAATGGCCATCCGCCCTGCCGCCGCCCGGGAATCACGGATCACATCCGGGTCATGATGGGCCAGCATGGGTACCGCGGCCTGGAGCACATCCATGGGCATTGCCGTCCCAGGGGCGGTCCTGAGCCCATCCAGAACCGCTTCAGGCAGAACGCGGTCCGCCTTGAGCTTTTTATCAAATTCCTCGAGTTCAGCGGGATTGGGCAATTTCTCGTGCAAAAGCAGAAACGAGACTTCCTCAAACGTCGCTTGTTCTGCCAGTTCCTGAATCAGATACCCGCGATAGACCAGGCGGCAGGCTTTGCCGTCGACATCGCTGATCCGTGTGCTGGCGATGACAACATCCCGCAGACCCTTGTTCATAATGTCCTGGCGCTCTTTCATCTTCCCTCCCGCAAAATATCAGAATCCAAACAGCGATTTTTGCCGTGTCGTGGCGGCGTTTTAATTCTGGCCGGATGCCTTCCGGGTAAACTCCAGGAGTTTTTTCCGGAGTTCTTCGGCCGCCGGCCGGCTCTGCTCAAGAATGTTGTCCATGCGATGGAACTCCAGGAGGCGGATATCTAAAACATCAGGCTTGATATAAACTTGAGGCTGCTTGTATTTCATTTTGGCTGCCGTGATGGAGCGCTGCATGATTCCGAACGTGTCAAAAAGAACATCCATACTATTGATTTCATTTTTTATCTGATTTTTTCCCGGACCTGCCACATCAATGGCGACTACCATATCACAGGTGTCTGTCAGAACATCATAGGGCAAAGGATTGCTTATGCCGCCGTCAATGAAAAGGCTTTCTCCCAAGGGTTCCGGAGAAAAAAGTCCGGGTACGGCCATGCTGGCTTTGAGGGCGGGAGCAAGATCTCCCTTTTCAAAGATCCGTTCCTCTCCGGTCCGGTAATCTGTCGCAATGACCATGAGGGGAATTTGCAGTTTTTCAAAGGTCTGCACCCCCATTTTTTCGATCAGAAACGCCATTAAGTCCTCGCTGTCCAATACGCCGCCGTTTTCCAGATCCACTTGCATCAGGTCTCCCAGGGAAAGACCGGATTCGCCTTTAATGAGATTCATTAAAATCGTTATGTTGTCGCCGGAAAACGTCTGAAACAGGCTTCTGATCTCTTTTCCGGATAATCCGGATGCATATAAACTGCCGATGATGGCCCCGATACTGGACCCGGCAATTTTATGAGGCTTGAGTCCGGTTTCATCAAACACTTCCAGCATGGCAATGTGAGAAAGACCGGCAGCGCCCCCGGATCCCAGGGCAAGGCCGATGGAGGAAGGAGTGCGATCGGATGCTTGAGGCGAAGTTGCCTGTGCCGTTAGTAAAACAGCGATCAGACAGACAAAGGCTGCGGAACGGGGGATATATTTTTTGGACTTCATGGCTTTCCTTTACGGCAAAGGACGACCGGTTCCGGATTCATGGATAAACAGCATCAGCGATAATAACTTACTGCAGCCATTTTAATTTGTCTCAGAAATCATCTTCCATGTCAATGCTTAGCCGGCACATCGTGTTTACGCGGATTTGCAGGACGCTTTTAGGCTTTCATGATTGAAAGTAATGGGACTTGCAGAGATAAGAAGGCTTGGTGTATTATTTTGTTCCGAACATGCGGAGAATTCCACCCGATTTCATAAAAACCATGAAATCCTTGAGCCGGTCGGCCTGGATCCGTCTGTTAAAAAATATCAAAATGTTACGGTAACCGGAACGGCGGGTGCAGATCTTCTCCGGCGTATTGTTAGAAAGATTCGTCAAAATTCAGATATTATAACGGGAGATGACGATGACGACAAAGGTTTCCGGGAAAAAGCTCCCGGCCGATACACCGGACAAGCTCAAAAAAGAGCTTGGATTATTTGATGTTTACTGCATTTCCACCGGGGCCATGTTCAGCTCCGGCTTTTTTCTGCTTCCGGGGATCGCCGCGGCAACGGGCGGGCCCGCCACGGTTCTGGCCTACTTGGTCGCCGGAATTCTGATGATCCCGTCCATGCTATGCATACTGGAACTGTCCACGGCACTGCCCCGGGCCGGAGGATCCTATTATTTCCTTGATCGCAGTCTCGGTCCGGCCATGGGAACGGTTACCGGAATCGGGACCTGGCTGGCTCTGGTTCTCAAATCCGCTTTTGCTCTACTCGGCATGGGGGCCTACCTGGCCATCATGCCGGGCATTGCCCAATACCTGCCCCACGGAGATGCCGTGACGATCTGGCTGGTCAAGATGCTCGCGATTGGTCTGACTCTGGTATTCGTCGGGCTCAATATTTTCGGCGCCAAGGAGTCCACCGCTTTGATGAGACTGCTGGTGGTAACCATGCTCGCCGTGCTCGGGCTTTTTATCGTCCAGGGCATCTGGTTTGTAGCGACCCAGATGCCCGAAGGCCAGCTGGCGGATCAGTATACGCCGTTTCTGCACCCCGGGCATGGTCTCTCGGGCTGGTTCAGCACGATCGGCATTGTATTCATCTCCTATTCGGGACTGACAAAGGTCGCCAGCATCAGCGAGGAGGTTCGACAGCCGGAACGCAACTTTCCCCTCGGCGTTATCCTCTCCCTGGCCACAGCGACCATTGTCTATGTGATGGGCGTTTTCATCATGATCGCCGTACTTGATCCGGAGAGTCTGCGCGGGGATCTATCCCCGGTGGCCAGCGCCTCATACGCCATATTCCAATGGATTCCCGCAGCCGCCGGCGTTGTGCTGGTCAGTATCGCCGCCATGGCGGCATTTACTTCCACGGGCAATGCCGGGATCCTCTCGGCCAGCCGATATCCTCTGGCAATGGCTCGGGACAGGCTTATGCCCGCACGTTTTGAAACTCTCGGCCGGTTTCATACTCCTGTACCGGCGATCCTGTTGACCGGCGCCGCCATGATCCTGTTCATTCTGATTCTTTCGACAGAGGGGGTCGCCAAGTTGGGCAGCACGTTTAATCTCCTGGTGTTTGCCTTAATCAACCTGGCGGTGATCGTCATGCGCGAAAGCCGGATTGAAGGTTACGATCCGGGATTCCGGGTTCCGTTCTATCCCTGGCTGCCCCTTGCCGGCGTTCTCATCAGCGGGTGGCTCATCGTGGAAATGGGCTGGCTGACCAGCCTGGTTTGCGCCGGTGTGGTCGCTTTCGGCATTGTCTGGTATTTCCGATACGCCCGGGCCAGGGTCAATCGATACGGCGCGATCCATCACGTGTTTGAACGCCTCGGCCGCTACCGCCATCCCGGCCTCCAGACAGAATTTCGCGAGATTATAAAGGAAAAAGGTCTGCGGGAAGACGACCCCTTCGATGACATTGTGGAGCGCGCCTATGTTTTTGATGTCACAAACGGGAAGGGGTTTGAGGAAATCGTGAATCGGGCATCGGAATTGCTGGCCCGGCGAATTTCCCTGAAGCCTGAAGATATTGCAAAACGTCTCATCGATACCGGCCGATACGGCGGCGCTCCCATTTCGCAGGGGATGGCCCTGCTGCATTTCCGTTCGGCCACGGTGAAGCGTTCCGAAATGGTCATCGCCCGTTCACGTGGAGGGGTTTGTGTTTTCCTGCCCCCGGACGACCCTACGCAAACGCAGGTGAATTCCTGCGATGTGTTCGGGATCATTATTCTGGTGAGTCCCAAGGAAAAAGCGGCCCAGCACCTGCGGATCCTGGCGGAACTTGCCGCGCGCGCCGAAAACCCTTCTTTCGTCGACGCCCTGCGTCGGATCGAAAATCCCCGGAAATTAAAGGAAATCGTTATGCGGGACTCGAGATTCCTGGAACTCTTCATCGGCGACGAAGACCCCACGCGGCCGCTTGTGGGCCGGCAGATCCGGGAGATCGACATTCCGTCCGGCGCATTCGTGGCCATGCTGCGGCGTCGCAAGGAAAGTTTCGAACCCGTCGGGAAAACGGAGCTGAAAGACGGCGATCACGTGACGTTCATCGGCGATCCGGCCGCCATCGAGCAGCTTTACAGTCGATACGTGGATCCCGGAAAAGACGAATAAGACCACGCCGTCCGCAACCTACCTTTTTTGCCCGCCCTTCATATTGATTCGGGTCAAACCCCCTGGGAACCGTTTTCCGGATCCCGCCTCCATTTTTCAGACATGGCCGTTTTATATTTATTTGCCATTTATGCCATCATGGAGTATAGGCATCTGTTTTGTAAATATGGTAAAGAGCGGTTCCCGGGCTTGGACAAGGCATCCGTCCGAGCACGAAGCCGTTATGCGGAACAACTGTTTTACGATGAACATCGCATCCTCGTTTGGAGACACTATGAAAACAGAAAAAGTGGGTCCTCGCATCCAGGCGTTCATGGACCAAAACGAAATCGGACTGGCGGATCTGGCGCAACGGACCGGGCTGTCCGCTGATTTTCTCACCTCGGTGATTGAGGACAATGTATATCCCTCCCTGGGACCGCTGTTAAAAATTGCCCGGGCCCTTGATGTGAGGCTGGGAACGTTTCTGGACGACCAGCTGAGCCGTGATCCGCTGCTGATACGTGTGGGGGAGCGCAAGAGCGAACTGAGCATGCTGCGGGGCAAGAACAAGCCGGTCGATCTGAAGTTCTATTCCCTTGGCAACGGAAAAAGCGACCGCCACATGGAACCCTTTTACGTGGAGTTGATGCCGGCGTCAGCCGAAGAAAAGCCGCTTTCCAGCCATGAGGGGGAAGAATTCATTGTGGTGCAGAGCGGTCAGGTGGAGGTCATCTACGGAAACGAAACCCATCTGCTGACGGTCGGGGACAGCATTTACTATAACTCGATCGTTCCGCATAACGTGAGCTGCAAGGGGGCCGACCCGGCCGCCATCTATGCGGTGCTTTACATTCCGAGATAGGAGCAGACCATGAGTGACGCACTGCGCAGTATCACCCTGGGGCAGCTCCTCGACGAAACCATCGAGCGCTGCCCGGACAATGACGCACTGATTTACGTCGACCGCGATTTCCGCATGACCTACCGTCAGTTCGGCGAAACCGTCGACCGACTGGCGAGAGGACTCATGGCGTTAGGTATCGCCCGGGGCGAAAAGGTGGCGGTGTGGGCGACCAATATCCCCTACTGGGCGGCGCTGCAGTTTGCCACGGCCAGAATCGGGGCCGTGCTCCTGACCGTCAACACCAGCTACAAAACAGCGGAGCTGGCCTACCTGCTCCAGCAGTCTGAGTGCGAAAACCTGTTTCTGATCGATGGGTACATGGACACCGACTATCTCCAGGTGGTCTACGACCTGGTTCCCGAACTCAAAACCCAGGATCGCGGAGACCTCCAGAGCGCCAGGTTTCCCCATTTGCGGCGGGTCTTTTTTCTGGGGATGGAAAAGCACCGGGGCATGTACGCCCTTCCCGAAGTGACGGCCATGGCTGCCCTGACATCGCCGGCCGATTACGCGGCCCGGCAGCGGGAACTCGACCCCCACGACGTGGTGAACATGCAATATACCTCCGGCACCACCGGATTTCCCAAGGGCGTGATGCTGAGCCACTACAATATCGCCAACAACGGATTTTGGATCGGGAAAAACCAGAACTTCACTTCCGACGACCGCATCTGTCTGCCGGTTCCGCTGTTTCACTGCTTCGGGTGCGTTTTAGGCGTGCTGGCGGCGGTGAGTCACGGGGCCGCTCTGGTGGTGCTCGAAAAATTCGATCCCGTACAGGTGATGGCATCCGTGGAGCAGGAGCGATGCACGGCGCTCTATGGGGTACCCACCATGTTTATCGCCGTGCTCGATCACAAGCTGTTTGCCAAGTTTGATTTTTCCTCCCTGCGCACCGGCATCATGGCCGGTTCCTCCTGTCCGGTCCACGTGATGCGCCAGGTCATCGACCGGATGAATATGCACGAAATCACCATCTGTTACGGTCTGACCGAAGGTTCGCCAGTGCTCACCCAGACCCTGCCGGGCGATGACCTGCGCCGCCGCACCGAAACCGTGGGGCCTTCCATGCCCCATATCGAGGTGAAGATCATCGATCCGGAAACCGGGCGAACCCTGGATCCGGGGCAACAGGGAGAGGTCTGCTGCCGCGGGTACAACGTCATGAAGGGCTACTACAACATGCCCGATGCCACGGCCGAAACCATCGACGCAATGGGCTGGCTCCACACCGGCGACCTCGGCGTGATGGACGCCGACGGCTACCTGACCATCACCGGCCGCCGCAAGGACATGATCATCCGCGGCGGCGAAAACATTTATCCCCGGGAAATCGAGGAGTTTCTCTACCGGCTTGACGGCATTGTCGACGTCCAGGTGGTGGGGGTCCCCAGCAGAAAATACGGCGAAGAAATCGGGGCGTTTGTCATCAGGAAAACGGGTGCTGATCTGACCGCCGAGGATATCAAAGATTTCTGCCGGGGGCGGATCAGCCGCTATAAGATCCCCAAACATATTGCCTTTGTGGAAAGCTATCCTCTGACCGCCAGCGGCAAAATACAGAAATACAAGCTCCAGGAACTCTCCAGGGAGATGTTCCCGGGCCCGGACCGGATCACCGGCTGAGGCCGGTTTTTTTTCCAACGTCCAGTGCCCGGGAATTCACGGACGCGGTGATCGCGACGCATCATCCGATTTGCCAACGGAATAGGCTGTGGTAGATCGCAAAGCCGTTTGTGCTGCATCAAGTCAGATCAAAGCGGTCAAGGTTCATTACCTTGTTCCAGGCCGCTGCAAAGTCGTGCACGAACTTCTCCTGGGAGTCCTCGCATGCATAGACTTCCGCCAACGCCCGGAGTTGGGAGTTTGAACCAAAAATCAAATCCACACGGGTGCCGGTCCATTTGCGTTCGCCGGTCTCGCGGTCATAACCCTCGAACACCTCCTCATCTTCCGTGGTCGGCTTCCATCCCGTGCTCATGTCAAGAAGATTCACGAAAAAGTCATTGGTGAGCGTCTCTGCCCGCCTGGTGAAGACGCCGTGGGCGGATTGACCGAGGTTGGCGTTCAACGCGCGCATGCCGCCGATAAGAACCGTCATCTCCGGCGCGGTAAGGGTCAACAGTTGCGCACGGTCAACCAGCAATTGTTCTGCCGATACGGCGTATCTGGTTTTGAGGTAGTTGCGAAACCCGTCGGCAACCGGCTCGAGAACGGCAAACGATTCCCCTTCGGTCTGCTCCTGGGAAGCATCCGTGCGCCCCGGTGTGAAGGGAACCGTCACATGGTGACCCGCATTTTTCGCCGCCTGTTCGACGCCGGCACATCCGCCCATGACGATCATATCCGCAAGCGAGACCTTTTTTCCGCCGGACTGGGCATGGTTGAACGCCTTTTGGATCGACTCGAGAATCTGAAGAACTTTTGAAAGTTGCGCGGGCTGGTTGATTTCCCAGTCCTTTTGCGGCGATAGACGGATGCGCGCTCCGTTGGCGCCGCCGCGCTTGTCGGAACCTCGAAACGTGGAGGCCGCCGCCCACGCCGTGGAAACGAGTTCGGGAATGGACAGACCCGAATCAAGGATTTTGGCCTTGAGGTCCGCGATGTCGGCCGCGTCGATCAGTTCATGATCGACGGCGGGCACCGGATCCTGCCAGATGAGCTCTTCCTCGGGCACTTCCGGGCCGAGATAGCGCGACCGGGGACCCATGTCCCGGTGGGTCAGCTTAAACCACGCCCGGGCGAACGCATCCGCGAACTCTTCCGGATTCTTGTGAAAACGCCGCGCAATCGGCTCATAGACCGGGTCGAACTTAAGGGCCAGGTCCGCCGTGCTCATCATGGTCGGAAACCGCTTTGACGGATCGTGGGCCGATGGCGCGAGATCCTTGTCCGCCACATCCTTTGGCGCCCACTGATACGCTCCGGCAGGGCTTTTTATCAATTCCCATTCATAGCCGAACAACATGTCGAAATAGCCCGTGTCCCACTTGATGGGATTGGGCGTCCACGCGCCTTCAAGACCGCTGGTGATGGTGTCATCTCCCTTGCCGCTGCCGAAGCTGCTCTTCCATCCCAGACCCTGTTCTTCAATGAGACCGGCTTCGGGCTCCGGACCGACATGCGCCGGGTCTCCCGCGCCATGACACTTGCCGAAGGTGTGCCCGCCGGCGACCAGCGCCACGGTCTCCTCGTCGTTCATGGCCATGCGCGCGAAGGTCTCCCGGACATCGCGACCGGACGCCACCGGATCCGGATTCCCGTTGGGACCCTCCGGGTTCACGTAAATCAGACCCATCTGCACGGCGGCCAGGGGGTTCTCGAGTTCCCGGTCTCCGGAGTAACGCTTGTCGCCAAGCCATTCACTCTCGGTCCCCCAGTAAATATCTTCTTCGGGCTCCCAGACGTCCTCACGCCCGCCGGCAAAGCCGAAGGTCTTGAATCCCATGGACTCAAGGGCGCAGTTGCCGGCAAGAACCATGAGGTCGGCCCAGGAGATCTTGCGGCCGTATTTTTGCTTTATCGGCCAGAGAAGACGGCGCGCCTTGTCCAGGTTCGCGTTGTCCGGCCAGCTGTTAAGGGGCGCCAGACGCTGAGAGCCGGATCCCGCACCCCCGCGGCCGTCGCCCATGCGGTAGGTGCCCGCGCTGTGCCACGCCATCCGGATAAAAAGACCCCCATAGTGTCCGTAATCCGCCGGCCACCAGCTCCGGGAGTCGGTCATCAGGGCATAGAGGTCCTTTTTTAAGGCCCCCAGGTCGAGTTTCTTGAATTCGTCACCATAATTGAACCTCTCCCCCATGGGATTGCTTTTGGAAGAATGCTGATGAAGAATCTTGAGATTCACCTGATTCGGCCACCAGTCCTGATTCGATATGCCGCCGCCGGAAGTGGATCCCATCAGGGGAGGCGCGGAGTCTTTACTCATATGGTCTTCTCCTTTTTTTTAATGTTATACATTTATACCGCTCAGACTTCACTTGCCAGGCAATCGCTGCATATGCCGAAAAAGTCCAGCCGGTAATTCAGAATCCGGAAATTGGTTTCCGCCGCCACCGCTTCTTTCATGCCGTCCAGGCTGTCGAGTTCCCGGTCCACAATTTTTTTGCACATGATGCACACGACGTGCGGGTGGGGATAAGGTCGCTTTCCATCATACCGGTTGCTCCCATCCGGAAACCCGATCTCTAGAACCTCTCCAAGCGACTTAATTAATAAAATATTTTTGTATACAGTGGCCAGGCTTATTGTCGGGAAATCTTTTGTGATCCGGGCATGAATATTTTCAACACTGGGATGCCCCTCACTTTCGGCAAGAATGTTAACGATAGCCAGACGCTGGGGTGTTATCTTGTAGCCGTCGTTCCTTAATTTTCGGATGATGACGTCAAATCTTTTTTTGGAATCCGTCAAGTGAACCCTCCCTTTTAAATGATATTGATTATTAAATAACATTGATTTTTCTTATCAGTCAACTCTTTTTTTCCGGGTCTCATGCGGGATGGCTATTTTACTGATCAGCACTGGGCTTGTCGCGCATGTGGGATAAAGCTCCTGGTGAAAATTTCTTGACAGAAATCGGAAGAAAAGGTATTTAAAATGATTTTTTAAAAAATATGATCAATATGGCAGTATAGTTTTATGTGTTTTTAATCCTTGCTCCGTTTGCGCGGGGCTTTAAACCCGAAAGGAGTGCCGATGAACCATTACGAAACCATCTTTATCATTGACGCCGATACGACCGATGCGGATCGGGATGTGATCATGGAAAAGGTCAATTCCGCGTTTACCCAGAAAAACGGCGAACTTCTGATAGCCGATAACTGGGGCGTTCGTAAGCTGGCCTATGAAATCAAAAAAAAGAAACAGGGGCGGTATGTACGTCTCGATTATTGCGGCGACGGCGCTCTGGTCGACGAACTGGAGCGGAATTTCCGGCTGAATTACCGCATTCTCAAGTTTATGACCATTCTCATCGACAAGGATGCGGATGTTGAGGCTTTGAAAGCGGCCATGACTCCGGCGGAAACCGAAGCCGTCGGCACCAGCGAAGAAACCGTTTCCGATGAACGGGCAGCCGATCAGACCGCTGAATCCGAATCGGCGGAAGAAACTGATGAAAACAAACCTGCGACCGTCGATACCACGCCGTCCGCACCCGATACGGAGGAACAGTCCTGATGGCTTTTACACAAAAAAGAAGATTTTTTCACCGAAGAAAAGTCTGCCGTTTCTGCGCCGACAGCAACCTGAAAATCAATTACAAGGATCCCGGCACCCTGAAATACTTCATTACCGAACGGGCCAAGATCATCCCCAGGCGAATCTCGGGGACCTGCGCCAAGCATCAACGGGAACTGGCGAGGGAAATCAAGCGGGCGCGCACCATTGCCCTGCTTCCCTTTATCGGCACGTATGATGTTTGAGGGGAAAAAACATACAAGGAATCCATGAGCGCGCGCCATAAAACCATTTTAACCGGCATTGCGCTCTTATCCGCGGCCTGCATCCTTTCCATCGCCGTTCCGGTATTCGGATTTTTCTGTTTTATTCTCCTTCCCTTGCCGATGATGATTTATCGTCTCCGGCTCGGCAGGAAAGACGGCGGCATCGTGGCCGCGGCCGGCCTGGCCGTGGTCACGTTCTATTCCGGCGGCGTCGGGGCCACTACCTATTTTCTGGCCGGTATGATCGGGCTGGGTTTTTTTCTCGGAGAATTTACGGAAAAAAACCGGCCGGTTGAACAAATAGTCGGCTTTGCCGCCGGCGCGCTGTGGGGAGCGGGCTTTTTCGCTCTGCTGCTTCACAGCAATTTTTCGGGCAGTAATATTGTGGCCATGGTCACCGATTATGTGGAGATGTATCTGTCGGCCTCCTTGATGCTGTACCGGGACATGGGCATGTCCGACGAGGTCATCGCCGAGCTGGCCGTGGCCATGGATGAAATCCGTGATACACTCATACTGGTTCTTCCCGGGATGGTCGGGGCGGCCCTGCTGGTAATTGCATGGATCAACACGCTGATGGCCCGGGTGATTTTCAAGGTTAAAAATATTTTTATCATATCTACCGCGCCTTTAAACATCTGGAAAACACCGGACAGTCTGGTCTGGGCGCTTATCGGGTGTGCGGTGCTGATGATGATTCCGGGCGGGGCGCCGAAGATCATCGGCATCAACGGCCTGATTATTTTGATGACGATTTATTTTTTTCAGGGAATCGCCATTGTTTCCTTTTATTTGAACAAAAAGCAGATCCCTTTTTTTCTGCGGGTTCTGTTTTACGCGATCATCGTGATCCAGCAGATATTGTTGATGATGGTCGTTGGACTTGGTTTTTTCGATGCATGGTTTAATTTCAGGCGAATCGGTGCTGATTCTCCCCCGGAATAAGCCGATCGAACCGGTTTTTGCTGTATAAAAAATTCCACAGTACTCATGATTGCGGAGGCAACAGATGAAAGTGATTTTAAAAGAGACCATCGACGCGCTGGGCATTATCGGTTCAGAGGTCCAGGTCAAAAAGGGATATGCCCGAAACTATTTGATCCCTCAGGGAAAAGCCGTTGAAGCAACCCCTCAGAACCGTAAACGGATGGAACAGGAAAAGGTTAAACTCGATCTTCAGATCGCCAAGGAACAGGCCCAGGCCGAGGAAATGGCCCGGCAAATCGAAGGCGTGGTCTGCACGATCAAGGCCAAAACAGCCGATGAAAAAAGACTTTACGGTTCCGTATCCGTTCGTGAAGTAGCGGATGCCCTGGCCGCCCAGAATATCACCGTACCGAAACGAATGATCCTGATGGAGCCCATCAAAGAAATCGGCACCTATCCGGTGCAGATCCGCATATACAAAGGTATCCAGCCGGAGATCACGGTAGTGGTTGAACCTGAATAATTTTATTTTTTAATGATAGAAGAACACCGGTGAGCAAAGATCTGCCAAACTACAAGCTGCCGCCCCAGAATATCGACGCCGAGGAATCGATCATCAGCGCCGTATTAATGGATAACAATATCCTGATGGATATCCTCGATATTCTGCGGCCCGAAGATTTCTATCGGACGGCCCATCAGAAAATCTTCGAGGCGTTTATCGCCATGTCCGACAGGGGCGACCCCGTTGACCTGGTGACCCTGGCCGAATATCTGCGAAATACCAATCAGTTGGAGGCTGTCGGGGGCGCCGTTTATCTGGCCAAACTTGTGGATACCGCTCCGGTGCCCTCCAATGCCGCCGATTACGCCCGGATCATCCGGGACAAGGCCGTGCTTCGCAGTCTGATCACGGCCTCGGCGGACATCACCGGCCAATGCTTCGGCAATCCCCCGGATGTAGATGACATCATTGATCAGGCCCAGCGCGTAATATTTGAAATTGCCGAGGAAAAACGAAAACCGACCTATCACCACATCGGCACCATCCTCCATGCCAATTTCGACATGATCGACAAGCGCAAGGCCAATCCGGACCTGGTCAGCGGCATATCCTCCGGTTTCACCAAATTCGATACCTTGACCGCCGGATTCCAGAATTCCGACCTGATCATCGTGGCGGCCCGGCCGGGTATGGGGAAAACCGCACTAGCCTTAAATTTCACCAGAAACGCCGCCATGGAAGCCGGGGCTGCCGTGGTGTTTTTTTCTCTGGAAATGTCCCGGGAGCAGCTTTCCCTGCGCCTCTTATGCGCCGAGGCCCGGGTCAACTCGGCCCGGGTGCGCGATGTCACCTTCACGGATGAAGACTTTGAACGTCTCTCCCAGGCCGCCGATGATCTTTCAACCGCACCCATATACATTGATGATGCACCGGGACTGACCTCACTGGAAATCAAAACCAAAGTCCGGCGCCTCAAAAAAGAAAAAAATATCGGCCTGGTAATCATCGACTATCTCCAGTTGATGACGTCGCGGTCCCGTCTGGAACGCCGCGACCTTGAAATTTCGGAAATGTCGAGATCCCTGAAAAACCTGGCCAAGGAAATCGATATTCCCATTATCGCGCTTTCCCAATTGAATCGCAGCTTAGAGTCGCGGCAAGACAAGCGTCCGGTTCTGTCCGACCTTCGGGAATCCGGAGCTTTGGAACAGGATGCCGACCTGGTTTTGTTTCTTTACCGTGATGAACTCTACAACAAGGATGAAAATAACCCCAACCGCGGCAAGGCGGAACTGATTCTGGCCAAGCAGCGCAACGGACCCGTGGGCATGCAGAACCTGTTATTTCTGGATGAATACACCCGGTTTGAAAATATCGCCTACGGTTACGACGATATCGCCGGCACATAAATGAAAAAACTCTTCGGCAACGCCAGCGGACTGCGATCTACCCAGATCCGTCGTCTTGAAAATCTCTACCAGGAGCGAACGCCGCCGGATGAAATCCTTTCCCCCCGGCTCATAGGCGAGATCTGCGACATCAGTCACGAAACCTCCCGACAGATCGCCCTGCTCGTTGACCGGGCCGGAAAAATTATTTCCGTTATCGCCGGAGACAGCAAAGGCATCCTGCTCCCCGACATCAGCGATTATCGTTCGCCTCCCGGCCGGCTGAAGGGGCTCAGATGCGTTCATACCCATTTTAAAGATGAGTCGCTGACCAGAGACGATCTGACCGACCTGGCTCTTTTACGGCTTGACCTGATGGCCGTCATAACAGTGTCATCGAAAGGTCGGCCCACGGCCCTTCACCTGGCGCATATCCTGGCCGATTCCGACGTCGATATCCCTTACCAGATCTATCCCCCCAAAGACCCGGCCGATCCGGGTGTGGACTGCATTGAGCTGATCCGATCCATCGAGGCGGATCTCTCCAAATCGGTCCTGGCCCACGATGTGGATACCGGAACGGAGCGGGCCATACTCATCAGCGTCAGTTCGGCCCCCCGGTCCGAGGCCGCCGCTTCATTGCGGGAGCTGCACCAGCTCGCCCGGTCCGGCGGCATCCATGTCATTGACGAGGTCATCCAGCACCGGCGGGAGGTCGATCCGCGATTTCTCATGGGAAAAGGCAAGCTCGAGGACCTGACCATTCTGGCCATGCACAAAGGCGCCACTTTGTTGATTTTTGACCAGGAGCTCAACGCTTCCCAGATTCGCTCCATTACCGACAAAGTCGCCCTAAAAGTGATCGACCGGACCCAGTTGATCCTCGATATTTTCGCCCAGCGGGCCCGGACCCGGGAAGGCAAGCTTCAGGTGGAACTGGCGCAGTTGAAATATCTGCTTCCGCGGCTGGTTACCCGGAACACCGCCATGTCGCGGCTGACCGGCGGCATCGGCGGCCGGGGACCGGGGGAGACCAAACTTGAAATCAACCGCCGCCGCGCCCGGGAGCGGATCACGCGCATCGAAAAAGAACTCCGGCAGGTGATCAAACAGCGCAAGCTGCAAAAAAGCCGCCGGGAAAAACGCCGCGTACCGGTTATTTCCATCATCGGGTATACCAATGCGGGAAAGTCGACCCTTCTCAATACCCTGACCCACAGCCACGTGCTGGCCGAAAGCCGGCTTTTCGCCACCCTTGACCCCACCAGCCGGCGGATCCGTTTTCCCAGAGACACCGAGGTGATCCTCACCGACACGGTCGGGTTTATCCGGGATCTTCCCGCGGAATTGCGGGTGGCTTTCCGGGCTACGCTGGAAGAGCTCGAGCGGGCCGATCTTCTGGTGCATGTGGTTGACGGAAGCAATCGGGACTACGCGGCCCATATCACGGCCGTGGACCGAATTTTAGAAGAACTGGACCTGCTGCAGATCCGCCGCATCATCGCCGTCAACAAAATGGATGTGCTGGATCCGTTGCAGGTGGAACGGATCATCGCCGACACCGGAGGCATCCCGATTTCCGCAAAAGATGAAAAAACTCTGCGCCCGCTGATTGCCGCCATGGAGGCCGCTATACGCCGCATCGCGCCTCCGGATCCATCGGGACCACATCAGGATTAGATATTGACGCGCCGGTTTCTTCTGATATAACCAGAAGCTGAGGTAAGCATGGATTTAAATTATATCAAAAATGTCGCCATTGGCGCGGCCTATGAAAGTGCGGCCATCCTGAACCGGTTTTTCGGAAAATTGCCGGAAATCAGCAAAAAAGGCCCGGATGATCTGGTGACCGAAGCGGATGTCGCCTCGGAAAAACAGATCATCGCCACCATCCGATCCAAATTTCCGGATCATGATATCCTTGCCGAGGAAAGCGGCATCCACCAAACCGGACGGTCATCGTATCGCTGGATCATCGACCCGCTGGACGGCACCACCAATTATGCTTATCAGATCCCCATTTTTTCCATTTCCATCGGTTTTGCCGTTGACGACGACATCATGGTGGGTCTGGTCTTAAACCCGGCATCCGGAGAATTATTCACCGCCATCCGGGGACAGGGAGCGTTCTTAAACGGGACATCCATCTCGGTCTCGGAGCGCAAAACCATCGGAGAGGCTCTTTTGGTGACGGGCTTTCCGTATGATGTGGATCAGATCATGGCCGGTGCCATGCACCGGTTTGCCGCCTGTCTGACAGCGGCCCGGGGTATCCGCCGGCTGGGTTCGGCGGCGCTGGATTTATGTTTTGTGGCCTGCGGCCGTTTTGATGGTTTCTGGGAAGAACATCTCAAACCCTGGGACACGGCGGCCGGGATGCTGATTGCCGCCGAGGCGGGGGGTATGGTCACCGATTTTTCGGGACAGCCCTATACGGTGGACAAACCGGAAATTCTGGCCACTAACGGCCATGTTCATAACGAACTTCAATCCATACTGGAGATTAAGATATAAAAATGGTTGACTTGCTGAAAATAAAATTAATGGATCATTACCTAGACTGTTATGGAGATTTCAATCTGGCGGATACCGTCTGTCGAAAATACTGTGCTCTTCGACTCCGATGTGCCATCGAACAGCAGGATCAGATGCGCATCGAACAGATGGAAGATATGATGGCGGCCGATGAGATTCACCTTAAACTGCAATAACATCCTCAAAAATCTTGCCGGGATTTAGGATCCCTTTAGGATCAAACGCGTTTTTGATCCGCCGCATCAGGCGCAGGGCCTCGTCCGGAATTTCTTTCCCGATATATGCCGACTTGGTTATGCCGACTCCGTGTTCGCCGGACAGGGTGCCGCCCAGGTCCAGGGTGTAATCAAAAATATCGCCCACCGCCCCCAGGGCTTTTTCCCATTGAACCGCGTTGGTTTTATCGGCCATGACGTTAAAATGGATATTGCCGTCTCCGGCATGGCCGAAGCAAACCATGGTCAGCCCGGTCTGCCGGCTTAACTCCTGAATTCGCGAAACCACGTCCGGAATCCGGTTGCGGGGCACCACGATATCTTCGTTGATCTTGTCCGGACCATACCGGTACAAAGCCGGTGAAACCGATTTCCGGGTCTTCCAGATGTTCCGGGCCTCTTGCGCGGTTTCGGCGATTTTCATCTCCCTCACCCCGAATTGCCGGCAGATGGATTCCACCGCCGAAAGGGCCTGTTCGGTTTCGGCCGCGCCGCCGTCAACTTCAATAATCAGCAGAGCCTCGGCGTCAAGGGGAAAGCCCGATTTCGCATAGGCCTCCGCGCATCGGATAGACGCGTTATCCATGAATTCGATGGTTCTGGGAATGATTCCCCGGCGGATGATTTCGGAAACGGTTTCGGTCGCTGCTTTGATCCGGTCATATACCGCCATTACGGTCCGCACCGTTTCCGGTTTCGGCAGCAGGCGCAGGGTCAGTTCCGTAATTACCCCCAGGGTTCCCTCGGATCCGACCATGAGACGGGTCAGGTCATAACCCACAACTCCCTTTACGGTCTGAACGCCGGTACGGATAATCTCGCTGGTGGGCAGGACCACCGTCATCCCCAACACATAATCCCGGGTCACCCCGTACTTGACGGCCCTGGGACCGCCGGCGCATTCGGCCGCGTTTCCCCCGAGCGTCGAAAAATCCGAACTGGACGGATCCGGCGGATAAAAAAGCCCTTCCTGTTCCACGGCTTTCTGAAACACGCCGGTGACCACCCCCGGTTCCGCCCGGGCAATCAGATTGTCCCGATCAATGGAAAGAATCCTGCTAAACCGCGACATGGCCAGCACAACGCCGTTGCGCACTGGAACGGCGCCGCCTGTCATCCCCGACCCGGCGCCCCGGGGGGTTACGGAAAAACCATACTGATTGGCCAGTTTCAGGATTTCACTGACCTGCCGGGCATCACCCGGAAATATCACCGCCTCCGGGATAGCCACCGTCTTTGTGGCATCAAATGCATAGCAAAGCAGGTCTTCTTTGTCGCGGCACAGGTGGTCCCGGCCGACGATCTTTTCGATTTTGGCGACGACAGATGGGGAAAGACCGTTCAAGCTTTTCCTTTTCCGTTTAACAGTTTCCCTTCAATAATTTCTACCTGGCGATAAAGCTCGCCTTTCAAGCGCATCTCTTTTTCCACGGCGTTAATGGCGTGAATCACCGTGGCATGATAGCGCCGAAAGCTTTGACCGATGACCTGAATCGGCTGATCCGTATGGCGACGCGAAAGAAACATGGCGATTTGACGAGGCCTGACATGAATCTGCTTGCGCGAGACGGATTCGATATCCTTAACGGAAATATTAAATTCGGCACAAACCGTCTTTTTAATGAGATCCAGATTGATGGTTTTTTGGGTATTGGCGATGTTGCGGACCACACTTTCCGCCAGATGGAGATCCACCGGCACGCCCAGAAGGCAGGACTTTGTCGCCACGCCCATCAGTCCGCTCTCGAGCATACGAACATTATCGGTCAACAGGCCGGCGATATATTCCAGAATATCATCGGATATACGAATGGATCTCTCTCTGGCCTTATATTGTAAAATCCGAACCCGGGTCCGAAAATCCGGAGGCTCGATTTCGGAAATCAGACTCTGGGCGATGCGCGATTTTAACTTTTCCGTCATCTTCGGAATGGACGCCAAGGGCGTGTTGCTGGAATAAATGATTTTCCTGCCGGATTCATACAGATCATCCAAAATCAGAGCCAGTTCCTCCTGGGTGCGGGTACGGTTGGAAAGCAGGTGAATATCTTCGAGCAGCAGGACATCGCAGCAGCTTCGATAACGATTTTTAAATTCACCGATGTTTTTGTTTTTAAAGGCTGCCACCATTTCATTGGTAAAATCTTCCGCGGTAATATAAAAAACGCGTTCATCGGGAAACATGGAAAGAATCTGATGACCGGCGGCCTGGGCGAGATGACTTTTTCCCATGCCGATCGGAGACAGCAGAAACAACGCATTCTGGGAAGGACTTTTCTGGGATGCCAGGGAAAGAGAGGCAGCATAGGCGAATTCACAGTTCTTTCCCACCACGAACCGATCGAAGGTAAAATCCCTTCGGAGCATCCGGCCATTTTTGGGTCGATTGATTTTCGGAAGCAGCAACTGCCGGTCCTGGAACTCGTGTCTGGAACGGAACGGTTTTGCACCGCCGTTTCCATTGCCGCAGGTTACTTCCAGCAAATAATTCACCGGTCCCGCTACACGATGGATCTCCTTTTGGATCATATCGCCAAAATGCTCGATAATCCGCTTTTTGATAAAGCTGTTCGGACAGGCCAGCACCATCCGGTCACCGGTGCTTTTGATGAACTTTAATGGTTCAATCCACATATGGTATGCGTGCGGGGGCGTGTTTTCCCTGATCGAAGCCTTTACTTTTTCCCATACTGATTCCATAGAGACACATCCTCAAGCTGACACGAAAAAGCAACCTGACCTTGAAAAATCGACTTGTTGCAGTAGTTAAAATCGGTTAAAAAGACTTCAGCGACACTTGCATGCAGTTGATACATGTTGGACGGAAGATGCTCGCTTTTTTCAAAATCATGCCTGACGGTCGATCTTGAAAAAAGCAAAAACGAAGATGGCCTTCCTTATAAGTCACCCGTGACCATCCGTCAAACCATAAAAGCTCCCGCATTGGGAAATGGCCTGCCGACTTGTTAACAAAATATATCTGCCTGATTCAATACACATTCTATGAAAAATCAATTTTAACTTACTTAAAAATATAGAAAATGCCCGACCTATCAAAATCCAATGGAAATAAGCGGCTTTGGCGGGCTCTTTTTCCGGAGGCCGCATAATTGTCGATTACGCATACTCTTTTTTTCTTAAAATTTCTCAATTTCTCATCCAATTTTGACATTTTCATATCATTTTAGTTTTCATTTTATGAACCCATGATATTTGTGATACGAATTCGAGCGGTTGGGATAAATGTAGGAATACCCCTGACAGAAAAATAAGCCGGTATCTCCAACTCCTAAAATCCGGGCTCTCACGGCGTGGTATCCCCGGATGAAACAACCTAAAAAAAACATCCGCTTTTTCATTGGAACACCAAGCACCAATAAATACCAAAAAAATCGAGGCATCATATGACAACCGTAACAACCGGACTACAACGGCTGATTGATTCTCCCGCACCGAATCTTCGCGACAAGCGTCTGGGCCTGCTTTGCAACCCCGCGTCCGTGGACCCGGGATATCGCCATGCCCGCGATCTAATCAACGCCGTCTTTCCCGGCCAGTTGACCGCCCTGTTTTCTCCTCAGCACGGATTTTACGCCGAAAAACAGGATAACATGATTGAATCCGGCGATATCGTCGATCCGGTGCTTCGCGTCCCTGTTTTCAGCCTCTACGGCAAAACCCGCCAACCGACCCCGGAGATGCTGGACAGCATCGATGTCCTGTTGGTGGATCTCCAGGATGTGGGAACCCGGGTGTACACCTTTTTCTCCACCCTTTCCTATTGCATGGAGCAAGCGGCAAAAACCGGCCGGCAAGTGGCGGTGCTGGATCGGCCTAATCCCGTTGGCGGAACCCAGGTGGAAGGCAATTGCCTTTCGCCGGATTTCCGCTCCTTTGTAGGCCGGTATCCCCTTCCCATGCGCCACGGGATGACCACCGGCGAATACGCTTCATTTATAAATACGGAATTTAAAATCGGATGTCCGCTGGAAATCATTCCGATGAAAGGCTGGCGACGACGCATGTATTTCACGGATACCGGTCTTCCCTGGGTTCCGCCCTCGCCGAATCTGCCGACGCCGGCGTCCGCGGTGGTCTATCCCGGCCAGGTGATCTGGGAAGGCACCAATATTTCCGAGGGGCGGGGCACCACGCTTCCCTTTGAAATGTTCGGGGCCCCCTTTCTGGATACGGATAAAATCGCCGCCTTCGTTCAACGGGAACAAACGGCCGGATGCGTGCTCCGGCCCGTGGTGTTTGAGCCCACGGCCCATAAATGGCAGGGACAGCCATGCCGGGGATTCCATATCCATGTTACCGATCCCCTTATCTACGATCCCTACAGCGTGTCGCTGATCCTGTTACAGGCAATCCTTTACCATCACGGGGACCGGTTTGAATGGAAACCTCCGCCGTATGAATATGAACAAAAAAAGCTTCCCTTTGATCTGATCGCCGGTGATTCCATGATCCGGATGCGGATCGAAGCCTTCGAGTCCATTGCCTCCATCCGGAAAGACTGGAAGGATCAGACAGCAGATTTCATTTTGCGGTCCCAGCCTTATTATTTGTATACATGAAGTCCATCACAAAAAAACCCCTGAAAGCAGAGCCCTCAGGGGTTTTCATCACTGTATATGAAAAATAAAATTTATTGGGATTTAAGATTATCCAACTCTTTTTTCAGCTCTTCATTTTCTTTTTTAAACTTTTCCAAATCGGATTCCGCGCCCATTTCCGCCGGGGCTACGCCGTTTTCCCTCTGCCAGGTGTCTTTTAATTCATCAAAGCCCAGATACAGTGCCAAACATCCGCCCAGGAGGAGCAACACCGGAATCGAGCCCGCCAGAAGCTGCAGAAACGCACTCCACCATATCGCCAAGAATATCGCGCCAAGAACGGCTGCAATCGCCCCACCTATCAAAGTTTTCATAACGCCGAATCCTCCTCTTTAAATTAATCATTCATGTGTGCTGAAATCTATGTGATAAATTAAGCTGAATCAGGATCAGATTATCGATAACAAGTAGGATAGACAGTTAACACATCTGTTTTTGCAACGCAAGGCAAAATTTTAATCCATCCCCCGTTCTTCGGATGAGGGCGTCCGGCGATTCGGGTTTAGGCGGACCGAGATTATCCCCTTGCAAACGTCCCCTTGAATTGTTAGCTTTGTCACCGAAGCTTCCCCCGCTTCGCTGGTCATGAATACAACGAAACAGACGGGGAATCGTATGGGAAATTAACACGACCAATACTCACGGAAAGGCACTTCTTTCAGGATACCTCATGCAATGAAATCCGCATCCGTCATGGCCATCCTGACCGGATGGATAAAAAATAAATTAAGAGGCGTTCGAAATTACTATGCCTGTTACCTTCCCCCGGATACAGGCTTTCTCTCCCAATTCATCTTAAAGCTCGTGTTTTCCGGAATTCGGATTCCGGAAGAGACAACGGCACTTAAACAAGAGACCGAAGAGCAGCCCGTTCTCGTGTTCGTCAACAAATATAAAAGTTATTTTGAATTCTTTTTTTTCCACACCCGCTATCGAAATGAGGGACTTGCATATCCTTCCATCGGCTTTGATTATAAATTTTTCTTCTGGCAGCCGGCCCGCCGATTCTTTAAAATCATTTTTTCACACGTCCACCACTTTCTCAAGCATCTGGCCCTGCCCAATGCCTATAAAAGCGGTTATATCCACGAAAAACTGCTGGCCGGAGAATCGGCTTTACTCTCCCTGGTGGAAAAAAAAGGCTTTTACCGGCGGTTCATCAAAGAAAAGCCCGATCCCCTCCATTATCTTATCGACATCCAGAAAACCATGGACCGGCCCATCGTGTTTGTACCCCAGATTATTCTCTACAGCCGGGCGCCCCAAACCACCAGGCTTTCCTTAGCCGATATGTTGATGGGCACCATTGAAAATCCGGGCAGAATCCGCCGGCTGTTCAATCTGTTTAAAAACCCAAAAAAAATTTTTATTGAAGTCTGCGATCCGGTTGTGCTGACCGAATTCATCAACCGGCCCGACATGCAGGATTTGAGTTCGCGCAATCAGGCGGTCATGCTTCGACGACACATGCTGACCCTGATCAACCGTCACCGACAAAGTATTACCGGTCCCGTGCTCAAGTCCCGCCTGGAAATCCGGGAGGAACTGTTGACCAACCCCGCCCTGCAGAAGACCATTGCTGAATATGCCAACCAGCAAAATGTTTCCATTCACGAAGCGCAGGGACAGGCGGCCGACTTTCTGGATGAAATCGCCTCCAACTACAATCTCAAGACGATCCGGTTTCTCGATGTCGCCCTTCGATGGATGTTCAAACATATTTTCGACGGAATGGTGATCGATTATGACGGACTGGAGCACCTCAAACGCATCTCCCGCAAGGGTCCGCTGATTTTGGCCCCCTGCCATAAAAGCCATCTGGACTATCTGATCCTGCCGTATGTGTTTTTTAACAACAATATGCCCTGTCCGCTGATCGCGGCCGGTAAAAATCTTTCGTTCTGGCCTCTGGGCCCTATTTTCCGGGGTGGGGGCGCATTTTTCCTGCGCCGCTCGTTTAAAGGCGAAATCCTTTATCCCAAGATCTTTAATGCCTATCTGCAAAAAATCCTGGATGAAGGATTCCACGTCAAGTTCTTCATTGAAGGCGGCCGCAGCCGGACCGGAAAGGTACTGATGCCAAAAATCGGATTCCTTTCCCTTTTAATGGAAGCGTATGTGAATAATCAGTGGGAGAATATGTATTTTGCGCCCATTTATGTCGGATATGACCGGGTTCTGGAGGAAAAGGCCTATATTCACGAATTGGAAGGGGGCAAAAAAACACCGGAAAATCTGATCAGCGTCATCCGGGCCCGAAAATTTTTAAAACGCAAATACGGCAAGATCTATGTGAATTTCCATGAGCCCATATCCCTCAAAGACTATCTTTCCCAATTCCGGCAGCCGTTTGCCGAGATGCCCAGGCCGCAGCAAAAGGAAATATGCTTTGATTTCGGAGAACGGATTCTTGCCGCCATCAATCGCGTGGCGGTGGTAACGCCCCATGCCATCATTGCGGCCGTGATCTTAAACAGCGCGCCCAAGCGTTTTTATTACAAGCAGGTGCTGAGCCGTGCCGAAACCTACCTCTCCTATCTGGTTTCCCAGGACGCCAATCTGGCCGACACGCTGTTGATGGATCGGGTCTCCGCATTTAATCTTGTTCTGGACGCTTTTGTGCAAAACAATGTGATCGAAAAAAGCACCTCGGAATTTTCCGATTCAACCCGGGCCAATCCTCTTTTTAAAATCAACGAATCCAAGCGGCCCACTCTGGAATATTACAAAAACAGCGGGGTCACCTTTTTCATGCCGGCGGCCTATACGGCCATGGCCATTTTAAAAACCGATGCCTTCCAGTTTTCCTCCGGAGATCTGCACGCCAGCTACAAATTCCTAAAAGAGCTGTTTCAAAACGAATTTGTGTTCGATCCGGAACAGCCGGTTGATTTCGCGGTGCGCAAAAACCTCAAGGCATTCATCAATGACGCCATCATCATGCCCCATCCCACCCTGCCGGACACATATAACGTGACATCAACGGGCTTTCGGAAACTTAACATGTTCGCGGCCTTTCTGGTGCCGTATTTCGAATCCTATTGGGTGGTGCTCAATTTTTTCATGAAATACACCCGGAAACCCATCACCGAAACCCGTAATTATCTGCGAAAAATACAGGCACTGGGCAACCGGATGTATAAACGCAAAGAAATTGAACGGATCGAGGCTCTGACCAGAATCAATTACCAGAACGCGGTGACCTTTTTCACCACCCACGGCATCACGGAACCGGAAAACAGCAAGGAACAGATCGATTTTTATGTGGACACCTTCCAGAGATACCGCCGCCATTTACCGGAATAACCCCAACGGCCGGTTATGTGCTTTTCCTAGACAAAATTTCCAAACACGCGCTGCCGGATTTGACAAATGTCCATGAACGCCCTGATCCTGGCGGCAGGATTCGGAACCCGGCTCCTGCCCCATACCCGCGTCCTGCCCAAGCCCTTGTTTCCCATTGCCGGCCGGCCGGTCATTGACATTCTGGTCCAACAACTGGCAGAGCACGGATACGACAGCATCATCATCAATACCCACCATCTGCATGATCGGATCGACGATTTTATCCGCAAACGGAACTATCCCGTTTCCGTAACCACCCGGTTTGAACCGGAGATCCTTGGGACCGGCGGGGCCATAAGGAATGTGGCTGACTTTATGGGACACAATCCCCTTTTGGTCATCAACAGCGATCTTTTCACTGATATCGATCTGGGAGCCCTCATGCGGTTCCATGCGGCCCACATGCATCCGATCACTCTGGTCATGCAGTATCTGCCGAAGTTCAACACCGTCTGGGTGGACGGCAAAGACCGGATCGTCGGGTTTGATCCGGCCGCGGTTCCGGATAAGGATGCCAACCGATGCCGGCTTTCAGCCTTTACCGGCATCCAGGTCATTGATCCGGAGGTGCTCACGTTTATCCCGCCGGAGGGATTTGTCTCCAGCATCCATGTCTACCGGGAAATGATCCGCCACGGGAAAATACTTCAGGCCCTTTTTGTGCGTCCTCATCGCTGGCATGACATCGGCTCTTTTGACGGGTACGCTCACGCGGTCATGGACGCCGTCGCGCCGGCCGTGTTTGAAAAAGCCTACGGCGCTCTGCCCGAAACATCCGTGGAACGAATATGTCTTGCCGGTGACGGGTCCGACCGGAAATGGTACCGGCTTATTGCCGGGAATCAGCGACTGATCGCCGCGGATCACGGCATCCAGATGCCGGCGGATCCGTCAACCTACCCGGCTGCCGAAGCCACGGCGTTTGTCCGTATCGGACGTCATCTGCATGAAAAAGGCGTTAATGTGCCGAAAATTTATGCACATGATGAATTTTCCGGTCTGGTGTTTTGTGATGATCTCGGCGATGAACATCTCCAGACTCGGGTTCACCGGGCCGCGGATGAAGCGGAAATCATCGCCTCCTACCAGCGGGTGATCGACGCGATGATCACCATGACCATTCAGGGGAGCCAGGGATTTGATCCCGCGTGGACCTGCCAGACGCCCGCTTACGACCGCCAACTAATCCTGGAACGGGAATGCCGCTATTTTGTGGAGGCGTTTCTAAACCACTACCTGGACATGGGAATCGACTACAGCACACTGGCGCCGGAATTTGAAAAACTGGCGGATCTGGCCACAGTTGACGGGATCATCGGTTTCATGCACCGGGATCTGCAATCCCGAAACATCATGATGGCCGGCGACATCCCCTATTTCATCGATTTCCAGGGCGGCCGCCTGGGGCCTGTTCAATACGACCTGGCCTCCCTGTTGACTGATCCCTATGTGGATCTTTCGGATACAACCCAGCGCCTCCTTCTGGAATATGGCATGGAAAAACTCGCGCAAATGCACCCCATCAATCGGGAATCCTTTGCCGCCGGCTTTCATTTTTGCACCATCACCCGGCTCCTGCAGGCTTTGGGGGCTTTCGGGTATCTGACCCGGGTCAAGGCAAAATCCGGGTACACCGTTTATATGCCCGTTGCGTTGAAAACCCTTCAAAACCGCCTTGACAGTGCCGGCCAAAACCTGTTTAAACGACTTAGAGAAACGGTCATTTCCGCGTATAACCATATAAAAAGAGGCGATTGATGAACCCGATCCCCATCATGCTCAACGGACTTCCCGGCAATGTCGCCGCCGTTATCGCCGGACATCTGATGTCAGATGCCCGATTCCGTATGATCCCCTTTTCCCTTACCGGTCCGGAAATCACGGCCGACGTCCACCGAATCGGCGCAACCGATATCACCCTGGTCCGGCCTGACGTCCGGGATAAGGTCATTGCTGATATAACGGCAGAAGAAGGCCCGTTTATCACCATTGACTACACCGTGCCCGCGACCGTCAACGACAATGCCCGGTTTTACAGCGGCAACGGGCTGCCCTTTGTCATGGGCACCACGGGCGGGGATCGGGACCTGCTGGCGCAAACTGTTTTTTCGTCTTCCATATGCGCGGTGATCGCGCCCAACATGGCCAAACAGATCGTGGGATTCCAGGCCATGATGACCTATGCGGCCGACCAGTTCCCGGGGCTGTTTTCCGGATACCGCCTTGAGATTGTGGAAAGCCACCAGCAGGGCAAGCTCGACACCTCCGGCACGGCAAAAGCCCTGGTGGGAGTTTTCAACAAACTCGGCATCCCGTTTTCCCGGGACCAGATCGTCAAGATCCGGGAACCCGAGGATCAGAAAAACCGGCTGGGAATTCCCGAAGCCCATCTGGGGGGTCATGGATGGCATACCTATACCCTGGAGTCTGCCGACAAAACCGCCCTGTTCCGTTTCACCCACAATATCAACGGCAGAGACATTTATGCCGAGGGCACGGCGGATGCCGTGGTGTTTCTGGCGAAAAAAATCGCCCGTGGCTGTAAGGGAAAGGTCTTTTCCATGATTGACGTATTAAAGGGAGAGTAACTTAATGCGGTGCTGTTTTTTTCGTATGATGCTCAGTGTTTTTGCATTTGCACTGTTTTTTCCCCTGGCGGGCCACACCGGTCAGTATCCCCTGGCGGACTGGTCGGACCGGCCGGACCCCATCGCCTCAACCGACGCCAGGGCCGGCGGCGACATATCGGTGTTTGCCGGTCAATATCCCAAAACCCTCAATTATTATCTGGATAACAACGTCTTGTCCGCCGACGTGTTTTCCGCCATGTTCGAAACCCTGCTGACCATGAATCCGGTCACGCTGGAATACGAACCCGGCCTGGCAAACCGATGGTCTATTTCAGAAGACAAAAAAACCTATACCTTTCACATTGATCCCAAGGCCCGGTGGAGCGACGGCAAACCCGTCACCGCCGCGGACGTCCGCTGGACCTATGATGTGATCATGGATCCCGGCAATATGACCGGACCCCATAAGATCAGCATGGCTCGTTTCGATCCGCCCGACGTCATTGATGAGCGCACCATCCGGTTTACGGCCAGAAAAATCCATTGGAAAAACCTGCTGGCGGCCAGCGGGTTTCATGTCATGTGCAAGCACGCCTATGAAAACAAAAATTTCAACACGATTACTTTCACGTTTCCGGTAGTATCCGGTCCCTACCGGCTCGGCGCCATTAATGAAGGAGTTTCCATCGCCCTGGCCCGCCGGGACGGCTGGTGGAACATCAACGCCAAGCGGAATGCCAATAAGGGAAATTTCAATCGCATCATCTATAAATTTTTCGCCGAACGCTCCAATGCCTTTGAGGCATTTAAAAAAGGCGCCATTGATATTTACCCGGTCTATACGTCCCGCATCTGGATCGACGAGACCGGCGGCGATGCATTTGTCAAAAACCATATTATCCGCCAAAAAATTTCCAACCATCAGCCGGTGGGATTCCAGGGGTTTGCCATGAACATGCGGGTTCCTCCGTTTGACGATATCCGGGTCCGTCGGGCCATGGCCCTGCTTTTAGACCGCGATAAAATGAACAAAACCCTCATGTACGGCCAGTATTTTCTCCACCGCTCCTATTTCGAGGACCTGTATACGCCGGAAAATCCCTGCCCCAACCCATTGATCGAACTGGACAAGGCAAAGGCCCGGAAGCTTCTGGCCCAGGCCGGCTGGAAGGTCAATCCCGCCACGGGTTTTCTGGAAAAAGACGGGCGGCGCTTTACCTTCCGATTTTTGTCCCGGGACGCGTCCACGGAAAAATTTCTGGCCATCTATGCGGAAGATCTCAAGGATGCGGGCATTGAAATGATCATTGACAAAAAAGACTGGGCCGCGTGGGCCCGGGACATGGATGAATTCAATTTTCAGATGACCTGGGCCGCGTGGAGCGCCTCGGTGTTCAAGGACCCGGAAAGCATGTGGGATTCCGCCGAGGCCGACCGCAAGGGCGGGAATAATATCACGGGATTCAAGGACCCGGAAGTGGACAGACTCATTGAAACCCAGAAAACCCTTTTTGACATCCAGGCCCGAAACGATATCTGCCGGAAAATCGATCAGATCATCAGCAAAGCGTTTCCCTATGTGCTGCTCTGGAACATTGATTACACCCGGCTGCTCTATTGGAACAAGTTCGGCACCCCGCCCACGGTGCTGTCCAAATACGGAAGAGAAAACAGCGTGCTTACCTACTGGTGGCATGACCCGGACGCGGCCGCCGCCCTTTCCGACGCCGTGGAACTCGACCTTCCCCTGCCGCCCCGTCCGCAGGCGGTCAATTTTGACGAAACCTTTGGAAAATAAGAAAAGAAACGGTCGAAAACATCATCCGCCTGCCGATTCAATGACCGCGTAGGCTTTCTTGATGGCGTTATCCAGGCGTTCGGGATTCGGGCCGCCGGCCTGGGCCATGTCCGGACGTCCCCCTCCCTTTCCGCCGACTTCGGCGGCCAGCTCCCGGATGATATTGCCGGCATGGAAGCGGCCCGCCAGGTCTTTGGTCACCATGACAATCAGCAGTGCTTTGCCGTTGGCAGCAGCCCCCAGCACCACCACACCCGAGCCGATCTTGTCCCGGAATTTATCGGCCAGGTCCCGTAGCACGGCCGGGGTCTCCACATCTACCTTTTGAGCGATCACGTTGACGCCATTGATGGTTTGCACGCCGGAATCGATGTTTTTCGCAGCTCCGGCGGCCAGAGTGCGTTTGAGTTTTTCCATTTCTTTTTCAAGTCCCTTTTCCCGGGCCAGCAGGGCTTCCACCCGCCGGGCCACGGTTTCCGGTTTTTCCCGCAACAGGGCTGCCACGTCGTTGAACGCATTGATGCCGGTCTGGACGAATGCCAGGGCGGCCGCGCCGGTGAAGGCTTCGATCCGGCGGATTCCCGACGCCACGCTGGATTCAGCGATGATTTTAAACAGACCGACATCGCCGGTGCGGGCCACGTGGGTCCCCCCGCACAATTCCCGGCTGGCATCCGCCAGCGACACCACCCGGACCCGGTCCCCGTATTTTTCCTCGAACAGGGCCACGGCTCCGCTCTGGAGCGCTTCTTCGGCGTCCATTTCCCGGGTGGATACCGGAATGTTCTCCCATATGCGCGCGTTGACATGAATTTCGATCTGATCTAAGGCTTCCCGGCCCGCCTGGGCGAAATGGGTAAAATCAAATCGCATCCGATCCGGCCCCACATAGGAGCCGGACTGACGCACATGATCCCCTAAAACCGCCCGCAGGGCCGCGTGCAGCAGGTGAGTGGCCGTATGGTTGCGGGCCGTGGCGGCCCGGTGCTCTCCATCGACGGTCAGAACAACTCGTGCTCCGGGCTTGATGGTGCCTTTTGTCACCGTTCCCTTATGGATGATCAGGCCGGTGGGGTCCTTAACGGTATTATGGATGGTTACGGAAAAATTATCCCCCGTGACCATGCCGGTATCGCCCACCTGCCCGCCGGATTCGGCGTAAAACGGGGTCCTGGCGGTGATGATATCCACGGTAGCCCCTTCATCGGCGATATCCACGGTCTGGCCGTCTTCCACCAGGAGCAGGATCTCGGTTTCTTCGGAAAGCCGGTCGTATCCGACAAATTCCGGCAATGCATCGGTTTCGGCCACAAACCGGCGATAGGCATCCCCCATTTGGGAAAACACCGCAACCGACCGGGATTTTTCCTTCTGGGCCTCCATGGCGGTTTTAAAACCGGTCGTGTCCACCGTGATGTCGGTTCCCCGCACCACGTCGGTAATGATATCGGGGGGGAATCCGTAGGTATCGTAGAGCTTGAAAACCACGTCGCCGGGAATCACCGAAGTACCGGCGTTTTTGAGATGTTCAATGGTCTCGTTAAGCAGTTTCAACCCATGATCGAGAGTTTCGGAAAAACGCGTTTCCTCGTTTTTTACCACATTCAGGATAAAAGCGCTGTTTTCATGAAGCTCCGGATAGGAAATTTTCATGGCGTCAAAGACCGCGGCCACGGTTTCATGGAGAAAAGGATCACGCAGCCCGATATGGCGGCCGTAACGGATGGCCCGCCGCAGGATTCGTCGCAGCACATACCCCCGTCCTTCGTTGGACGGCAGCACCCCGTCGGCGATCAAAAACGCCGCGGCCCGGCTGTGGTCGGCAATCACCTTCATGGCCACATCGCCCTGGGCATCCGCCCCTTTTTTTCGTCCGGATAATTCGGAAATCTTATCCATAATGGGCGCAAACAGATCCGTGTCATAATTGGTAGGCACACCCTGAATCACCGCGGCGATCCGCTCCAGACCCATGCCGGTGTCGATGCTGGGCCGGGGCAGAGGCGTCAGCTTGCCGTTGGCGTCCCGGTTGTACTGCATGAACACCAGATTCCAGATTTCCAGATATCGATCGCAGTCGCACCCGGGGGCGCAGTCGGACAGACCGCATCCGGTTCCCTCCCCCCGGTCGATGAGAATTTCCGAGCATGGACCGCAGGGGCCGGTATCTCCCATGGACCAGAAATTGTCCTTTTCCCCCAGCCGGACGATCCGATCAACGGGTACGCCGATTTCGTTTTTCCAGATGGCATGGGCGTCATCATCTTCATGAAATACGGAAACCCAGAGCTTTTCCGGCGGCAGACCGTACCCGTTGACCAGAAGGTCCCAGGCGTATCGGATGGCGTCTTGCTTGAAATAATCGCCAAAGGAAAAGTTGCCCAGCATCTCGAAAAACGTATGGTGCCGGGCCGTATAACCGACATTTTCCAGGTCGTTGTGCTTGCCGCCGGCCCGCACGCATTTCTGCGATGTGGCGGCCCGGGTGTAGGCCCGCTTTTCCTCGCCCAGAAAAGTCCGTTTGAACTGCACCATGCCCGCGTTGGTAAACAGCAGAGTGGGGTCATCCTGGGGCACCAGGGAGGAACTCCGGACAATCTGATGGTGCTGGGTTTTAAAATAGTCAAAAAATCTGCCGCGTATCTCGTCTCCGGTCATGCCGTCCTCTTTTAATTCCGTTATTCCGCCTCGACCGCTGCTTCCCCGGACGCCTTGCCCGGGTTGACCGCTGCTATGCCCATGGCTTCCTTGACCTGCTTGAGGAGCCGATCCTGAATTTCCGGGTTCTGCTTCAAAAACGTCTTGGCGTTTTCCCGGCCCTGGCCGATGCGTTCCCCATTATAAGAATACCATGATCCGCTCTTTTCCACCGCATTGACTTCCACCCCTTTGTCGATCAGATCACCGGTAATGGAAATCCCCTCGCCGTACATGATATCGAACTCGGCTTCCTTGAAGGGCGGGGCCATCTTGTTTTTTACCACCTTGGCCTTGGTGCGGTTTCCGGTGGTTTCCTGGCCGTCCTTGATGGCTCCGGCCCGACGGATCTCAATCCGCACTGTGGAATAAAACTTCAAGGCATTGCCGCCGGTGGTAGTCTCGGGATTGCCGAACACCACGCCGATTTTCATCCGGATCTGGTTGATAAAGATCACCGATGTCATGGTCTTGCTGATGGTGCCGGTGAGCTTGCGCAGGGCCTGGGACATGAGCCGGGCCTGGAGGCCCATGTGGGAATCGCCCATGTCGCCTTCAATTTCAGCCCGGGGCACCAGGGCCGCCACCGAATCGATCACCAGCACGTCCACGGCGCCGCTGCGCACCAGCATCTCGGCGATCTCCAAGGCCTGTTCCCCGGTGTCGGGCTGGGCCACGAGCAGTTCATCGCAATTGACGCCCAGTTTTCGAGCATATGCCGTATCCAGGGCGTGTTCGGCATCCACAAATGCAGCAATCCCGCCCTGTCTCTGGGCTTCGGCCACCACGTGCAGGGCAAGGGTCGTTTTCCCCGAAGATTCCGGCCCATAGATCTCGGTTACCCGGCCTCTGGGAATTCCTCCGATGCCCAGGGCATGGTCCAGGGCAATGGATCCGGTGGGAATCACCGGCACCTGAACAATGGCGTCCCCGCCGAGCTTCATGATGGCCCCTTTGCCGAACTGACGCTCGATCTGGGTAATGGCGGCTTCCACGGCCCTTTCCTTGTCGGTGGATTTACTCATATGACCCCTCCTTTCTGTTTACTGGATTTCCCGTTCTGATTGCACCGCCGGCGTCGTCATCTGTTTGCCGACTTATATGCTGTTGAATTTAAACCGCACCGGATTTAAACGATGCCTTCATGATTCGCGTATATACCGGTCCGGACGGCATAAGCCTGCTGGTGATAAGACAAACGGCGTGGGCCGTGAACGACTCTGTTTCCAGGCCGCCGAATTTCTCCATGGCGTTGATCAACCGCTTCGGATCGGGCCGTCCCTTGACTCTTCCCAATGTCAGGTGCCCGGTGAACCGCCTTTTTTCCATGGCAATGCCCAGAAGATCATGCAGCCGGACATCCAGATCCCGCTGAAGGGCCTCCAGCGCCTCAATCTGGCCGGCAATGCCCGTCCAGAGGACATTGGGCCGCCGGATGCCGGGAAAAACCCCGATGCCTTTAGCCGCCAGCGTAAGGGGGCCATGAGCGAGAACCGCTTCACTGACCGCATCGCCGGCGCTGGAAAGATCGTTTTCGGGTATGTTCCCCAGAAACTTTAAGGTCAGATGGATATTTTCCGGCCGGGTCCATCGCAAAAAGAGCCCGTCAGCTTTAAGATCTTCCTGAAGCCTCCCGAGAACGGCGATCATATGTTCCGGCAGTTCAACCGCCACAAACGCCCGCACCAGAGGTCCGGATCCATCGCCAACTCCGAAGGTTTCCCCTGCTTTCGGAGTATGTACCGGCTTTCCGGTGTTCATTGTTTTTTATCCCGCCCAGGCGGCAGCCATCATCAGGCCGACCCGCAGCACCAGGTTGCTGATAACGCCGGCGGCCACATCGTCAATGACCACGCCGAATCCACCGTCATATCGTTTTTCCAGATACCGGATGGGAAATGGTTTTAGCACATCAAAAAACCGAAACAATACAAATCCGGCGATCCCGACGGTCCATGAAAAATCCAAAGCGAAAAACGTAACGGCCATTCCCGCGATTTCATCGATGACAATGCACCCCGGATCTTTATCCCCCAGGGCCTTTTCCGCCTCCCCGGCCACCCACGAGGCAAATACGATAAAACCGATCAGTCCGGCAAACACTATCGCCAACGGGAGAAACGACATGATGTAATAGACCGGCAGGCCGATAAGGGAACCAAACGTGCCCGGTGCAAAGGGAACGCGTCCGGCAAAACCGGCGGTGGCAATGCCTGTTAACACCCTGGATCGGATATTCATGGCCTGCTATTTATCTTTTAGGGGGGCAGACTGTCAAGGGTTAGTTCGGTTTTGTGGGGGCGTGCGGCGTCATTCTGCTGCCGGGTCAGCATGGCCCGCGATCCGTTCATATATGATGCGGATGGGAAGTTTTTCCCGCAAGGCGATCTTCCGGCAGGCGTCGTATTCCGGCACGATTCGGACCGCGCCGTCGGGCATGCGGATCTTTTTGGCCGCCATTCGGCCGAAAATCGTGTCAATCTCAACGCCTTCCCGGTCCAATATCCGGCGTTCCACCGGATAAAATCGAACACCCAGGGAAGTGGTCTCGGCCAGGATCAGGGCGGCGACCGACTCCCGTTGATGGGGACGGCAAAGGACCTTGAGAAGAGTGCCGGGCCGGTTTTTCTTCATCTGGACCGGCACCAGGCAAACATCCAGGACGCCTAAATCGAAAAGACGCTCCATGACAAACCCGAAGATCTCGGGATTCATGTCGTCGATGGCGGTTTCCACCATAACAGCGGTCGCATCCGGGGCATCGGCATGCCCGGAGATGACCCGCAACAGGTTGGGAGTGGTTTTCAGATCCCGGGTTCCCGCTCCATAGCTGACCCGTTCCATGGTCATATCCGGCAGAGGCCCGAACCCGTCCGCCAGGGTGGTGATAATGGCCGCTCCCGTGGGGGTGACCAGTTCAAAGGGGATATCCGTACCCCGTACCGGCACGCCGGTCAATATTTCGGCCGTGGCCGGCGCGGGCACCGGCAGGGTGCCGTGTTCGCAGGTGACAAAACCGCTGCCCAAAGAAAGCCGGGATGCCCGTACATGGGAAAACCCGAGGGCATCCACGCAAAGTGCGCTGCCGACGATATCCACCAGGGCGTCCACTCCACCGAGTTCGTGAAAATGGACATGATCGATATCGCATCCGTGAATCCGGGATTCGGCTAGGGCGATCTTTGAAAAAATGTCCAGGCTCCGCTTTTTGACCGGGTCGGACAAGCCGGAATTTTGAATCAGATCCCGGATGGCCGTATAATCGCGGGGACGGGCCCGGTTCGCTGTCACATGCACGCGCACGGCCCGGATCCCTTGTCGGGATTCGACAGCGATCCCGATCTCGGCTTCATCCGTGACATGAGTGCGGACCATCTGTTTCAGCCAGTCGGCATCCACGCCGTGATCGATCAGCGCGCCTAACACCATGTCGCCGCTGATGCCGGAAAAACAGTCGAAATAAGCAATCTTCATCAGCCCCTCCCGGCGGCGTGCACATTGATAATCGCAAGCAAAAGAAGCGCCGTGTCCACCATGTCCTGCAGCCGGATGGACTCGCGAACCGTGTGAACATCTTTCATGCCGGTGCCCAGCACCCCGGTCATGATTCCTTTACCAAAAAAAATGTTGGCATCCGATCCCCCGCCGGTGGTCCTGGGCACCAGCTTTCGATCCAGATTGGCCGCGGCTCTCATGGCTGTGGTCACCACCGGATGGGTTTCCGGGATCCGGTTTAACGGAAAATCCTGCTCCAGATCCACCTCGACGGCGGGAATGTCATCTTCGCGATGGATACGCCGGTATTCGGCCGTCGTATCCTCAAACGCTTTAATGATCCCTTGGGTAACGGCATCCAGTCTGCCTTGATCGTGGCTTCTGGCCTCCCCCCGGAGCCGGACCAGGCCGGGGACGATATTGGCGGCGCCCCTGGCGTCTATTTCACCGATATTGCAGGTGGTTTCCTTATCAATGCGCCCCAGGCGAAGCCCGGCAATGGCTTTTGAGGCCAGCCAGATCGCATTGATGCCTTTTTCGGGTTCCGCGCCGGCATGGGCGCTGCGGCCGTGAACCCGGATCTCGAAACGATTGGAGGCCGGGGCCCGGGTGACTATCCCTTTTGTATCGGATGTATCCAGGGCATACCCAAACGCGGCGTCAATCAAATTGAAATCGAGATGTTTGGCTCCCATCAGGCCGATCTCCTCGCAGATGGTAAAGACAATATCCATGGGTCCGTGGGGCAGATCGTACTCATGGATGACGCGCAGCACCTCAATGATAATGGCAATCGCGCTTTTATCATCCGCCCCCAGGATGGTATCGCCGCTGCTGGTAAATACGCCGTCGGCATAGCGGGCCTTCACCCCCTCGCCGGGTTCCACCGTGTCCATATGTGCATTCAGCATCATGGGCGCTACATCGCGGTTTCCGCGGATTTTTAAAATCAGATTGCCGGTATCGCTGCCGGTGGGCTCGCCGGCGTCGTCAATGAAGGTTTGATTGATGATCGGGGGCATCATGGAAAGAATAGCACGGCAAATCGCGCCTTCGCGCCGGGAGATCGAATCGATGGATACTAGGGCCTGAAAGGTTTCGGCCAGCCGGCGCGGATTCACAGGATTTTCCCCTGGGTGTCTGATATTCATAGGCGGACAAATGTCTTGACAACTTTTACGCGTTGATAGTAGGGGATGAATAATATCCTTTGATTGATCAACGGAAGTGCGCAGCTCACTGGTGGGGCTCCCGGACTTCAAATCCGGTGTGGGGCGTTAAAACCGTCCCGGGTGGGTTCGATTCCCATGCACTTCCGCCATCTATCGGGCCCTTGTCTTTGTTCACTTTGCCGGATAGCCCACGGACTGGGCCAGAATGACGCGCTGTTCCGGCCGGAGATTCAACAGCGTACGCAGCGCGTCACGGTTCACCATGCCCCTTACCACCGTGGCGAGGCCTTCCGATGCGCAGTAAAGATACACATTCTGACTGATGAAACCCACCGCCGCGTTTGAAAACATATCCCGATCCTCGGTGCTCATGATCCGCCCTATAATGCCGGATCGGGCCGCATCCACAATATAAACCAGGTTAAGCGGAGCGTTTTTGACAAACGGCTGAAGCGCGGATCCGGTGACTCCGCGGTGATCCCCGGCAACCATCGGAACCAGTAGATTTTCTGCGGCATCATACAGATAGGCGCCTTTTGCCGTGAAGACATAAATATCGGTTTCCTGCCAGTTCAAGGCGGAAGGCGCCGTGCGCTTGCCGGTATCCGGACGGTTGATGCCGAAGGCCGCCCACAGCAAATCGGACAACATCTGCTCCGGCAGGGGGGCGGGGCTGAAATCGCGGCTGGATCGACGATCCTGAAGAGCTTCCATCAGGGGCTTTCCTCCCGTGGTTTCGGGAACGGGCAGCCGGATTGCGTCAAGGGTGCTGTCGGTGAGGGAAGGCTTTTGCCCGCCGCCGCATCCGCCCAGGGCCACTATCAGAATCAGAATAAAAAACGTTATCATCGTCGGTTTGACGTAATTCAACATTTCGCTTGCCCTCCTTTTCAAAAAAAACGGGCCGGTCAAGCCGCACAGCGTTTAGGGCTTTCTCCATTCCCAATGATCAATATTTTCGGCATCACCTTTTTTCATCTGGATCACGGTGGAAAGCATTCGGCGTTGGTCCTGCTCGACAGGGCCGCTTAAAACAGCGTTTCCAATTTGAAACCCTTCGCTGTTTACGGCAATCAGGTCGATCACGACGGTGCGGGATGGACCGTGGTTGGTCACGGCGGCAAAAACCGACATGGAATAGACACTGCTTCCTTTTTCCGTAACCATGGCCCTTATATTGGAGACCTCCAGCTCCTCATCGGCCCAGACCAATGGCAGGTTTCCATAAAGAAAAAACAATATCAACCCAATCGCCGCCCCCCTTGTTCTCCATCTGCTTGTTTTCTGCATTCCAACCCCCTTATGCTGAAGTATTCCGATTCCGCAGGGTCCGCGCCTTCCGAATAATTTTTATGGCTACAGCGTGTTTTTACTTATTTCTAACCATCGCTTAAGAAATCCGAATCTTTTGTTTTTAAAACCAGATCTCTTTGACGCGGTATTGACTCTATTTATCTAAATACCAAAAAAATTGTTGAGCGCAACAGGTAAATATGACGGCGGGATCGGAACAGGTTGCCATTTTCAAAAATGACGGATGGCGTGCGCTGCAACGTTGACGTTGCCGTTGACAAACAGGAAATTTTCGATTAGGTAAATCCGATCATCAAAAACGCCAATTGTTTCGAGGATATAATTTATATGGCTGATATAGCGCCGTTTAAAGGAATTTTATATAATGCAAAACAGATCGGCAACATCGCCGATGTTGTTACGCCGCCTTATGATGTGATAACCGAATCCGGTCGGGAGGCATTTTACCGCCGCCATCCCCATAACGCGATTCGGCTGGATAAAAACAAGCCCGAACCCACCGACACCGAAATCCACAATGTCCACACCCGGGCGGCGGCCTGTTTTCGGGACTGGCAAAATAAAAACATTCTGGTCCGGGATGCAGAGCCGGCGCTTTATCTGACCTCGGTGCGATTTCGCGCCAATGGTCGGGAAAACACCCGGCTGGGCCTTATCGCCAGGGTCCGGCTTGAACCGTTTGAAAAGGGAATCATCCTTCCCCATGAAAAGACGTTTTCCAAGGTCAAAACCGACCGGCTGGCTCTGATCAAATCCTGCCACGCCAATTTCAGCCAGGTCTTTTCTGTTTTCGCCGACACCGGCGGCGTGTTGAACATGCTCAAAGAGACCGTCGTGAACACCGTCCCGATGTTTTCCTTTGACGATGACAACGGCCACCATCATCTGATGTGGCGCATCACCAATCCGCAGGTGCACGCTTACGTAAAGCAGGCCCTTACGGATTGCCGGCTGTATATCGCCGACGGCCACCACCGCTATGAAACCGCGCTGAATTACCGGAAATGGCGGCAACAGCAGGATCCGGAAATAGACAAAGACCATCCGGCCGGCTTCATCATGATGTATCTTGCCGACATGAACGATCCCGGCCTGATTATCCTTCCGTCCCATCGCCTGGTAAGCGCGATCCCGGCATCCGTGCAACAGGGATTTATCCGCCAGGCCGCTTCCTGGTTTGATATTGCAAGCTTTCCGTTTGATCCGGCCCCATCGGAATCCTGCCTGGAGGTCCTCGAGGACGCCATGCAGACTATGCCCCATGAACATAAATTCGGCGTTTTTATCAAAGATCTGTCTCATTTTTATGTGCTGAGCCTCAAGCCCGGGATCATGGCATCGGTTCTTGAACGCCATGTCCCGGCCCCGCTTCTGGAACTGGATGTCACCATACTAACCCATCTGATTCTTTTTAAACTGCTGGGCCTGGATGAGGCGCTGCTCGACAATGAGCAGAAAATCGCCTTTACCAGTCGGAAGATAGACGCCGTAACCGCCGTATCCCAGGGAAAATGCGACATGTCGTTTATCTTAAATCCGACTACCAACGCCCAGGTCAGAATGATCGCGGAAAACGGCCTGGTCATGCCCCGGAAATCAACATATTATTATCCCAAGGCTCTTACCGGACTGGTGATGAACACTCTTTGGGAAGATTAAGGAGAATCATTATCCAGACGATTGGCAGCATCAGGGAAATGATGGAATGGTCGATGCAAAACCGGACGGCCGGATGGACCATCGCCTTTGTTCCCACCATGGGCTATTTTCATGATGGCCACCTCGCCTTGATGCGCGAGGCAAAAACGCGTGGCGATCGGGTAGTAGTCAGTATTTTCGTCAATCCCACCCAGTTCGGCCCTGCCGAGGACTTCAACGCCTATCCCAGGGATTTGACCCGTGATCTGGCCATGGCGGAAAGCGTCGGGGTGGATGTGGTGTTTACCCCGTCTGCTGCGGATATGTACCCGGAAGGGTCGGATACGCAAATTTGTCAGAAACGACTGCCGGCCCATTTGTGCGGCTTGTCCCGACCCGGTCATTTTACGGGAGTTCTTACGGTGGTGGCAAAACTGTTTCATATCATCACTCCCCATTTTGCGGTTTTCGGGCAAAAAGACTGGCAGCAGCTGGCCATTATCAAAAAGATGGCAAAGGATCTCAATTTCAGCGTCAACATCGTCGGCCTGCCCACCGTGCGGGAGCGCGACGGGCTGGCCATGAGTTCCAGGAACGCCCGCCTGGACCCGGATCTCCGGGAAGCCGCGCGTTCCTTGTATCGTTCCCTGGCACGCGCCCAAGAACAGGTCCGGGAAGGAATAGTCAGTACGTCTGCCTTAATCCGATCGGCTGAGACGGAAATCAAACAATATTCGGAAAACCGGATCGATTATATCCGCATCTGTCATCCCGACACGTTGGATGATGTCACCGATATCGAAGGTCCGGCGCTGATGGCCCTTGCCGTTTTCGTCGACGGCGTTCGTCTGATCGACAATATAATGCTCCAACCCGCAGATGAGCCGTCTGAGCAAAAGGCTGTCAACGGGATTGATTCATGAAACCAAAAAAGGAGTCGCGCTATGTCCCCAAGAAGCATGCTGTTTACATCTGAATCCGTTACGGAAGGTCATCCTGACAAAGTGGCCGACGCCATTTCCGATGCCATTCTGGACGCTATAATGGCCGAGGATAAAAATTGCCGCGTGGCCTGTGAAACCTTGGTAACCACGGGTCTGGCATTTATCGCCGGCGAAATTTCCACGGTTTGTTACGTGGACATACCGCAGATCGTCAGAGATACCATACGCGACATCGGTTATAATTCATCCCGCATGGGGTTTGACTGGCAGACCTGTTCGGTGATTACCAGCATCGACCATCAATCATCCGATATTGCCCAGGGGGTCAACGCCGGCGAAGGGCTTTATCTGGAGCAGGGCGCCGGCGATCAGGGACTGATGTTCGGGTTCGCCTGCGACGAAACGCCGGAATTCATGCCCATGCCCATCTCGTTTGCCCATAAACTCACCAAGCGCCTGACAACGGTCAGAAAAAACAACGCCCTTGATTTCCTGCGGCCGGACGGAAAGTCACAAGTCACCATTGAATATGAGAATTGCGCCCCGAAACGGGTGGACACGGTGGTGATTTCAACCCAGCATAAAGAAGACGTCAGTTACGGCGATCTCCAGGAAGCTATCATCGAGGAAGTCATCAAAAAAGTGATCCCGAAAGACATGATCGATGGAGACACGCGATATTTCATCAATCCCACCGGTCGTTTCGTCATTGGAGGACCCATGGGAGACTGCGGCCTTACGGGACGGAAAATCATCGTGGATACCTACGGCGGCCAGGGAAGCCACGGCGGCGGGTGTTTTTCCGGAAAAGATCCTTCCAAGGTCGACCGAAGCGCTTCCTATATGGGCCGGCATATCGCCAAAAATCTGGTGGCCGCGGGTGTCGCCAGAAAATGCGAAATCCAGGTCGCTTATGCCATCGGCGTGGCTCAGCCGGTGTCGATCATGATTGATTTTTTCAACACTGGAAAAATCTCCGAAAGCGAGGCCGTGAAAATCGTCCGGGACCTGTTTGACCTGCGGCCTGCCGCCGTTATCGAGTATCTGGACCTGCTGCGGCCGATTTACCGCAAAACCTCGGCTTACGGACATTTCGGCAGAAACGAACCGGAATTTACGTGGGAAAAAACCCCCCGTGCCGATGAGATCCGGGCCAGGGCCGGCATCTGAAACCGATGCTTCTTATGGCCTGTGCGGATGCTTTTTTCATAAATCTTTAAGATATTTTTCCTGGAGGAAATCAACGATTTTTTCAATATCGTTTAATCCGAACCGGGGGACCGGAACCGGCATATCCGTATCCGAGACCAAAGCGATAAGCCGCGGGTCCCCCGCGCAAACGGGAGTCCCGGCTTTTGTATTCCGGAAAATTTCGATTTTCGGAAAAGGCGCCTGTTTATAGCCTTCGGCAAGCACGAGATCCATATCCGAAAAATAGACCGCCATCCGGGACAATTCTTCCCGGGCGGTATCGGTTGTTTTCTCCTTTCGGCGAATCATGGCGATTATCTCATCCGAGGACACCGCCACGGCATCCGCACCAGCCGCGTAATGACGCCAACTGTCCTTGCCATGGGTATCAAAGCTTGGTTCGTGAGCCGCGTGCTTGACGGTTCCCACCTGATATCCCCGGTCTTTTAATACAGGAATGAGTTTTTCGATCAATGTGGTTTTTCCCGCGTCCGAGTATCCCACAATGGATATGATGGGCACCATAGTGTTCCTTTTGCCTGTTTCGCTATATTTTCTATTAGTTCCGTATTTCCTGCCGGCGGGTCTGTGTCTGGGGGATAATATAACCAAAAAATTCAATTTTTCCCAGATAAAAAACCGGCGGAAACGCCATAAAATAAAGGGCCGCCTGGCTTGATTATCCCGGAATAATACCGCCAGCCATCAGACAGATGCCCAATACGGCAAGCACCAGCGAAAGAACGATCGTTAACCGATTGGCCCTGATTCGCTGAGCCAAATACCAGCCCCCTGCCGTGCCGACAATAAGGGGAACCGCCAGAAATAGGGCCAGACTCCAGTTTACGGCTCCCTGGAGTGAATAGCCGAAAGTCGCCATACCGGAGATAAAAACAGATTGCACCTGGGAAAGAGCTACGGCCATGAGAATGGGGACTCCGATCACAACAAGCAGCGGAACTGCCAGAACCGGTCCTCCCACGCCCACCAGTCCACCCGGCAGACCAACCGCGATCCCTGTAGCAATCATCCAGCTAAGGCCTCTCAAGTTCCCTAAATCCAGATGTTTATCGGAGCAGATCCCATTGTATTGCCGATAGGGAATCAGCAGTCCGGCAAGCAAAACAAATATCCCCAGGATCACGGCAAAAGCGGAAGCATCCAACAGTTTATTGATTTCCGCGCCCGCAAAGGCGCCGGCCATGGAAGCAAGACTCAGCGCCGCGGCCGCCTTACCGGCGGCCTGGTTCCGCAACTGTCCCGACCGAAGATAACCGAGACTCCCCACAATCCCCGCGGCAATAAACATCGCGCTTGCCGTTCCCGCAACGACCGCCGGATCAATTGGCAGCAGCACAAACAGTGCAATGGTCACAAAGATTCCACCAGGGCCGATGGTGGTGATACAGACGCCGCTGATCAATGCAATAAAAAACAACAAAGACATTGCCACGTCCATGGAATTATTCCCGGAAATTTTCGAAAAATAAAAAACATCGCAGCCGCATTATTTTAACCCCATCTGCCAATTCCAGAGTCCGGGCCGTTTTCGGATCTTTATCCTGGAAGGAACCGGTTCCTTCAGTCGGACAAACAAACGGAAGCCGGATGACTGGAGTTTGGTCTGGTGCCTCAACAGATCGATCTCCCAGTCGGGAAATATCCAGGTATCCGGCCCGTAAGCAGCGGCCCATGCTCCCTCTCCCCGGGGGCTTGTAAAAAATACGCCGGTTTCCAGGCTTTCGGCCTGTGTGCGGGAAATACAGAGCGGCCAGTTACCAGCGGTGACAATTCCCAAAGGCAGGGAACATCTGGACGGCAGCGTCACATAATCGGGACCCGCCAGCTCCGGGCTGACGATGACTCCGGCAAACCCCATCTGTCGTAATACATTCACGGCCGAAGGATTGGCCGCATTGCAGAACGGGCCGGCCCATACCTTTACATGTCGGATTTTATCAAAAAAACCGATCTGTCCGGGTGCATTAGCCACAAAACAGATGCAGCGCTGCTGCACGGCATTCCGGATAGCGCTGTGCAACGCCTTCTCCTGTTCCGGCCAGACGACCGGCGGCAGCCAATACCATACCCGGCCGGCCGCGGGTATGGGCTGATTCGGGGATTCCGGGGCAAGCCACAGTCCCGTTGGATTGGTTGACCGGGTAGGCATCTGCTTTGCCTGTCGCCACACGGTCATGTCCATGGCCTCTTTATTCCGGCCGATTCTGGAACCCGTTGATTCTGTATATAAGGCCGCCTTTTTTTTTGTATCCGGTACCGCATTTGCCGACGCTTTTTCAAAAGATCCCAGTTCTGCTGCAAGATCCGTTAACTGGCCGGCCAGTTCCTGATCCCTTCGGTCAATGAGAAATACCGGGGTCCCGGGCGGCGGCGGGGGTTTCCCGGAGGATTTCACGTTGATCCGGCCTTTTGGCGGGACATACCGGTTCATCCGGACAACCGCATGCCAGGGGGTGTCCTCATATCCGATTCTGAGCCGGTCGTCGGGCAGCAGTGCTTCCCTCACCGAAACGGTTCTGCCGGCGCCCTTGCCGATCCGGCCGATCAGCAATCCCGAGCCGGTGTGAATATCGATATCAATGGGGTTGTGGGGCCGATGAGAGAGCAGGTTATAATGCGTGGTTTTCCGGCCTAACGCATATTCCAGAAACCCCAGGGCTGTTTTTTTTGCCTTTGCGTTCCCGGCATGATCCCGCAGGAGCCGGTAGGCAGCCACGGTATAATAGACGTAGTGAGGTCCTTTTTTGCGCCCCTCGATCTTAAGGGCCGATATCTTCGGTATGGCCGTCAGAATCTTGGTCAGCACATCCACTCCCAGATCCTGGCAGGAAAAAAAACGCTGCTGGCAATCCCGCTGCCGGTAAATACGGCGGCAGGGCTGCACGCACCGGCCCCGCAGACCGCTTTTGCCGCCCATGAAGCTGCTCCAGTAGCACCGGCCGGAAACCGCATAACACAGCGCGCCGTGCACAAAAACCTCCAGCGAAACATGCGTTGGGCACCTGTCCGCCAGCAATTTGATTTCGTCAATGCTCAGCTCCCGGGGCAGGACCACCCGCGTGACTTCCGGAAACCGGCCCATTGCCTTGATGGCTTCGCTGAAACCCGCATTCGCAAGGGTTGACAGATGAATCTGCCCGGTAAAACCGACCTGACGGGCAAGCTCTAAAAAGCCGAGGTCCTGGATAATAAGCGCATCGGGATTCACGTCCCGGTTAAGCCGGTCCAAAAGCGCCGCGGCCATATCGATTTCATCGGGTTTAATCAGGGAATTTAATGCCACGTAAACTGCCGTACCGCGTTGCCGGGCCAGACGGGTCAGGGGAATCAGCTCTTCAACGGTGAAATTTTCAGCGGCCATGCGTGCGGAAAAATGCTTCAGGCCGCAATAGACGGCATCCGCGCCCGCGGCCAGCGCCGCCAGAAACGCCTCCTTGCCGCCTGCCGGGGCCAGAATTTCCGGTTTCCCGGGCTTTTTGTCTTCGGCTTGGTTATAATACGATGGTATATGATTCATGATAACATTATAAGTTATTAAAATTACAAAGGATCGGACTTTTCATTCCGAGCGTCTTTCCAGGGGCGCGATTTTCCCCAAAATCCACGAACTTCTTAAAATCCAATCGACTGCCATTTCGTTAATTGCTGATGATCCCGGCATGGCATTTCCTATGGCAATCTCCTATGGCCGTGAATATAAGCTTGCCGGAAGATTCTAATGATGATATGGGGATAATATATCAAAATCAATCTCAATTTTTCCATAATCCTGATTCAATGGAGCAAGAAGGAAATCAATAATGAAAATCGCAGTCAGCGGCAAGGGCGGCGTCGGTAAAACCACGTTTTCAGCCCTTCTGATCCGCACGTTAAACGAACAGGGTAAACATGTTCTGGCCATAGACGCGGACCCGGATGCGAACCTGGCGGCGGCCGTGGGCATCTCCGGCGCGGAAACCATCGTACCGATTTCGGAAATGAAAGAACTGGTGTATGAGCGCACCGGAGCCAAGCCCGGATCCATCGGTGGTTTTTTCAAGCTCAACCCCCGGGTGGACGATCTTCCGGACGCCCTGTCGGCCCGGCTCGGCAACATCAAACTCATGCGGCTGGGCGGGGTGAAAAAAGGCGGCTCCGGCTGCATCTGCCCGGAAAGCACGCTGCTGCGGGCACTGATCACCCATATTGTGCTGGCCAGGAACGAAGTGGTGGTCATGGATATGGAAGCCGGCATCGAGCATTTGGGACGAGCCACGGCCCAGGCCGTGGATAAACTTCTGGTCGTGGTCGAACCCGGCCGGCGCAGCATCGACACCGCCGAACACATCCGGACCCTTGCCGCCGGCATCGGACTAAAAAACATCGCCCTGGTGGGCAACAAGATCCGAAGCGACAAGGATGCCGCGTTTTTAAAGCAGCATCTGGCGGATTTCACCTTTCTCGGCTTTCTGCCCTATGACGACGCGCTGGTGGAGGCTGACGTAAGGGGTATTTCCCCCTTTGACGCGGATACATCCGCCAAGAATATTCTGGCGGAGATGATCGACAAAATATGACATTCGAATATTATGTCACGGATTGCCGCCCATGAGCGTAAAAAGGAGCCATCCTCATATCAAACACCGCCGGCCGTTTGTTTCCCAGCGCCGGCGTTCGTTTCTGCCCAAGCTTTCCCCGGGCGCGGACGCCAAGCTCAAGAAAATCTTTGCTAATATCGGCACACCTGAAAAAACCGAATTCCAACCGGATCCGTTTCAAGTCAAAGCCATCGAGATGATCCGCCGGGAGCTGGATTGTCTGGTTACGGCGCCTACCGGGTCCGGAAAAACCTGGATCGCTGAACAGGCCATCCGTCTGATGCTGAAAAACAAGCGCAAGGCCTGGTATGCATCCCCCCTCAAAGCCCTGAGCAATTCCAAATATGCCGAGTTCTCGGAACTGTTCGGTCATGAAAACACAGGGATCCTGACGGGAGACCGCAAAGAAAACGCAGAAGCGCCGGTGATCGTGGGGACCACGGAAATTCTGCGCAACCAGCTTTATGACGCCATGCACCGGGGCGTAGACCTGGAAACCGATTTCGTAATATTAGATGAGGCCCATTTTCTGGGTGATCCGGACCGCGGCGTGGTCTGGGAAGAAACCATGATCTATCTGCCGGCCCGAATTCCCCTGCTGCTGTTGTCGGCCACCATCGGCAATGCGGAGTTGATCGCCGACTGGCTCAAATCGATCCGACGGAAACGCTGTGTGGTGGTGGAAGAATTTGTCCGGCCCGTGCCCCTTTATCCGCTTTTTCTGCACCCGTCCGGCACCTTGTTCCCCCTTCTGGCTCCACCAAAAGATGCCAACGCCCAAAAAATCCGGCTTTACCCTAAGGTCGCCAAGGCGGTTGCCGGCAGCAAACCCCCGCAACTGGGTTCCGGCCATTCCCTTCCACCCATGATCGGCGTTCTTGAAGTGCTGCGCAAATACCGGCTGCTGCCGGCCATTTTCTTTTTAAAATCCCGGGCCGACTGCGACGGGGCCGTTGCCATGTGCGCGGGTATGACGGCTGACGAAGATCCGGAACGAAGCCGGCGGCGCAAGGAGCGCATCGATGATTTCACGGCCCGGTTTCCCCACATCGCCGGACACCGACAAATGAAGCATCTGACGCGTCTGGCCATTGGCGCCCATCACAGCGGGCAATTGCCCGCCTGGAAAATGCTGATTGAAAACCTGATGACCGAAGGACTCCTGGATGCGGTGTTTGCCACGTCCACGGTGGCAGCCGGGGTTAATTTTCCGGCCCGGACCATCGCTTTTCTCAATTCCGATCGTTTCAACGGCCGCGAATTTGTTCCCCTTACCGCCACGGAATTTCACCAGATGACCGGAAGAGCGGGCCGGCGCGGCATGGACAACATCGGTTTCGCAGTGGTCATTCCCGGAAAATTCATGGATATCCCCATGGTGGCCCGATTGTTTCAGGAAACCGCGTCCGATGTCTACAGCCAGATCCGCATTGATTTTTCCATGACGCTCAATCTGCTCCTGTCCCACAAACCGGAACAGATCCGGGACCTGCTGGATCGATCCTTTGCGGCGCATCATATGGCCGCCTACGGCAAAAAGCGCAAATTCGATCCGGATGCGGGCACGGACCCGCGGCTGTTATGGCACGACTTTGTCCGGCATCTCGATTTTTTAAAGGCAAAAGGCTATGTTGACGATGACGATCGCCTGACCGGCGACGGAATGTGGGCCTCCCAGCTTCGTATTGATCATCCCCTGATGGTGGCGGAAGGCTTCAGAAACGGTCTCTTTCCTGCCTCCGATCCTTTTCTGCTGGCCGCTGTAATGGCCGCTTTTGTCAATGAAAAGGAAACCGATGACGCATCCATGGATCGTTCAAAAATTTCAAAAAGCCTGATTAAAAGCTTTAAAAAAATCGATTCCGGTCTGGCGCCCTTTGCCGCCCAAATGCGCAAAAAAGGCTTTTCCGCCCCCACGCTCTTTTTCCTTCCCGCGTGGAGCCTTTATTTGTGGGCCAGGGGTGTGCCCTGGGAACATGCCGTCAAGGCCTCCCAGATGGCCGAAGGGGATCTGGCCATGCTGGTCCTGCGGACCGCCGACAATCTGAGGCACATCCGTAATATCGGACGGGTTTTTCCGGATGCGGCCAGAACATCCGAGGAAGCCATTGAACGGATCCTGCGGGATCCGGTAATTTCTACAAACCACGCGGACACGACGCCCAATGGACCTGATTAACTGGATCGCCGTTACATTAGGGGTCCTGCTGTCGGTGACCACGGCGGCGCATGCGCTTTTTAACAAGCATACCCCCTCATCGGCACTGGGCTGGGTGGCGGTCTGCCTGGTCTTTCCGTTTTTCGGCCCTCTGCTCTATTTTATTTTCGGCATCAACCGCGTGCACAGCCGGGCCCGACAGCTGGAAAACAAATATCAGGCTTTTCAGATCGACCTGAAGGAATATGCCCATGCCGTTTCCCTGGCCACGCTCCATCCGTCGGATCTGAACCTGAGCAACGCGCTTCTGCAGATTGCGCGCGTGTCGGAAAAAGTGACCGGACTTCCCCTGGTCGGCGGAAACCGGATCGATCCCCTTCACAACGGGGAAGCCGTGTATCCGGCCATGCTGGAAACCATCAGATCGGCCCAAAAACGCCTGTTTCTGACCACCTACATCTTTGACACCAACGCCACGGGACAGCAGTTTATCGACGCCCTGGCCGAAGCCGCGCGCCGGGGCGTCGATGTCCGGGTGATTATCGACGGCGTAGGTGAACTTTATTCCCTGACCCGGGCCGGGACAAGGCTCATAAAACAGGGGGTTCGCGTAACCCGGTTTCTGCCGCCCAAGCTGATCCCGCCGGAGGTGCATATCAATCTCAGAAATCACCGGAAACTGCTGATCGCCGACGGACAGGTCGCTTTTACCGGAGGCATAAATATCGGCGACCGCCACCTGGCCGACAATATCGACAACCCCTCCCGGGTCATTGATCTTCATTTCCGGGTGCGAGGTCCGATTACCATGCAGCTGGAGCGCACCTTCATCGAAGACTGGGCCTTTTGTACCGGAGAGCAGATCGAACCCCTTCCCTGTCTTCCGGTCAATTACGGATCAGCGGTCTGCCGGGTGATCTTAGACGGTCCCAATGAAGATTTCAATAAACTCTCGACTATTTTGATAAGCGCCATTAGCGCCGCCCGGGAACGCATCCTGATCATGACGCCTTATTTCCTGCCTTCCACGGAAATGACATCTGCATTAAAAATCGCCGCCCTGCGGGGCATTGACGTGCGTGTGGTCCTGCCCGGGAAAAACAACCTTCCCTTTATCCAGTGGGCCGCCACCCATATGCTGCCCGACCTGATGAACTGGGGGGTGAAATTTTTTTTTCATCCGCCGCCTTTCGTGCATACCAAACTTTTGATCATCGATGATGTATACGCCCAGATCGGGTCAGCCAACATGGACCCGCGCAGCCTGCGGCTCAATTTCGAACTTGTGGTGGAGATTTTTGATAACCATCTGGTCCAGAATCTGGAGGATCATATCAGGGAAAAAATCTTTAATGCCTATGAAACCGGCCCTGAAGCCCTTGCCGGCCGATCTCTGCCGGTTAAGATACGGGATGCCCTGGCCTGGCTTTTTTCCCCGTATTTATAAAGTAACGCGCCGGTAAAAAAAATCAATTTCAGGTGGGATTGGGGATTTCGGAGGAGAACGTCACAAAAGGCGCTCGAAACGAAAAATCCGACGTTGTGTCGATTAACCGGTTTTTCTTCTGAAACGGTCGATGATATTCTGCCGCACGGAATCCCGGACCCGTCGGGATTTGGAGTTGATGACGTTATAGCTGAAACGGACGTTTTTTTCCAGGGCGTGAGGGGAGTTGCGAATCGTGGCGCCCAGTTTATATCCGTTACTGATCCCTTTTTGCAGCAAATGGGTTTCCTTGCCGATCACGCCATTGCAGCCGGCCGCCAGGGCATCGAGAAACGCAGCCCGCCCCGGTGCCGGATCGGTATAGGTGACGGCTTTTCCCAGCTGAAACAGGTTGTGGCCATCGGAACCGGCGGTCATGGTCTTGCCCAGATTGAATCCCAGCAGAGCGCATTTCATGTTCCACCGTTTCAGATTCCCCGCGTTAATGACTTCGATGCCGTCGGCCTTTTCAAACAGCCGCGCCTGTCGGTATTCGGAAAACATGGGATTGCAGATGCCGGTATAAACGGCCGAGTGGGGATGGGGAAAAACCACCAGCGAACGATATAAGCGGGCCCGTTCGATAATTACTTCCATGGCAAGGGAGGTGGATGCCATGACGTCTTTGCCCATAAACGGCCGGACGCTGGTTTCGTAAAAATCGACAAGGCTGTCAATGTCGTAAAAATAGACCAGTACATGGGCGCCTTCGGCCGAGGTGACCTCAATGCCCGGTATGGTCAATATATCCTTATAGCGATCGATAGCAACGGCCCCCTGAACGGAGTTATGATCCGTGATCGCAACACCGATGCCGAGTTTCCCGGCTCTGTCCGCAATGGTTCGGATATGGTTAAAACCGTCGGAATACCGGGAATGAAAATGTAAGTCCACGACCGTATAGTGACGCGTCAGATCATGCAGCAAAGGCCGTTCGAATTGTACACGATAATTTGGATTCATTAGAGCCAATATATATTAAAATCAGGAAGTTGTGTCAATTGCGCTTACCACTGGCGCTGTCAGCGTTTTTGCACCCATACTCAAAGTGCCTAAACCAGAAATATAATGCCGACCACATAGATATCAAGACTTTTTCATCTCCGCACGGAGATATCCGTCTCCGGAGGCGTCTTTCCCCACGAGTTTTTCCTTGACCCGTTTCATCGCATTTCCTATAAGAACAGCATAAAATATCAGAATATTACTAAAGCCGATGGAATCAGGGAAACGATGTGCCCGCTCGGTGGTCATGGTTGAGACTCCCTGTTAAATAATTGAATTGCACAAGGAGAATTTATGGACACGGGAAACACCTATGAAGTTAAGGATCTGACTCAGGCCGCCCAGGGCAGAAACAATATGGAGCTGGCGGAATTCAACATGGGCGCTCTTTTGGAAGTCAAAAAACGCTTTGAACGCGAAAAACCTCTTGCCGGCATCCGTATCGGACTGGCCCTGCACGTGACCAAGGAAACCGGCGTGCTGGTCAGAACCCTGATCTCCGGAGGCGCGGAAGTGGCGATTACCGGATGCAATCCCCTGTCCACCCAGGATGACGTTGCCGCGGCCCTGGCCGAGGAAGGGGTCAAGGTCTGGGCCTACAAAGGCGAAACCAAACAGGATTATTATCGCTACATCAACCGGGTAATTGCCGAAAAACCCCACATTACCATTGACGACGGATGCGATCTGGTATCCGAAATCCACAAGGATCATGTCCATTTGATTCCGGAGATCATCTGCGGATGCGAGGAGACCACCACCGGCATCATCCGGCTCAAGGCCATGGAAAAAGACAACGCTCTCAAGTATCCCATGATCGCGGTTAACGACAACCAGACCAAGCATCTGGTGGACAATTATTACGGTACGGGGCAATCCTCCATCGACGGCATCCTGAGAGCCACCAATCTGCTTTACGCCGGGAAAATTTTCGTGGTCTGCGGTTACGGCTCCTGCGGCAAGGGCGTGGCTCACCGGGCCAGCGGCATGGGAGCCAACGTGGTGGTCACCGAAGTGGATCCCTTCCGTGCTCTTCAGGCCGCTTATGACGGTTTTCGCGTACTGAAGCTGGAAGAAGCTGCGCGAATCGGTGATATTTTCTGCACCGTCACCGGGAACAAGCATATTTTATCCCTGGATTTTATGAAAAAAATGAAATCCGGCGCCATTTTAGCCAATGCCGGTCATTTCGATATTGAAATCCAGCTCGACGCCCTGCGCGAAGCGGCCAGCGGCTATAAACAGGTCCGGCCCTTTATGGAGGAGTACACGCTTGACGGAAAAAAATTATTTGTCCTGGGAGAAGGCCGGCTGGTCAATCTTTCCGCCGCCGAGGGGCATCCCAGCGAGGTCATGTCCACATCGTTTTGCGGGCAGGCCCTGGCCTGCGAATACGGCGTAAAAAACAAGGGGAAAATGGCGCCGGCCGTGATTCAGCTCCCCAAGGAGATCGATGATCAAATCGCCATGCTGCAGCTGACGGCCATGGGAATCGAAATTGACTCTCTTACCGCCGAGCAGCAGCATTATCTCGATTCCTGGCAGGAAGGCACTTAACTAGCGCTTCCCGAAAAATCGCCGCAGGAAAAAGGGAATAAAAAAACATCAAAACCCCGGTATCGAGAGTATCGACGCCGGGGTTTTGATGTTTGGAGAATGAGGAAAAATGAAAAAAACTAAAGACTTTTGATCTTTTCGGCCAATTCCGGAATAAACTCGAGTATATCGGCCTCGATTCCCACATCGGCCACCTGGAAGATGGGAGCCTTGGGATTCTTGTTGACCGCTACGATAAACGGATTTCCCTTGATACCGCCCACGTGCTGGAATGCGCCGCTGATACCGAGCGCCAGATAAACCTTGGGCTTGACGGTCAGACCGGAGGTGCCCACCTGACGGGATTTTTCCAGCCACTTGGCATCCACGATGGGTCGTGAACAGGAAACATCGGCTTTCATGGCTTCGGCCAGATCGAAAACGATCTCGAGGTTATCCTGATCCTCGATACCGCGACCTACGGAAACCAGCACATCGGACTTGGTGATATCCACATCGCCGACTTCGGCGGCAACAACTTCCAGAAATTTCCGTTTGGCCGTCAGGTCGCCGGCATCCCCGGATTTATCCACCACCTGTCCGCCGGCGGACTTGCTTTCATCCGGCGGAAATGATCCCGGCCGAACCGTCATGACGGCGCCGGTGCCGGTATCCACCGTATTATGCGTACTGACCGCGCCGCCGAACTCCTGCCGCACCGCGTTAAGGGTAGCGCCCTCCAGGCCTTCAATGCCGACCACGTCGGATATATATGCCGAATCCATCTTAATGGAAAGACCCGGACCCAGATCGATGCCGAAGGTGTCATGGGCAAGCAGCAGCAGGCAATCGCCGGGCAGAACATTCACCAGGGCCTTGCGCACGACCTCGGCATTGGGATAGGCCAGGTCCGCATTGTCGATTTTCCATACCTCTTGAAATGAAGCCGCCATGTCATTGCAGACCGTATCAAGCTCACTGCCGGTGCCGGTTACCACCGCGGTTGCGGCATCCGCGCCCAGATTTTTGGCCGCCGTCACCAGTTCCAGAGCCGAATCATCGGCAACGCCACCTTTATGTGTGATATATGCGAATACTTGCGCCATTATTTGAGCCCTCCTTTGGCCTTTAAGAGTTCAACCAGCTTGTCAACGATCTCTTCGGTGCTGCCTTCCAGCATTTCCGCGCCCTCGCCCATTTCCGGCACGAAATAATCGACCCGCTTGACCTTTGCCGCGCCGGCGCCGACGCTGTCCGCGCCCAGCCCCAGATCGGATGCGCCCTTGACCGGAATTTCCACGGAAGCGACCTTACGGATGCCGCGGATGCCCACGTACCGGGGTTCATTGATGCCGGTCTGAATCGACAACACGCAGGGCAGTTCGATCTCGTTCATTTCCTGGTTTCCGCCCTCAATTTCCCTGCCGACCTTGAGTTTCTTGTCGTCGATGACGTCAATTTTATTGACCAGCGATGCATACGGATAATCGAGCATGGCCGCCAGCATACCGCCGACCTGGGCCGCTCCGGCATCTGCCTGGGCACCGGTGAGAATCAGGTCATAGTTGCCCTGGGCGACCGCCGCCTTCAATGTGGCCGCGGTTCCCCTGCCGTCGGAACCCTCAAAGGCGTCATCCTTGAGCAGAATGCCGTCATTGGCGCCCATGGCCATTTCCCGGCGCAGCACTTCTTCGGATTCGTCATCGCCGACGGCGATGACGGTCACATTGCCGCCCGCTTGATCGACAATCTGGATCGCTTCTTCCACAGCATAGTTGTCCCATTCATTGACCGAATAAACCAGATCGTCGCGATCGATGTCGTTACCGGCGCTGTTGACTGATATTTCATTCTCAGCCGTATCGGGGACTCTTTTGACACATACCAAAATTTCCATCTTTTGCCTCCCAGTTGTAGATTAGTGATACAAATTATCCGGCGTGATTACGATAGCCCTCAACCACTTCATCAAAATAAAATCCCGTTGACTTACTTATCCAGATGGCGTTCCACCAGCTCCGCCAGATCAATGACGTCCAGCTTGCCTTCCAGGCCGGCGATCTTGATGGCGTCTTCCATGTTGACCAGGCAGAACGGGCAGGCGGTCACCATGACCGTGGCGCCGGCTTCGGCTGCCATTTTCACCCGCAGCACGCCCATGCGTTCTTCCTCTTCCGGCTCATAAAACAGCATCAGCCCGCCGCCGGAACAACAAAAGGAACGATCCCGGGAGCGCTCCATTTCCACCCGGCGCAGACCCGGAATCGCATCAAGGACTTCCCGGGGAGCGTCGTAAATTTCATTATGCCGGCCCAGATAGCAGGGATCATGATAGGTGTACACGGCCTCCGGCTTTTCCACTGATTTTAAGCTGATGTCGTTGTTTTTGATCTTTCGGGCCAGAAACTCGCTGATATGTTCCACGGGCGGAAGATCCTGGTAGTCCTTCTTGAGGGTGTTTAAGGCATGGGGATCGGCGGTCACGATCTGCTTGACGCCCGCTTCCAGGATCATCTCGGTATTATGGTTCTTGAGATCCTGGAACAGCATCTCCTCGCCGAACCGGCGGACCTCGTTGCCGGAATCTTTTTCATCCTTGCCGAGAATGCCGAAATCCGCGCCGCCGGCCGACAGAAGTTTGGCCGTTGACTTGGCGATGCTGACCATCCGGTCGTCATAGGAAGTGATGCTGTCCACGAAATAAAGGGTTTCGGCCGAATCGCCCGCCTCAAACAGCTTGATGCTGCAATCTTCAGGCAGATCCTTGGTCCACTCGCCCCGTTTTTTCTCCATTTTGCCCCAGGGATTGCCGCGTTTTTCAAGAGCGGAAAGCGGCTTCTGCATGGACTGGGGCACATTGCCTTCATCGACCATGCCCCGTCGCAGATCAACAATTTTGTCTATGTATTCAATGGTAACGGGGCATTCTTCCTCGCACGCGCCGCAGGTGGTGCAGGACCAGATTTCATCTTCGCTGTAAACATCGCCGATCAGGGGTTCATTTTGAAGAAACGGTCCTTTCAGGGGATAATGGGAAAAGGCGTAATCCCGTCCCTTGATGGAGATGAACCGGGGCGACAGAGGCCGGCCCACGGTAGTGGCCGGACAGTTGTCCGAACATCGGCCGCAATCAGTGCAGGCGTAAAAATCGAGCATGTGCTTCCAGGTGAAATCCTCGAATTTTTTTACGCCAAAGGATTCCAGCTCATCCAGCTTATCGTCGGCCACACCCCATTTCACCGGTTTAACCGATCCCTTTTTAAGCTTCTTGAGAAATACGTTGGGCGGACCGGTGACCAGATGGAAAAACCGTCCAAAAGGGAAATAGCAGATAAAACCGAAAATCAGGATGATCAGCAGCATAAAGGAGATGACATGGAGGACCTGGTTGGTCCCCGGTGAAAAAAAACCTAACACCGAAGCCGTTATCCAGGTGCCGGTCAGTGGAATCAGAAAATGGGTATCCGCCCCGGCATAGGCTTCCACGCGCCATCCGCTGGCGATAAAGATGATATCCAAAACAGCGAGCCCGGCCAGCAGCCCCAGGGAAATCACAGCATCCCGGAAAGTTTTATCCTTGCCATAACGTTCCGGGACCTTATATCTTTCCGGCCGTAAAACCACCCGGCGGTAAAGGGCAAAAAGGGTAACCGCCAGAAGCGCGGTAAGCGCCAGATCCGTGAGCATCCGATAGCCGTCGCCAATGAGGCCTTTGCCGAGAAACGGCAGATGGAAAGAAGGTGAAATTCCCTGAATGAGGAGGGTGATCACATGCGGCGCGATGACAATCAAACTGATAATGGTGGTAATATGAATGTATCCGGAAATTTCGTATCCTGGCCTGGGCATTCGATGATGTGGGAATTCGTAAAGACCCAACAGCCGCTTACCAACATTGTCGAATCGATAATCAGGAGCTGCCCGGAACAGCGGCGCCAACCGCCTGGCAACAATATAGACGAACAGGGCAAAGCCCGCCGCGAGCACGATCAATGTAAACAATGAAAGTAGAAAGGTTCCCATTCTTTTCTAATCCTTTTGGTTTTAGAGATCAGTCCATGAATTCTGTTGCTACGGGTGCCCGGATTTTTTCAATGCCGGCAACGCTAAAACAGTACCACCCGGATTTAGATATGAATGAATATTCATTCATAAATATAACTGCCGGCCGAGAACCGTTTGCCTTTTCCTCCCGTCAACAAAATTCGCAATTCGAATGATCAGAACTATCCAGTGCAATCCAATGGGGCGAAGCAACGTCCGCTGTTTTTCCGCCAGACGCTGCTTCGCCGGTGCATCATTTATCGGAACATTTATTCATACGGATATTCCGGGCTCTGGTAATCAGCCGCTGAAGGAGGCATCCTCAATGGTTGCCACGGCGTCAGAAGCTCCCAGAATGGCCCGCATCTTGCCCTGAGTAGTCGGAAGCACGGAATGGACAAAATATTCCATCGCTTTGATCTGTCCCTTGTAAAACGCCGCATCCTTGGGATTTTCCGCCAGTTTGGCCGCGGCGATATCGGACCGCCAGAGCAGCATCCACGCCAGAACCACATCCCCGGCCACTTCCATGAACGGGTAGGCATTGGCAAAGGCGGTCAGCACCTTGTCGGACATGGCGATCTGTCCCATGTGCATGCCGACTTCACCCAGCTTGTTTAATGCTTTTTCCACCTGGCCGGCCAGTTCCGCCAGCTCGGGCCGCTCTTTGGCCGATGCAATGGTCTTTTGGATTTCGCCGAACAGATCCATGATGGGCTTGCCCTTTTTCATGCCGAGCTTTCGGCCCAGAAGGTCCATGGCCTGGATGCCGTTGGTGCCTTCGTAGATCATGGTGATCCGGCAATCCCTGAGGAGCTGCTCCACCGGATATTCCTTGATATAGCCGTAGCCGCCATAGACCTGCATGGCCTGGCTGCAGACATCAAAGGACCGGTCGGTCACATACCCTTTTGCAATGGGCGTCAGCACTTCAATCAGCCCGTGCCATTTTTCCTTTTCCGCTTCATCCGTGGCCACAATAGCGCGGTCTTCAGAGTAAGCGACGAAATAAAGCAGGCTGCGCATACCGTCCACATAGGCTTTCATGTTGAGCAGCATCCGCCGGACATCGGGATGATTGATAATGGCTACTCCCGGTGCGTTGGGATCCATGAACTGGAGAAGGTTTTTACCCTGAATCCGCTCCCGGGCATAATTTAACGCATACAGATACGCTGATGAAGCACAGGTGAATCCCTGAAGACCGACCAGGAGGCGCGCCTCGTTCATCATCAGGAACATGGCGCGCATGCCCTTGTTTTCTTCGCCCAGTAGGGTCCCGATGCACTGGCCTTTACCGCCCAGGGTCAAAGAGCAGGTGCAGTTTCCGTGAATACCCATTTTTTCTTCAATGCCGGTACAGACCACATCGTTGAACTCACCGAGGCTGCCGTCGGGATTGACCCGGTACTTGGGCACCAGAAACAGGGAAATCCCCTTGGTGCCGGCAGGGGCGCCCTCAATGCGGGCCAGGACCGGGTGAATAATGTTTTCGCAGAGATCGTGGTCGCCGCCGGAGATGAAAATTTTGGCGCCGCTGATGGAATAGGTGCCGTCGTCATTCTTGACGGCCGTGGTGGTCAGCGCGCCCACGTCCGAGCCCGCGTCGGCTTCGGTCAGCAGCATGGTGCCGCCCCATTCGCCGGTGTACATTTTTTTCAGATACAGTTTTTTCTGCTCTTCCGTGCCAAAGGTTTCCACCAGCTTGCCGGCGCCGTGGGTCAGACCCGGATACATCATAAAGGAAAAATTGGCGCCCACAAAATAATCGCCCGCGGCCATGGAAAGTGTTTTGGGCATTCCCTGTCCGCCGTAATCGACGGATTCCGGCATGGCCACCCATTCCCCCTCCCGCAAAAGCTTCATCACCCGCTTGAATTCTTCCGGCGTGGTCACGGTACCGTTTTCAAACTTGCAGCCATGTTCATCCCCGATCTTCTGGGTGGGCAGCATTTCCTTGACGGCCAGGTTCCGGGCTTCGGAAACAATCAGATCGATGGTCTTCTTGTTAAATTCAGCATACTGTTCCTGTTTGCTCAACTCCGCGATCTGGAGCTGTTCGTGGAGAACAAAATCGACGTCCCGACGATCCGCAATAAGCTGTGCCATAACCTTTTCTCCTTTATTATATGATGAAATTACTGAACCGCAGCCGACTGTGGGCTGCCTATTCCTCTGAAATAAAGATCCACCAGCGGTTCGGCCATGGACGTCATATCATAATGGCCGCCCGTATTCACCCAGGTGGTGATGACCTCGTCTACCGACCCGAGAACCAGGCGTTTGACCAAACTGATGTAAACATCCTTTCGAATCCCCCCTTCGGCCTGTCCCAGTTCAACGATTTCCCCGACAAGATCCATGTATTTCTTGCTCAGATCTTTGACATACTTGTCCAGACGCCCGTTCAACCGGGATTTCACCCGTGCCTCGGACTGAAACACGATGGCCATGGCCTTGTCATGTTGAAATTCTTCCAGATGAGAGCGGATCAGATTTACCAGCTTGTCCCTCGCGTTTTCCGCCTTTTCCACCTCGGACCGGAAGCGATCGAACACCTCATGGGTCCGGCGATTGAAAAACTGCAGCAGAATATCTTCCTTGTTTTTGAAATAAAGGTAGATCGTTCCGTCCGCCACCCCGGCCTCGCCGGCGATCTGGGAAACCGTGGAATAAAAAAATCCCTTTTCCGCAAAAACCTTGATGGCTGCGTTCAGGATCCGGTTATATTTGTCCGTACTGCTTTTATTGAGCTTTTTTATGATCCACCTCGCAGGATACGCCGGAAACAGGCGATTTTCATTTAATGAATGAAGATTCATTCATTATCAAAGCCCGCAAGAGGATGTCAAGAAAAAAAACAACCTGGATTAGGATCGAAATATAGTAAAATTGAAAATATGATCAGGATTTTACGCGTTCGACGTACTGTCCGGAACGGGTGTCGATCCGGATCTTTTCCCCTTCCTCGATAAAAGGCGGGACCTGCACCACGTATCCGGTTTCCAGGGTAGCCGGCTTGGTGCTGCCGGATGCGGTGTCCCCCTTGACCCAGGGATCGGCCCTGGTGATCCGCAATTCAATGAAATTGGGCAGGGTCACGGCAATGGGCCGGCCGTCGAACAGCAGCACGTTGCATACCGTGTTTTCCTTGAGCAGTTGAACATCAGATCCGATCTGATCCCGGGTCATGTATTCCTGATCATATGTCGTGGTATTCATGAAGCAATAACGGTCGCCCTCGGCATAGAGATATTCCATTTCCTGCTCTTCCAAATCCGCGGGCTTGAATTTTTCCCCGGAACGATACGTGCGATCAAACTGAATGCCCGTTATCATATTTTTCAGTTTGCATTTATATAGGGCCTGCCCCTTGCCGGGCTTGGTAAACTCAAAATCAACAACCACATAAGGATCGCCGTCGATCTCGATTTTTAATCCTTTTCGAAGGTCACCGCTTTCATACATCGGAATGTTTCTCCTCGTCTCATATTAGTTTTTTAACAGGCAGGTAGCATCGGCGAACAACCATATGCGATCTGCCGTTGTACCGTCTACAAAAAAGAGCAGGGCCAGCGCCATGCTTAACCACGCCGGGCATTGGCGACAAACCGCCGGACTTTTTCCACGTCTTTTTTAAACCGGACCGACCGGCCCTTACTGTCAGCCACATTGGTCAACGTGCAGGAGTCCACACCGGCGGGACGGACGCGTTGGATACCCGCATACACATTTTCAGGGGATATGCCGCCGGCAAGGATCACCGGCAAAGGACTGATCCGAACCAGCTCTGCGGCAACGTTCCAATTGCATGTTGTGCCGGTAATACCCACAAATCCGTCCACCGGCTGATTTACGGCACCATCTTTACCCGTCAGGAGCGTATCGGTCAAAAAATAATCGCTGACCGGGCCGAACAACTCCACCAGAATCCTGATGCCCGGCGCAACGCGATCCGCATCAGAGTCAATATGCATGGGAATATCATTATTTAAAGCAGCGGGGATGGGAATGGAGCGCATGATGGCGATTTCCGGAAACCGCTTTTTTACTGCCGCCTGCAACGCTATGCACGGGGAACAAGCCGTTTCAAGAGTAGAAGAATTTTTTCCAACCGCCAGGATCTCGCAGAAATGGACGATATCGGGCTGATAATACTCCATGGATCGCAACACCAGGTCCCTGTCATTGAATAACGGGATCAACGTGCTTCGGGCATGGGCGGCTCCCGCGGCCCGGACCGTCTCCCGGATAAGCGGCTGCCGCCAGCCGTCCGCTGAAACGACCACGCTGCCGATGTGGTCCACACCCAGGGCCGCCATGATTTCCGCTTCGCCCGGTGTCTGTATTTCGTAAATTTGAACGATCATTTTTCCTTCAACCGTTGGCCCTGCTGCAACATGCCGCATTTCAGACACTGTCCGCGTTTCGGGGCTTTTATCCACGAACGCCGCGACCTTGTTCAACATCATCAGCTGCGACATTCTTGACCAGTAAAAAAATACAATGGAAACACAAACCTGAAAATGATATTGACATTTCCCGGCTTCTTTACCATATTCAACTGACTTGTTCAATTTTTTTCTTAAAATTCGATAACATATCCTCATTACTCGATTTTATCGCACTATTAAGAGGCTTGCATGATCGTCGTCATTGATTTCGGCTCCCAGTACAATCAGTTGATTGCCCGCCGCGTTCGCGAAAACCGCGTCTATTGCCAGATCGAACCGCCCCATATCGATATGGATACATTAAGAGCGCTCAATCCCGACGGTATTATTCTGTCCGGCGGCCCGGCCAGCATTTATGAAAAAAACAGCGCCCGCATTGATCCGGCGATATTTTCTCTCGGCGTGCCGGTTCTGGGAATTTGCTATGGCATGCAATATATGATGCACATGCTCGGCGGAACGGTGACCAAAACCAAAAAAAGGGAATACGGTTTTGCCGAACTCCGCATCCAAGACACCAAAACGTTGTTTGCAGGAATCGGAACGCATCCCACGTGCTGGATGAGCCACGGAGATTCCATAACCCGCCTGCCGGCCGGTTTTGCCGTCACCGCCTCCACCGAAAACACTCCCATTGCGGCGGCGGCCGACCCGTCAAGACAGCTTTACGGGCTGCAGTTCCATCCGGAAGTGGCCCATACGCCGGGCGGCGGGCGCATGTTGAAAAATTTCCTTTTTGCCATCTGCGGCTGCCGCCGCACCTGGACCATGAAGGCATTTGCCCGGGATACCATTTCCCAGATCCGGGAGGAGGTCGGCGATAAAAAAGTCATCCTTGGCTTAAGCGGCGGTGTGGATTCTTCGGTGACCGCGGTCCTGATTCACAGAGCCATCGACAGTCGGCTGACCTGCATCTTTGTAGACAACGGCCTGCTTCGGCAAAATGAAGCCGGCCGGCTAAAGACGCTGTTCAAACAGCATCTGCATTTGAATATCCGGTATGTCAACGCGTCGAAACTGTTTTTAACCGCCTTAAAAGGCGTGGCCGATCCCGAGCGCAAGCGAAAAATCATCGGCAAGATCTTCATGGACGTGTTTGAGGCGGAAGCCAAAAAAATCAAAGACGCCGAATTTCTGGCCCAGGGAACCCTTTATCCGGATATCATTGAATCCCAGTCGGCCTTCGGCGGTCCCACCTCCATTATCAAATCCCACCACAACGTGGGCGGATTGCCGAAAAAAATGAAGCTCAAACTTGTCGAACCGCTGAAACTGCTATTCAAAGATGAAGTCCGCGTCCTTGGCGCCGAACTCGCCCTTCCGGATGAACTGGTGTGGCGCCAGCCCTTTCCCGGGCCCGGTCTGGCAATCCGGATCATCGGTGAAGTCAGTCCGGGCCGGCTGCGGATCCTTCGAAACGTGGATGCGGTTTTACTTGAAGAAATCAGGGCCGCGGGCTATTATCGAAAAGTATGGCAATCCTTTGCCGTCCTATTGCCCATCAAGAGTGTTGGCGTCATGGGCGATAAACGGACCTATGAGCACATCGTGGCCATCCGGGCCGTGACCAGCAAGGATGCCATGACAGCGGACTGGGCCAGACTGCCCCAGAAACTGCTGGCAAAAATCTCAACCCGCATCATCAATGAAGTATCCGGTGTCAACCGGGTGGTTTACGACATCAGTTCCAAACCCCCGAGCACCATCGAATGGGAATAGAAATGACCGGTATTGAAAAGAAAAAATTTAAAATTGACCTCAGCGCCCCGGTACCCGACGAACCGGCCGACGATGCACCGCCGGCCGGCGATCTTGCCTCCGGCAGGACGACCCCATGGTCGTTGTGGATGATCTTCATTGCCATTCTGGTCATGGGCGGCGCCTTTGTCTGGGGCTATCATGATCTCCGCAACAAGCTTCACGCGGTGGACGCCACCGGCGCAACGGAAATTACCGGCCTGTCGGCCCAATTCAACGAACACTTGGAAAGCCTGGAGATGCAAATCGCCGACCACACCGCCGCTGCGCAAACCGATATGTCTCGACTGGAGGAAAAAATAGATGCCGCCGACGCCGCCATCGCCGATGTACAGGCCGGCAAGGCGGACCAGACCGAGGTAGAAACTGTTGGAGAACGCGCCGCCGCGGCCACCGCTGCGGTCGACGCCCTGAAAAAAGATATCGTGGGGATGCAAAAATACGTCGATCAGATGTCGGCCCGGATGGAACAGGCCTTTGTTCGCATTGATGCGATCCAGGCCGCGGCGGATGATAATCGGCAGCAAGTGGAAGCCCTCGCAGACCGGATTGTGGATAAGGATATGTTAAATGAGGCCCTGGCGGCCGAACGCGAGTTCACCCAGCAGAACATGGCCCATCATGCCGAAACCCTTTACAACGAAATCGCGGTCCTGCAAAAAACCGCCGGTGACCTGCAAGGGCGCATGGACCAGCTGGCCCAATCCCTCGCCGAAGTTCCAAAACCAGTGGCCCCCACAGCACCGGAAGCGCCTCCGGAACCCATAAACGGCATCATCGAGCAGGAAATCCAATAGGCAAAACAACAGCAGAAATCAGGAAGATGCCATGCATCCAGACCGCCTCAAAACGCTTCTCCAATCCGTGGCCCACGGCGAGGTGGCCGTGGAAACCGCCCTGGACAGCCTTAAGCACCTGACCGTGGAAGATATCGGCTATGCCCATATCGACCATCACCGGTCCCTGAGAAAAGGATTCCCCGAGGTCATCTACGGCGAAAACAAAACCGTCGTCCAGATCACCGGCATCATGGAAAAAATGATGCCGCGGGAAAACATCATCCTGGTGACCCGCATTGATGAAAAAAAAGCGCGGCAGGTGCAAATCGCTCTTCCGGATGCCATTTACCATGTGGATGCCCGGATGCTCGAATGGGCCGCCGGCGAGGTCCCGATCACCGGAAAAGGGGTCATTCTGGTGATTTCCGCCGGCACATCGGACATCCCGGTGGCCCGGGAGGCCTTTTTAACGGCCCGGGCCATGGGCAATCCGGTGAAAAGCATTTTCGACGTGGGCGTGGCCGGTATCCATCGGCTCTTTGCCTACAAGGATGATATGGAAAGCGCGGCTGTACTGATCGTGGTTGCCGGCATGGAAGGGGCGCTTCCCTCGGTGGTGGCGGGCCTGGTGGACAAACCCGTCATCGGCGTTCCCACCAGCGTGGGCTACGGCACCAGCCTGGGGGGTCTGACGGCCCTGTTTTCCATGCTCAATTCGTGCAGTTCCAATGTGGCGGTGGTCAATATCGACAACGGTTTCGGCGCGGCCTACATGGCCTCCATGATCAACCGGCTTTAAAAGCAAAGGACAAGAAGGGTTACATGAGTGTTGTAAGACGGTTTCTCCGATCCAATACCAGAGAAATCCGGTTTTTCCTCGGATTTGTCGCGCTTTTTATCATTCTCCAGGCCGCCCATTACGCCACCCGGGACTACACCACGCCTTTTCTTGTGGACACCATGACCACCCGGGCCAGTTCAGCGCTGATCAATATCATCACACCCAATGAAAACACCGAGGTGCGCGGGAACGCCATTGTGGGCGGCGCCACCGTGGAAGTCATGCGCGGCTGCGAGGGGATTGAGGGGATGCTGCTCCTGGTTGCCGCGGTCCTGGCATTTCCCGCCCGCGGGCTGGCGAAATTTTACGGCATCCTGGGCGGCATCCTTTTTATTTACGCCTTCAACCTGACCAGAATCGCGGGACTTTACTATACGGTTCGGTTCAAACCCGCGCTGTTTGACATGATGCACATCTATGTGGGCCAGACCGTGATTATCATCATCTCCCTGATCTTTTTTGTTTTCTGGGTGAGCCGAATTGAACGCATCCCCCAAAACAGCCGATAAACCCCGCCGCTGGCGGCCGAAAATCCTGATGCTCCGGCTGGCGCCGGCCGGCGTGTTTTTCATTGTCTTATTTTATCTCATCAATCCGTATTACGTGCGCTTCTATATGCCCCTGATCGCCGAACAGCTGGAATGGATGGATCCGGCATATGACGTCAGGATCAGCGAACTTGTGACCATCGACCGGATGGATTATCTCCGCTACACCATCAAGGTCAACAAGCCCATGGCCAACAAACCTTATGCCCCCCAGGAGCCCGGAAACACGGTCCGGCTCAAGGCCCAGGCCAACACGCTTTGCATTGCGCCCATCATCGTGTTTTCCCTGATCCTGGCCTGGCCCGGCATCACCCTGCTCAACCGCTTCCAGACCTTTCTGATTTCTCTTCCGCTGATCATCCTCATGCATGCCCTGGATCTTCCCATGATCTTTGTCGAAAAGATCGAATCCGTTCATTCCACCAGCGTCTGGGCCAACACGGCCCGGTCGGCCTGGTCGCATGTACTGGCCAACGGCGGCCGCCAGTTTCTGGCCATTGTGGTATTTCTGATCAGCATCGCGCCGGTCTATCTCAAGCTTGATCGAGACATGCTGCCGGCACCCGAACCGGCGTCCAACGCCGCTCCCCGGCGAAACGATCCCTGTCCCTGCGGTTCGGGGAAAAAATATAAACACTGCTGCCTTAATTAATTTTAAGAGTAAAACTGAGGTATCCCCATAATAAAGCAAATCCAATTAACATACATAACTAATTTTTCACTGTGAAGATCATTTCGAATTTAATTTTCACTATATTGATCTGGAGAAGATGAAATGAAAGGCATCCTGTTTGTTGTGCTGCTGCTTGCCGCGCTGATCGTGGGCATCCTGGTGATTTCGGATCTGACCACCAAAGACCAGGCCGGAGTCAATAACATCGAACGCCTGGACCGTGCCCGGGAGACGGCGGATACGGCGGAAAAAACCCTGCAAAACGTTCGGGAGTTGTCCAGGCAGGCCACGGAGCCGTCCAACCCCTAATAAAACGCAACGCGCAGGCCGCTGTTAGAGTCAGGCAATAAAAAAAGCCCCGCTTACTGTTATACAGTAGGCGGGGCTTTTTTTGGGGAGGGAATCGGCGGCGTCCTACTC
>CAZRES010000001.1:0-88311 GCA_964598885.1 uncultured Desulfobacteraceae bacterium | reverse complement strand
TGCGATTCTCCTTTTTTAAATGCTTATCGCAACCAAAATTGCCGAAGTCATAATTCCATTACCCATCATGAAATATAACGATCCCGAATTAAAATCGAAAAAAGTCCATGAATGCAAAACTTTTGGTTGTCGACGACGCAGAAAAGATTTAAAAATACGTGGATCATAAAAACCCAGGAAAAACGGGAACCAAAATACCGACAGGTATCGTGAGTGGATCATTAATTCCCGTCAGGGATTTTTCACCGTACCGGCGATTATATTCAGGAGGTCGGCCAGTTTCTAAAAAAACAACATCATGAAAATTATCATATCACCCCCGGACGAAAGCGAGGTGTCATATGAATAAACGCAAAAGGATGCCGAACTGTTTCTTTATATGACCCATTGCCGGGTCCTGACCGAAAAACCCAAAACCAAAGGAATCTGATCAGTTATGGAACCAATTGCGCTCAACAATGAAATCATCCTGGTACTGGCCATTATCGGGCTGGCTGTTTTTCTGTTCATTGTGGAATGGATCCGGGTGGACATGGTGGCCATTCTTATGACCGTGCTTCTGCCCATTCTCGGTCTGGTCACACCCAAAGAAGCGTTTTCCGGTTTTTCCAGCAATGCCGTCATATCGATTATCGCCGTCATCATTATCGGCGCGGGTTTAGACAAGACCGGTCTGATCAACCGGCTGGTCCAACCCATCGTGAAAATCGCGGGCAACAGCGCTTCACGGGTGGTCATCGCCATGGGGGGAACCGTAGCCGTCATATCCAGTTTCATGCAGAACATCGGGGCCGCGGCCCTTTTTCTGCCGGCCATCCGGCGCGTCAGTAAATCCATGCATCTGCCCCTGTCTCAGATGCTCATGCCCATCGGCTTCTGCGCCATTCTGGGCGGCACCCTCACCCTGGTGGGATCAAGTCCTCTGATTCTCTTAAATGATTTGCTGGCTCCCTTCGGTTTAGAACCATTCGGCCTGTTTGACGTAACCCCCATCGGGCTTGCCCTGGTGGCCGGCGGCGTTGCCACGTTTATTTTTCTGGGAAAATTTGTTCTTCCCAAAGGAAAACCGGAAAGCAAAGCCGAGGCCGAAGCCCATCACGGACCCGCCTATGAAGATCTGGGAGAAGTTTTTGAGCTCCAGACGCCCCCCAATTTCAACGCGTTTCGCGATCCTCTTACCGTCAAGCACCTGCGGGATAATCATCAAGTCAATGCCGTGGCGTTTTCCGGCAGAGACCGTCTGAAAATGGTGACCCTGCCCCCGGATTTTGAAATTCGAGGGGATAGTCATCTGGCGGTATTCGGCAAAAAGGAAAATGTTGAACAAATGGCTGAGGAACAGGGAATGATCCTCAAAGACGATCTGCATATATTCAAGGATAACATGGCCCCTGAAATCACCGGGATCATCGAGGCCGTTGTTGCCCCTCGATCGGAGTTGATCGGCAAAACACTGAGGGAGGTCCATTTCTGGGAACAATATCAGGTCAACCCTGTGGCCATCTATCGGGCCGACCAGGTTCATTACAGCGGCATTTCCAGTATGCCGCTCCGTTCCGGCGATTCTCTGGTGCTGGAAGGAACCTGGGACCGGTTTAAAATCCTGGAGGAAAAACATAATTTCATTTTCACCAAGCCCGTCGGCGAGGTTATGAAGCCGGAAAAAGCCATTCTGGCGGGATTCTGGCTGGCGGTAGCATTGACCATGATCATGGTGTTTAACTTCCAGTTGTCCGTGAGCCTGATGACCGGAGCGTTCGGCATGATCCTCTGCCGGGTGCTGACCATTGATGAAGCCTATCAATCCGTGGACTGGCGCACGGTATTTCTTCTGGCCGGACTGATTCCTCTGGGTATCGCCACGGAAAAATCCGGAGCCGCCTCATGGATTGCCCACACTGTTCTTGATTTTATCGGCGATGTATCGCCAATCGGACTGCTCACGGCTGTGGCGGTGCTCTCCACGTTTTTCACGCTGGTGATTTCAAATGTCGGCGCCACCGTGCTCCTGGTTCCTCTGGTCGTCAATATGGCCATGATGGCCGGCACGGATCCGCGCATGGCGGCCCTGGTGGTGGGAATTGCCACGTCGAACTCCTTTATTCTTCCCACCCATCAGGTCAACGCCCTTTACATGGGCCCCGGACGTTATCGGAGCGTGGATTTCATGAAAGCCGGGGGGCTTATGACCATTGTTTTTATCGTTGTATTGATCGCCATGCTGATAATATTTTACGGCGTATAAAATTTTTTAATCGTGAGGTGGTTTTATGTCTATTGTCGCCATTATTTCGAAATACCCCCATGAAAGCAGAAAAATCGCGGAATATACTGCCCGCCGGCTGGATTATCGTCTCATCGATATGGAGGATCTGATCAAAATCACGGCCGAAGATCACAATATGCCGGAAAAAGAACTCATCCAGGTTACCCGGGACTTGACCTTGTGGCATCAGCTTTTTCGAAAAAAGAAAATGAAGCTGGTATCTTTGCTGGAACATAAGTTATGCAATCTCATGGCCGAGGATAAGATGGTTTTCTGCGGGTACCTGGGATATCCGATGTTCAAGGAAATATCCCATGCTCTGAAAGTGCTGGTTCTGACAAAGCCGGAAGCCGGAAAGCCGGAAACAGCCGACCCTTTGCCGGAATCGACGCCCCTGTCCAATGAAGGAATCATGAAGTGGTTTGAAAAAATTTATGACGCCAACATGGAAGACCCCAACCTCTATGATCTAACCGTAAATCTCTCGCACATGGATATTTCCGAAGCCGGTGATATCATCATCAATACATTGCAGCAAAAACGCTTCGAACCCATGACCTACTCGCTCAACTGCATGTGCAACCTGGAACTGGCATGCCAGATAAAAACCACGCTGATTGAAAAACTGGGCGATGTGGAGGTCAAGGCTCATGATGGAACGGTTTATATCTATTCCAAAAACTTCAAAAAAGGAGGGCGAAAAGCCGCCAAGGAAGTCAAGGAGGATATCATGCGGATGCCGGGCGTTGACTACGTCGAAGTATACCGGGAGCGCGCACCCTTCGACGAAGTCCATATCTGAACCCCGTCAACAACCTTAAATTGAGATTTCATAATGTTCGCCGATTCAAACAGGCCACGGATTCAATGTGATAGGTATGCGGGAACATGTCCACGGGCTGGACCCGCGTAACGGCGTAGACGTCTTTCATCAGGCCCGCGTCCCGGGCCAGGGTGGCGGGATGGCAGGACACATAGACGATGCGGGGAACGTCAAGGGCGAGAACCTGTTTGACGACGTCTGGATGCATGCCGGCGCGGGGCGGGTCAATGATCAGGACATCGGGTTTTTCCCTGATTTCCGGTAGTACCGCGCGCATATCTCCGAGGATGAAATCGCAGTTGGATATCTGGTTGTGGGCGCAATTCTTTCGCGCGTCGGCAACAGCGGCTTCCACGATCTCGATGCCGGTGACGGACGCGGCAGCGTCGGAGAGCCAGATGGGGATGGTTCCGGTGCCGGAATAAAGATCCAGCACTTGCTCGCTGCCGGTCAGGGCCGCAAAATCTTTCACCGTATCGTATAATTTCACCGCGCCCCGGGTATTGGTCTGAAAAAAGGAATTGGCCGACACCGCAAACCGGTAAGGACCCAGATGTTCTTCCAGATAATCCTGTCCGGCAAGGGGGATTTCAACCTCGCCCACGGCCACGCCGGATTTGCGGGCCGTGATATTGTTGACCACGGCCCCGACATCGGAAAAGGACCGCATCAGATCAGCAGCCAGAGGCGTCAGAAGATCCTTGTTTTCCGCGGATGTCACGATATTGACCAGCCATTGATCATTGGCCAGGGAATGGCGGACAACCAGAAACCGCCAGAATCCTTCATGGGAACGCAGGCCGTAGGCGGGCAGCCCGCTGGCTTTCATGTAGGCCTTGACAAATCGCAGGATCTCGTTTCCCCGGTCGGGCTGCAGGAGACAGGCGTCAATATCGAGGACTTTATCAAAGGTTCCCGGCACATGGAGGCCTAATGCAAACCCCCGGTCAATGGAATCGTCATCCAATTGTTCCGGCAGGACCCAGCGCCGGTCGCTGCATGAAAACTCCATCTTGTTCCGATAAGCGAATACCGCTTCTGACGGAAGGGTCGGCAGGACATTAACACCCTCGATGCCGCCGATATGGTGCAGCGCTTCGATCACATGCAGCCGCTTGTATTCGAGCTGCTTGTCGTAACGCAGAAACTGCCAGGTGCACCCGCCGCAATAACCACTGTAGGGACAGGGAGCGGACACGCGGAATGGAGATGGTGAAAGCACCTCCCGCATCCGGGCCTCGGCATGGCTTTTCTTCTTTTTGACGATCGCCGCCAGCACCCGGTCTCCCGGAACGGCCTGGTTTACAAAGATGGTAAGTCCGTCGACCTTGGCGATGCCTTTGCCGCCAAAGCCCGTATGGCTGATATCAAGCTCAATCTGATCGCCCTTGCGCACTGTCATGGTCACATCCGAATGATGGGATGGTTTGTTTTCCCCAAAGCGTGCTTCCGATCTTCCGGGAATATCTTTTTGGTAATTATTTTAAATTGATGTCACATTGCGCAATATAGAAAAAAGGCTTGCAAACGGCAACCGAATTTTGCGAATATGACAAAATAATCCTTTCGCAACACACCGGATTTTTTGCGCCGCTCGATGTTTGCGGCGCCATAAGCCCTCAAACGCTTGCCCGGGAGGCCCTGCCATGCGCCACATCATTTATTACACCCTGCTGTGCTGCCTTTTCCTGATGGCCGGCTGTGCCGGACTCAACCGATATCCGACCAACGGAAGCCTCATGCTGGAAAACCTTTCCGCGCCGGTAAAGGTGGTCCGGGATGAAAAAGGGATGGCCTATCTTTATGCCGATTCATTGGATGACGCCATGCGGGCGCTGGGATACGTTACGGCCCAGGACCGACTGTTCCAGATGACCCTGACCCTGCTGTTTGCCCAGGGACGGATCAGTGAACTGGCCGGGGAGGTGGCCAAAGGACTCGATATCCGTCATCGGACGCTGGGATTTCATCGACAGGCTGAGGTCCTTGCGGAAAATCTGGCCCCGGAAGACAAAAGGCTTCTGGAAAACTATATCGCCGGGGTCAACGCCTACATTCAAACCGGCGCGGATTCCTATCCCATTGAATTCAAGCTGGCGGGCATCGCGCCCGAACCCTGGACCGTGGCGGACAGCCTTTCCATTCTCTACTACATGAGTTGGGATTCCTCGGCCAACCTCAAGTCTGAAATCATCGCCCAGATGCTGATAGAACGGCTGGGTCCGGCCAGAGCCGAAGAAATCTTTCCGCTGAATATCAACCCGGATGATGAAAGACATCCGGCCGAGGCGGATCTGCCCGCTTCGGCAGCAGCGACAACCATATCCAATGACGCCATGCTCATGGGATTTCTGCAAAACGGCGCCAAAGAGATCGGCAGCAACAATTGGGTGACCGGCCCAGCCCAATCCGCAGGCGGCACGCCCATCGTCTCCAATGATCCCCATCTGGCAACCGGCATTCTTCCTGGAATCTGGTATCCGGCCGGCATCATTACGCCCCATCTGCGCATTGTCGGGGTCCATATTGCCGGCCTGCCGGTCATGCCCATTTTCCGCAACCAGCATGTGGCCGTAGGCATCACCAATGCCTACGGAGATATACAGGATCTTTACATTGAAACCCTTGACCCGGCCGATCCGGATCACTATCTGGAAGGCGGGAACGCCATCCCGTTTACCGTCATTGGCGAAACCTTGAAAATCCGGGATAAAAACGAAAAATCCGGATTCCGGGAGGAGCCGGTGGAGATCCGTTACACCCGGCGGGGGCCGGTGGTTTCAAATGTGCTCAAGGGTCTTGATACCGACAAGGTCATGAGCCTGCGGTGGGCGCCGTATGAACCCATGAAAAATCGCATGGGGGTGGCTGATTTCATGCGCGCTAAAAGCACGGACGATATCCGGCGCTGTCTGACCGGTTTTGATGTCATCATGCTCAACTTCGTGTTCGGCGACACGGCCGGCAATATCGGCTGGCATGTTTCCGGGCGGCTGCCGGTTCGTTCGGACGGCGACGGAACCATTCCCACGGCCGTTACCGACGGCGCAGACAACTGGCTCGGCTTTGTTCCTTTTGATGAAATGCCCCATGCCTGCAATCCGGACAAGGGGTGGCTGGGGACCTGCAATCACAAAACGGTCACCCGGGATTTTCCTTATTACTATTCAACCTTTCTTTCTCCGTCTTATCGCTATCGGCGGCTCAAACAGCTTATGGAAGAACCCGGTTTGAAAACTGCAGATGACCACTGGGAGTTTCAGCGGGACACCCTCAACCTGATGGCCGAACGGCTGGTTCCCGTCATGGTGGACACTCTGACGGATGCGGACGAAACAAAAGAGCTGGCGGAAATCCTTTCGCAATGGAACCGCAAAGACGATATCGACGCGCCTGGCGCCACCCTGTTTCATGCCGTGTATGAACGTTATGCCTGGCATACCTTTGTTGACGAGCTGGGGGAAGACCTGGCCAAAACCATGCTGGGAACCTGGTATTTCTGGCAGGAACGCTTTGAGCAGATGGTAGTCACCGACCGGCTGGATCACTGGTTCGACGACATTGGCACCACGGACAAAACCGAAACCAAGCAGGACATCCTCATCCGGGCGGCCATCGAGGCCCGGGCCGACCTTGCCGCGACCCTGGGGAACAATCCGGCCAAATGGCAATGGGGAAAGGTGCACCGACACACTTTTGTCAGCCCCATCCGGCGGGAAGGTTTCGGCAAGGGGCTGTTAGGAGGCGGCGACTGGCCGGCGCCGGGTTCCGTGGAAGCGCTCTATCGCGGAATATACGATTACAATGCGCCTTATGACGTGAAGATTTCCGCCTCCCTTCGCATGACGGCGGATCTGGCCGATCCGGATAAGGTGATGGCCGTGCTTCCCGGCGGCATCGCCGGACGGATATTCCATCCTCATGCCAAAGATCAGATCCCGGCGTTCATGGAGGGTGAAAAGGTTTACTGGTGGTTCAGCGACCGGGAGATCCAAAACAATGCCCGATCCACGCTGATGCTGATGCCTTAAAAAATGGTTATTTATCGTTGATCGACCAGATAAATTCCGCCAGCAGGCCGGCCGCTTTTTCCGGTACCTCGAGCATGGGCGAATGCCCCACGCCGTCTAAGATCACCAGCCGGGAATCGGGGATCAACTCATCAAATATCCTGCTGTTTTCCACGTTGATCAGCCGGTCGTTTCTGCCCCAGACAATCAGGGTCGGTGACCGGATGGCGCTGAGCACATCTTCGAAATCGTCAAACGCATTACCATTATTCTGCTGGATCAACCGGTCCTTTTGCCCCCAGAGATGCAGGGATGAGGCATCGGCTTGTGCAACGGTTTTGCCTTCGAGGCCGGAGTGGGGTTGTCCATAACCACTGGCCCTGTTCTGCAGTAAATCATTAAAAATCTTATCATGCATCTCCTGGTTGGCCACGGCCTTTTCCGCCATCACGCTGGTAATGGGCCAGAGCAGAAACGGCGGCTTTTCCATGGAAAAATCCATCAATTTTTTCAGATCGCCGCTGGTTTTCACAATCAAAGGATTTTCTCCCCGGGCCAGATATCGGTCCAGTTCGCTCTCGTAAGTCCTTATGCCTCCCGGGTTGAACAGGGCAACGCCGGCGGTATCATCCGGATAAAGGGCCGCGTAAAGCGCGACAATGGCGCCTCCCATGGAATTGCCGGCCAGATGCGGTTTTCTGACCTTCAGCTTCTCAAGAATGGAACGCAGATACATGGTCTGGCTTGATATGCTGTAGTCTTTGTTCAAATGTTTTGAGCTCTCCCCGTGACCGGGAAGATCAACGGCAATAAGATGAAAATCCTCTTTTAAATGCCGGCACAACCGGAACCAGACGGCCTTGTTGGCGCCGAATCCATGAATCAGGACCAGGGCGGGACGCTCTCCCCTGCCCCGGCCTTCACACAACGCGATCTCGAAATCGGCCATGTTCAAGGCCGCCTGCTCGACGCCCGCCTGCCGGCGCTCCATCCCCATGACCAGATCGTAGACCCCGTGCTTGAATTTCGAGCACGCGGTCAGCGTCATTAAAATAAAACCAATGGAAATCAGACGAAAAAGCGCCCCTTTTTTCACAAATGACATCTTTGTTGCCCCTTCCTGTTCATCTCTGTTAACGCGCGGAGAATCCGCCTTTCCGAAAAAAAGCTTCCGTAAGGATGAAGGCAATAATAGTATTTCAAGCCGCGCATTTTCTGATTATCTATGCCGGATCCCGATTTTTTGCGCAAGCTCTATTTTTCCTAAAAATAAACGTTTAGGACCGGCAGTCTGCCGGTAATGATGTTCTAGCGGGGTTTCGGATCAAATCGCCGCACTTTCTGGATAAACTCGGAAATCAGCGTGGTCGATATCTGATCCCGATACCGCAGATTCACGTAAAGATCCATAACAGGGGCAATGTCATGTTCCAGATCCGGGCGATTTTTCAAAATATAGCGCCGATAATCCACGGGTCCCTGGTGAGGGCTGCGCGGCAGGCCGGATCGGGCGAGTTTTTCACAAAATCGGCCATAATATTTCTCAATGGGGTCAAGGGCGGGACGTGCCGGACGCAGCGTAAACCAGATATAGACGCCGACAATCACACCGGCCAGCCCCAGCATAAGCAGCATGGCTTTAACCGTGGCGGACAGCACGCCGGGCCGGATACCGATTTTGGCCAGCAGGGACTGCTGCACGTCATAGGAGTACCCCTCGAAAAATGCGCTCCATTGCGTGCTGACAGCGTCCCACCGGAACCGGACCTGCTGAAAAAAGATTGAGATGGATTTAAAATATTTTCGGTCGAAAAAATCCTCCCCTTCACCTGCTGACAGGGCGCTTCGGGCGCCCTGGGAAATTCGATCCGGCGCCACCGCCGCCGTCGGGTCCATGCGCATCCACCCCTTTTCCGGATCCCAGATCTCCACCCACGCGTGGGCATCCGACTGGCGGACGATCAGGTAGCTGGCATACGGATTCACCTCGCCGCCCAGATACCCGCCGACCACCCGGGCCGGCACATCGATGGATCGCATCATAAAGGCAAACGCTGAGGCATAATGCTCGCAGTAGCCGCGCCTGGCGGAAAAAATAAAATCATCCACCGAATGCCGGCCCAGGCCCGGAGGAGAAAGCGTATACCCGAATCCATTATCGCGAAAAAAATCAAGCACCCGGTTGGCTTTTTCTTCCACTGTGGCGGCATCCGCCGTTATTCCGGCCGCCAGTTGACGGGCGCCGGGGTTGATATTGTCCGGCAGGCGCGTTGCCGCATGCAACACCTCTTCATCTTCCGGGCCGGTGCGATATTGCGCATAGGACGTCATGTCATAGCTCATTTTACGGGTGACCGGACTTCTGGCACGGAAGGTGTAATCTCCGAGCAGCTCGGCCTGGCGAATTTTTTCAGCCGGCATTTCTAAAACAAATAACCACCGGTAATGATGAGGCTCCAGCATAACGGTATAGGTCATCGATTCACGGCCTTCCGGAAGTCTGTCCGCAGGGGCCTGGCGTCGCGGCGCATGCCACGCGCGACCGTCAAATGCATCAAAAACGATACCGCGCCAGTAAAGCCGGGAAGCCGGCGGAATCCCGGCTTCAAAGGTTGCCCGGAAGGCCACGTCATTGTTTTCCACCAGGCTGGCCACACCGCCCGGAGAAAGGCGATCCGAAAAACCGGTTTTCGCGGTGTTGGAAAACCAGAGTCCGAACAATGACCCTTCGATGCGGGGAAACAGAAAAAAAAACAATAGGGTCAAGGGGATGGCCTGGGCCATAATCACCCCGGAAAGCTTGAGATTTTCCGTTACGCGGCCGCCTGGGTCATTGATACGGATGAGAACGGCGGTGGTTACCCCGACAGACACGAACATATAAAGGGTCATCAACAGGGTTTCGGAAAGGAAGAGACTGGTGATTACGATGAAATAAGCCAGAAAAACGGTAATCATGCGGTCCCGGTGGGTTTCCATTTCAAAAGGCTTTAACGCCGCCATTATCGCCAGCAGACCGAGATAGGCGTCCTGATCAATCCGGCGGCTGAAGGTCAGCAAAAGCCCTGCAATTCCCATCACGGCCAGAGCCGTCCGCAGCGTTTTTCCCGGTCGGGGCCACTGGAAACGTGAGGACAACAGCATGTAGCCCCACATGATCACGCACCAGAGAATAATCCAGAGGGGCAGCCTCCCGATATGCGGAAGAATCGCCACCACCAGCGCGGCTATGATCGGTGATAGGATTTTTCGTGAATCGTTCATGGATCACGTTTTCAGATCAAATAAAGCCAGCGCCTTAAGACATGCGTGCCGGTGCCGTTCGCCTTTGTCCGGGGCGATGGCGCGGCCGGGAAGCCGCAGGCCGTATTCCGCGTTCATATTATGGGCCTTTAGAACCAAGTCGGTAAGCCGGGAAAGCTTCTGCTCCCTGTCTCCATCTCCTATGGCATCATAATCCAGGATGATCGAAGCCCCGCTGCTGCCGGCAAATTCCTTGGTGAACACTCCCATTCCCCGGGAAAAGCTTTTCCATGAAATCTTGCCCACAGGATCGCCGGGTTGATAGGGTTTGAGACCTAAAAAATCATCAACCCCCCGTTTGACTGCCCCGGCATCGGATGCATCGCCGTCATCTCCTCCGGCGGATACAAACGATCCGGCCAGGGGTTTGGGATAAACCACGCAGGACATGTCCGGCGACATCACCGTCCATGCCCGGAAAAGACCCAGCGGATAACGGGTCCAGACCACAAGCCGTCCGGGGTTCACCATCCCGCGAAACTCGGTAGGAAACGTCACACGGATGGTTTTATCCGTATCCGGAGCGATATTTTCAATGACGGGGAATCTCTTTTTCAGCGCAAAGCCGATGGCATGTCGATGGCTGGATTTTGAACGAACCAGAAACCGAAACAGGGCGGGCCTGCCGGCAAACACCGGGGCGGCGGATACCGAACAAATTTCCGCGCCCAGAAGATTCCGGTAGGTGTGAATCATGGAAACCAGGGTGATGCTGCCCAGAAGAAACACCAGCAGAAACCCCAGGTTGTTGTTGTAATTGATGGAACCCAGCAGCATGGCCAGCAGAATGAAAAGAAACAAAAACCCGTAAGCCGTGGGAAGGATATAGACCCGGCGGCGATTGAAGATCAGCGGCAGGGCATCGGGTTTTCCGGCCGCGTCGGTTCTGGGTCGAAACAGTCTTTTCAAAGGGGTACCGGCACCTCAGTAAAAATTTCCATGAGTTTGTGCTGGGGAATTTCAAGGCCATCCGTCCGGGACCGCAGGCGGTGGCCCACCACCCAGGGAAGCACCACCTGAAGATCTTCGGGAATCATATAATCCCTTCCCTCCATGTAAGCCCATGCTCGGGAAGCCTGCTGCAGGGCCAGCCCGGCCCTGGGCGACAGGCCCACATGGAACCACGGTGATGATCGCGTAAAATGGATAATATCCTGAAGATAATCAATAAAGGTCTCCGAGGCATGCACCCTGCCGATATCCGCCTGTATGGCAAACACGTCGTCATACATCATGCAGGCATTCATGACATCCAGCACCGCCTGGGCCCCCTCTCCTTTTAAAATCCGTTTTTCCGCGGCGCGATCGGGATAACCCAACGTAATGCGCATCAGGAAACGGTCGAGTTGGGATTCGGGCAATGGAAAGGTGCCGGAATGCTCCAGAGGATTCTGGGTGGCAATCACGAAAAACGGTTTTTTCAACGCCCGGGTTTCTCCCTCAATGGTCACCTGCTGTTCCTCCATTGCCTCCAGCAGAGCGCTCTGGGTTTTGGGCGTGGCCCGGTTGATCTCGTCGGCCAGCAGCACCTGGGTGAAAATCGGGCCGGGATGGAAATGAAACGTCGCAGCCTTCGGGTCAAAAATGGAAACGCCGAGAATATCGCCGGGGAGCATGTCGCTGGTGAACTGAATCCGCTGGAAATCCAGCCCCAGACATTTGGCCAGCACCTTGGCCATGGTGGTTTTGCCGATTCCGGGCAGATCCTCGATGAGCAGGTGCCCTCTGGCAAACATGCAGGTCAGCGCCAGCCGGACCTGGGGTTCCTTGCCGATTAATACGGAACTGATCTGCCTGACAATGGTTTCAAATCGTTCATTCATAAGCGTATGGGCCCATTACGGAAAATATAGTGAATTCAAATTTTTATCCTAAGCCAGTATGCCTTACAAACAGGGGGCGTGTCAAGGTTGATGAATATGCTTTTACGGCTTTTTTGTACAACTGGAATGAGAGATCGACAGTTACAGATGGAGGAAAAACAAGGAAAGAAAGCAGTGTTGCGATGGGTGGTGCCGAGCCTGTTCATTGTATCTGCAATGGCTCATGAACAGGCCCGGATTGAATTACAGGTTTTGGTTAGTTCATCAGGTTATTCACTTTTTCACGCAGTTCTTCATCCCCTTGCATCGCCATGATGATTTGATTATAATCTTCTACGCTCAGGCCATTATTTTCAATAACCTGAACCATCCGATGGCTGTAGGTTTCCTGCAGAGCCTGGGCTTCCGCGTTATCTTCCACCTCGCTCAGGGCCTCGGAATATTCGGACCGAATATCTTCAACTTTGGATTGAGCCTCGGCGAATTTTTCCAGATCATTATCACTGAAATCGGAAGGCGGCGGCTGTTGCTGCTGCTGCTGCGTTTGATACTGTTGTCCGCCGGCATCTTGGGCAGTAACCGGTACGCTCATCAGGCATACCAGAGCCGCTACCAGGGCAAGGGTTTTCCAAACAGTCATTTTTTTGCGTATGGTTTTTGCATTCACTTTGTTCACCTCCTTTTAAAAATGTAAAATAAACGTATTGATGGTAATGCACTCTATTACCATGTATGGTATTCAAAACTTGCATATGTCATGCCAGAATGATAAAAAAGCATAATATAATTTATAACTATATAATTTTATAATAATTTAATTTATCCTTACGTTATCCTTACGTCGTGAGACAATAAAATATCATTCATGAAAACCATGTGACAAAAAGCCACATGTGTCGTTTTGTAAAGGGAGATTTTCTATGGGGACCGCGTTTTTAAAACGCTTCAGCCTGCGGTCGGTTCTGGTGATCAATATCATTATTCCCATTGTGCTGGTCATGGGCGTTATCAGTTACGCGAGCCTGGGCGTTATGGAGCACATTATTGAAAAACGCATGCAAAAAGATGTAGAACTTGTGGCCAGAGCCATTCGATTGCCGGTAAGCTACAGCCTTGAGAAAGACAGATCCGGCAGCGTCGGCCAGGCACTGGAATCGGTATTTCATATCGATCGCGTATACGGCGCTTATGTTTATGATACCAGCGGCCGGCGCATCGCCGCCGTGGGCGCGGTTGAGCCCGAGCAGCGGCAGCATGATCTGGTGGAGGTAGTGGAAGACGGAAGACGTAAAGGCCAATACGAACGGATTCAGGGCAGGCGGGTATACGCCTATTTTGTTCCGCTTTTCGATACCGCCGGCAAAAGCAACGGCTTGCTGAAGGTCATCCGGAAGAAAAGTGATTTTGAAGACCACATCCGTAATCTTCGAATCGGCCTTTCCATCGCAATCACGGGTCTGGGGCTATTGATCGCCGGAATGGTTCTGTTCGGTTTTGAGCGGGCTGCCGGCCGGTATTTTAAACAACTGGCAAGCAGCATGACAAAAATCCAGGCCGGAAACCGATCCCACCGGGCTGACACCGGCGGTCCGCAGGAAATCGAGGCCCTGGCCAGGTCATTTAATGCCATGCTGGATAGTATGGATCGCTCGGAAAAAGAGGTGATCAGACGGCGCAAGGTCCAGGAGGCATTGGAAGACAGGCTCCGGCAAAACGAAAAAATGGCGGCCATCGGCCGGCTTGCCGCCGGCGTGGCCCACGAATTGGGCGCTCCTTTGTCCCTGATCGACGGCAAGGCCCAACGCTGCCTGAGAGATGCCGATATCGATTCCGTCCATAAAAACAGCCTATATGATATCCGGCATCAGGTACAGCGCATGAGCGACATCGTGCGGCAGCTTCTGGATTTCGGCAAAGGCGCCATGCGCCAGAAACGCCGGATTCATGCGGACCGTCTGGCCGAATCCGCGGTTTCCACGGTTCGCAAGGAAACCGGCGGCAAAGTGGCATTTTTCATGCAGGGTCCGGAGCCCGGCCCCTTTCTGCACGTCGATCCGCTCCGGCTGGAGCAGGCATTGATCAATCTTTTGCGAAACGCCGCCCAGGCGGGAAAAACCACGCGCGTGGAGCTGCACTGGAAAACATCTGAAAATCATGACATAATTTTTGAAATAGAAGATGATGGAGAAGGAATCGCTGAGGAAATCAAACCAAAAATTTTTGAGCCGTTTTTCAGCACGCATAATACCGCTCGTAATACCGGTCTCGGGCTTTCCGTGGTTCACGGAATCATCCGGGAGCACGGAGGCGAGATTCAGGTTTTCGAAAGTTCCCTTGGCGGCGCCGGGTTCCGGATTACGCTGCCGCCGCAAACCGATGATACAGGAAAGGACCAGGAAGAAAATTATGCCTGAAACCATATCGCCAAAAGGCAAAAGTAACAAAAAAGAACGTATTCTGCTGACCGAAGATGACCAGGGATTGGCTCAACTGCTATACGAGGAACTTGAAGAGGCCGGTTACGTTGTAAAGACCGCGTCATCTGCCGAAGAATCCAGAAATTTTCTGAAATCATGGGAGCCGGACCTGGTGATCAGCGACCTCAAACTGCCGGACGCTGACGGCATGGCATTGCTGGAATGGAGCAAACAGCAGTACGCCCAGCCGGGCTTTCTGATCATCACAGCTTTCGGCAGCATCTCCCAGGCCGTGGAGGCATTAAAAAGCGGGGCCGACGATTTTCTTGCCAAACCATTGGATCTGGAGCATTTCATGCTCAGCGTGAAGCGGATTCTGCGTCATCGGAGCCTGCAAAAAGAAGTGCTCCGTTTCCGCGATCTTATGGCCCGGGACGGGTTCCAGGGCATGATCGGACAGAGCCGGAAAATGCGGGTCATGTTCGATCAACTCCGGGAAATCGCCGCTGCCCAGGGTCCGGTGTTGATCGAGGGGGAGAGCGGCGTGGGAAAGGAACTGGTGGCAAAAGCCCTGCATGATGTGAGTCCCAGAAAAGACGCACCGTTTCTTGCCGTCAACTGCGCGGGGATACCGGCCGAATTATTGGAAAGTGAATTTTTCGGCCACGAAGCAGGGGCCTTCACCGGCGCCGTAAAAAACCGGCAAGGCCTGTTCCAGCGGACCCATACCGGTTCCCTGTTTCTCGATGAAATCGGTGAAATGCCGTATAACCTTCAATCCAAACTGCTGCGCGTACTTCAGGACGGCGCCTTCCGGCCCGTGGGCGGCAACACGGAACAACAGGTCGATGTCAGGGTCGTCTGCGCCACCAACCAAAAACTCGGCGACCTGATTGCCTCGGGCGCGTTCCGCCAGGATCTTTACTACCGCCTGGAGGCGTTCACCCTTACCATACCGCCATTGCGGGAGCGCAAGGACGATATCCCGCTTCTGGCCGCCCATTTCCTGAACCGGTATTGCCTTCAGATGGGAAAAGATATTAAAGGATTCTCATCAGAGGCCATTGATCAACTCATGGCCTATACGTTTCCCGGAAATATCCGGGAACTGCAGAACATCATCGAAAGAGCCGTGACGTTCTGCCATGGCGACCAAATCGCCACGGAACATCTTCCCATCAAAATTCGCCGGCACGCAAGGCCCGCCGACCCATCCGAAGAAACAGAAAATGATCCGTCCCCTCTCCTGGACGCTTTTTTACAGAAACATGAAATGCTGCCCACACTCAAAGACATTGAAAAGCACTATTTAAACTATGTCCTTAAAAAAGTGGGCGGAAACAAAAGACGAGCCGCCGCCGTTTTAGGCATCAGCAGAAGAACCCTGTACAGACATATCGATGATTGAAAGGGGTTACCGCTTCCTGCATTGCAAAGACCCGGCGTTAAGAATCAATCACCGCAACGCGGGATCCGCCCGCCAGCTTCTGAGTTTTGCGGATATGGGCATAATTTAACGCCCCTACAAACACACTTCCGCCGAAAAGATTGCCTATGACCGACATTCCGACACATCGCGCCACCTGCGGAAGCGTAAATTGATCACTGATAAACAGGGCGGTAAACATTTCAGCGGAACCGGCGATGGAATGATGCAGCTGTCCGATACCGATTAAAAAGGTCACGATGTAAATACCGACAATCTGACTGATATTGGGCGGCGTTGCAAACACCAGCCACCCGCCCTGAGCCATCAGGCATCCCGCGAGAAGAGAGCTGATAAAAATTTCGGCATTCCCGTAACGGGTAAAATGATAGGCAAGTTCGATATATCCCTCTTTGGCCTCAATCACGCCATCGGAAAACGTAAGCAGAACCGCAATTATTATTGTTCCGAGAATATTTCCGATAATGATGATTGTCCAAAGCCGCAACAAACCCGCTGATCCTGCTTTGCCTTCAAGAAAGGGGTATATTGCTTTTGCGGTATGCTCGGTGAACAACTGAGTGCCGCTCATGATGCAGACAACAAATCCCAGCGGATATACCATTGCTGTTGCCAAACGAAAACTGAGCGGATTTTCGAAAAATCCCTCATGCGCATATACCACGGCTGCAACCATTGCGGTAAAGCCGAGAATGATCCCGGCAGCCAGCGATGACAGCGCCAGCGAGGCAAAGGGACGGCGGATCTGCTCAGCGCCTTCCATGATGGCTTTTTCCAGAATGTCATCCGGGTGACGGACGGCCTCATCTGAACGCTTCAGTATAACGGGCACACAATCATTGTCTTCCCATTTTCTTTCTCTCGAGCGCTGGGTTTCACTGTTGTCGGATTCCGCCGTTATGGTAAATTCCTCTGTATGTTTTCCAATATTCGCATGGTTGCCATTTTCAGGGGACATCTGTCGCTCATGCATGAAAATCTCGCTCCTTACTTAATCCTTTAACGGTGCAATAAATTCCCAACCGGTAAAGCAGCCTGTTGCGGTGCTATATATTGCAGTCCCTGTGCCAATCCAATTTATATCTTTCCAACTAACTTAAATAATTAAAAATATAAGAGCAACAAAAGCGCATGAACAAAATAATACCAGTACAGATGATAAGCGATCCACAGCGGCAAGCAGAAAAATATTATCGATTAATATGATGAGAAAATCAGCCGATTGGGGAAAAGGATGAACCAACTCGTCCTTCTGCGTTGTTACGGCACATGTGACATACTGATCCATAATCCGCGCGAGAATTTCCGCATTGCCGGATTGGTGTTTTACTTCGACCGATATACAATGGCGTTTAAATTATCTTTTCCTGTTGCCGTACAATAGAAAACTGTAATATAAACTTGTTGTTCCATCACGGTCTCTTTTCTTACAGGTTCATATTGCGGAACATAAACCATTATGAAGAGACCGTGATTTTTTAAAGGATAATTCTTAAACTGCAAGACTTGCGGCACATCAGCCGCCGGCAGTATAATAATGCTGATGAAAAACCTTGCCCAGTAACTTACTCAGCATTAAATCCGGCATAAATGCAGAGGACAAATGATGCTTTGTCCGGAATTTCGAACAGAAAGGTAAGCAATCGAATGTACAAAAAGATCAGCGATTACGGAATTATCGGCAACTCCCACACCCTGGCGCTGGTGGGAAATGACGGAAGCATTGACTGGTTATGTCTGCCCTATATGGATTCTCCCAGTGTTTTTGCCGCCATTCTCGACAAAAACAATGGGGGACGTTTTTACATCAAGCCTGAAGCAAATTGGGATTCTGTGGTCCGGTATCTGCCGGGAACCAATATTTTAAAGACGATGTTCCGGACTCGTCAGGGGATTATGACACTCATCGATTTTATGCCTCTATTCAGAGAGAATCGATATGAGGACAAAAATACGGAAATATACAGGTATGTGGAAGTAAATCAGGGGGAACTGGTTGTTAAAGGATTTTTTGATCCCAGGTTTGATTATGCCAGGCAAATGCCTGCGATGGAATTAGAGGATGGGGTGCTGACGGCCCGAGGCACAGATGAAACGCTTGTTTTGCACACAACCTCAGGAGAATGGACGATACAGAGCAATGGAGCAAAAGCCTTATGGCACTTGAAACAAGGGGACCGCTTCTGGGTTCGGCTTGGATACACAAAAAATCGCGCACCGAAACTGCTTGAAAAGCAGGGAGAAGATTTTCTGGAAAAAACCAAAAAATATTGGTCCGAATGGCTTGGCAAAAATGAGACCGGGATAGAACTTGACCTCGAAGAATTCGGGCCGATGGTTGAACGTTCGTCTCTTGTTCTAAAGCTTCTCGAATTCAAGTCTACCGGCGCCATTGCTGCTGCTGCAACCACATCCCTTCCTGAAACCATTGGCGGCGTTCGAAACTGGGATTACCGGTACTCGTGGATACGCGATTCCGCCCTTACCATTGACGCGCTTTACAATGTCGGGCATCTAAGCGAAATGGAAGCCTATCTTCGCTGGATGGAAAATGTCATTCGTCAAAGCGGCCCCCAACTTCGCATTCTTTACGGACTTCGTGAGGATTCAAAGACCGCAGAAGAAGAGTTTTCTCACCTTGAAGGGTATAAAGGCTCGTATCCTGTGCGTGTTGGAAACGGAGCTCATGATCAAAAGCAACTGGATATCTATGGCGAAATCATGGATGCTGCTTTAAAACTGTCCAATTATGTAGGGAAAATTGACTTTAATTTATGGCCGTTTCTCCGGGATATCTGCAATACGGTGGTCAAAGAATGGCAGAGTAAGGATTCTGGAATCTGGGAAGTCAGGGGCGGACCATACCACTTCGTTTATTCCAAAATCATGTGCTGGACCGCCTTGGACCGGGGGATTACCATTGCACGCCGCTATGGATTTCCGGCGGATCTGGATCTTTGGACACGTCTCAGAGCGCGCATCCGTCAAGAGGTCCTGGAGAAGGGGTGGAATAAGAAAAAAAGGTCCTTTGTCCAACACTATGACTCGGATGCACTGGATGCCAGCAATTTACTGATACCGTTTTATGGTTTTCTTGCCTATGACGATCCCCGAATGGTTTCAACTGTCGAAGCTGTTTGCAGGGAACTTACAAATGAAGACGGCCTGGTGTACCGGTATAAGGCGGAAGATGGGCTTCCGGGAACGGAAGGGGTTTTTCTGGTCTGCACTTTCTGGCTCGTGGATAATTTCATCGGTCAACAAAGATTTGAAGAAGCAGAAAATCTTTTGAAAAATTTGAAAAATACTGCCAACCACCTGGGTCTTTTTTCCGAAGAATATGATAATTTCTGGCAAGAGGCCCTGGGAAATTTTCCGCAGGCTTTCACCCATATCGGCTTTATCAACAGTGTGGTTTCCCTTTGCAAAAACAAGCGTCAAAACAAAATATTCATTCCTGAAAAAACATTTCCACAAAAGCTTGAACACAAAATGCTGATCATCCGGAAGTATTCGCTCAATAGCGGGAATCTGACCGGAAAAGCAGAGCCGACAGATATCGCCAAAGATATGAAACAATTGATGAATACCATGAGAGGAGCCTATTTTCGTGCCGCTGAGGGAAGGATCGCCTACGAGGAAATGGCCGGTTCACCTGTATATCAGGAATATCTGAATTGCAGCATGCACCTGGATATGTTTGATCTCAACACCCTTAAAACCCGGAACGAAAAACTGGCCTTCTGGATAAACATTTTCAATGTTCTGGTCATTCACGGAGTTATCGAGTTGGGCATCCGCAATTCGATTAAGGAAGTGCCTCGTTTTTTCAGGAGAATACAATACCTGGTGAATGGAATGGTTTTCACTGCCGACGATATTGAGCATGGAATTCTTCGGAGCAACAACCGGCTTCCGCATTCCATATACAAACCTTTTGGAAAAAATGACCCGAGACTTCGTTATATCATTGAAAAAACAGACCCCCGCATCCATTTTGCTCTTGTGTGCGCCTCATTATCCTGTCCTCCCATTGAGGTCTATACGGCCCCAAACCTGGATGAAGAACTTGAAATATCCGGTAAAACCTTTTTAAATTCCGGGGGAATACAAATCGACGAGGGAAACCAAAAAGTAAAACTCTCCAGAGTTTTCAAATGGTATGCTAAAGATTTCGGCCAAACCTCTGCAGAGCGGCTTCGTTTTATTTCTCCTTATCTGTATGACGAAAAGTCCCGACAATTTTTGGAGAAAAAGGCGGGAAGAATAAGAATTGACTATCAACCCTATGACTGGCGGCTGAACCGGTCATAAAATGCCTGGCGGTTAGCGGACCATAGCATCTTCTTGTTTGTTTCTTATTTTTTCCTCAGGAACGCACCCACTGAAACCATCGTCCGATCCAGTAAAGCAGTTTTCCGGGGGCATTGGCCTTTTTCCATTCTCCGGCAGCGGATTTGTTGGCTTCGGCAAGAGTGGGATAGACATGAATGGTGCCCAGAATCTTGTTTAAGCCCAGACCGTGCTTCATGGCCAGAACATATTCGGAGACCAGATCGCCGGCGTGGGCGCCGACAATGGTGACGCCTAAAATCTTGTCGGTTTTGCCCCGGGTCAGCACCTTGATGAATCCCTGGTCCTCGGATTCGGCAATGGCGCGATCCAGTTCCTTCATCTGAAAACGCGTCACTTGATGGTCGATGCCTTTTTCCTTTGCCTCGGTTTCGTTTATTCCCACCCGGGCCACTTCCGGATCAGTAAAGGTCGTCCACGGAATGACCCGATAGTCCACCTTGAATTTTTTAAATCGTCCGAAAAGGGCGTTTACGGCTGCAAACCAGGCCTGGTGGGAAGCGGTGTGAGTAAACTGGTACGGTCCGGCCACGTCGCCTGCGCAGAAAATATTGGGGACCCGGGTCCGGAGGTATTCGTCCGTTGTGATCGTACCGTCTGCGTCCAGTGTAACGCCGATATCCGCCAGGCCGAAGCCCTTGGTATTGGCCTTTCGACCGACAGCCACCAGGATTTTGTCAAAAGGTATCCGGACATCCTGTCCGTTGTGTTCGCAGATCAGGGTATTTTCCCCGTTTTCGACCTCGACCGCCTTTGCCTTGTGCTTCGTGAGAACGGCAACCCCTTCCGATTCGAACCGCTTGCGAATAAATTCGGCGACATCCGGATCCTCGCGCCCCATGATCTGCGGGCCCATTTCCACCTGGGAAACATGGGAGCCGAGACGGGAAAAGGCCTGGGACAATTCGCATCCGATGGGACCGCCGCCGAGCACCACCAGGCGCGGCGGCAGTTGGGTCAGGTTCCAGACGGTATCCGACGTCAGGTAATCAACCTGGTCCAGGCCCGGAATCGGCGGAACAAAGGGACGGGCGCCGGTGGCCACCACGATGCTCCGGGTGGTCAGTGTTTTGCCGTCGACGGTGACTTCATAGGGCGTTTCGATCCTGGCCTCGCCCGTGTAGCAGTCGACCCCGAGTCCGGTGTAGCGTTCCACGGAATCATGTGGTTCAATCTTTTTGATAATGCCCTTCACCCGATCCATGATATCGACAAATTCGTAGTCCGCGTTTGCGTTCGTAAAGCCGAAGTCCCCGGCCCGCTTGGTGTAGTGCAGGATTTTGGCGCTTCGGATCAGCGATTTGCTGGGCACGCAGCCCGTGTTCAGGCAGTCCCCTCCCATTTTGTGTTTTTCGATCAGGGCGACCTTGGCCTTGACGGTTGCGGCGATGTAAGCGGTGACCAGGCCGGCGGATCCGGCTCCGATGACCACCAGGTTGTAATCAACTGATTTTGGTTTTCTGTATGCGGCCATGACGCGCCTCCTTTTGATGAATCCGGTAATGGTTCGGGCAATCCAGGGGAAAAGACCCAGCAACGCAAACGAAAAGATAAGCCCTGGGGACAGGATATCACCGGTTGATTTTACCTGGGCCAGCTGGGTGCCGGCATTGACGTAGACGATGGTGCCCGGCAGCATGCCGATCTGGCTGACGACATAAAACATCGCGGTTTTAATCGGTGTAAGCGCCATGGCCAGGTTGATGACGAAAAACGGGAATACCGGCACCAGCCGCAGGGTGAACAGATAGAACATTCCGTCTTTTTCAATTCCCTTGTTGATGGCTTGAAGCTTTTCCTTAAACCGTGTCTGGACATAGTCCTTTAGCAGAAACCGGGCGACCAGAAAGGCCAGGGTGGCGCCGATGCTGCTGGCAAACGAGACCACCACCGTTCCGATGACCAGCCCGAAGATGGCCCCGCCGGCCAGGGTCATGACCGCGGCCCCCGGCAGGGACAGCGCGGTTACAACGATGTAGATGGCCATGTAAATCCCGATGGTCAGGAGGGTGTGGGCATCGTAATAATCCATCAGGGCCGCCTGTTTGCTCTTGAGCGTCGCCAGGGTGAAGTATTGCTGCAGATCCAGGGCGAAAAACAAAGCGACCAGGGCGGCGATGCCCCCGACAATGATCCACTTGCTCCAGTTTGACTTCTTTTTTTGTACCTGGGAGTTCATCTGCCTTCCTTTTTTCCGGTATAATTATCAATCACTTGTGACTTTGGGCGTCAATCTCGATGATACTGCGAACGCAATATTTCCGCGTTGTCCCCACGATCCGTGCCGCCATTTATAACTCATTGCGTGGTATTCTGTCAGGTATTTTCTTTTTTCCCTTGCAACGGCACTGATTCAAAGACCTGTTATAATCAAAGGATTTACCGGCTGTTTCCTAGATCCGTCAGGCCCGGTTGTGCACTACCCATAAAAAATCCCAGCAAGCCGATCTTGACCAGTATAAAAAATTCAAGAGGATAAAATGCATCATAATACCTATTTTTAACCCTGGACGCTTGTGCACTGCGGTCCAATGGATTGCTGAAGGACCATCTACATATATTCTGGAAAGAAATTACGGGTTTTCCCCTATATGCGAATATCCCCATCTTTTCTAAAGTGTATGGAAAACAGCAAAATCCAACCAGACAATGGCATTTAGCGGTCTAAGGGAGCAGTCATGTTTAATTCCGTACTGCGGATACTTCTGTATATCTTAATCGTATTGGTTCCCGTCCTGATGGTGACGGTCCACGGCGGTCTGGCCGAGGGGTTTATCTATGACCTGGGGCGAAATTCCGCCCTTGCCGCCTTCATGATCATTATGCTTCAAGTCCTGATAGGAGCCCGCATCAAGTGGATCGAACGGCCATTCGGTCTTGATATTCTCCTCCGGTTCCACAAGTATACGGGAATAACCGCGGCAGTGCTTTTGGTGCTGCATCCCGTCCTGCTCTCCATCGCCTCCGGAAACCCGGATCTGCTCATCTCCCTTGATCAGCCCTGGTATATCTGGGTCGGAAAAATCGCCCTGCTGATTCTGCTGATCAATGTCGGCCTGAGCTGGTATCAGCTCAAACTGAATATAAAATTCGAAACCTGGCGGCTGTTGCATGATATTCTCGGGCCGGTCATTCTTGTGTTCATATTTGTCCATTCCTTTGTGGTGGGAAGCGATCTGCAGCGGACTTCCATGCAGGGGCTCTGGATTGTCGTTCTGATCGTGGCCGTCGGCGTTTTCATCTTACACCGCATCGTCCGGCCGATCCTGCTCAAGCGCCGCCCCTGGCAGGTTACGGAGGTTCAGGAAGAAGCCCCGGATGTGCATACGATCAAACTGGCGCCGCCGGAAGGACAACCGGTGTATGATTATTTACCGGGGCAGTTCCAATTTATTACGTTTTACCGAAACCGAGGCCTGCCGGTGGAAGAACATCACTGGACCATTTCCTCAAGTCCCGCAAACAAAGATTATGTCACTTCAACGATAAAATCACTGGGGGATTTTACCGCCACGATAAAGCAGACCCGGCCCGGGGATAAAGCGGCCGTGCATGCGCCGTTCGGGCGTTTTTCCTATGTTCTGCACCCGGAAGAGACGGATCTTGTTTTTGCGGCCGGTGGAATCGGGATAACGCCCCTGATGAGCATGCTCCGGCATATGCGCGACATTAAAGATACACGCTCGGTCCTTCTGTTATATGGGAACCCGGATACCGGCAGTATCGTCTTCCGCCGTGAGCTCGATGAAATCGCTGAAGGAGGAAATCCCGGATTGAAAGTAGTGCATGTGCTGTCGCAACCCGGTGAAGGCTGGACCGGGGAGCGGGGGATCATCGATGGGGAAAAGATTTCCCGCTACTGCGGTCAAGATCTGTCGAGCAAAACATTTTATGTGTGCGGGCCGCCCCCGTTGATCACGGGGGTCATAACCGCACTCCGGGAAAGGGGAGTTTCCCACCACCAGATACGGGTGGAAATCTTTTCCTTTCTGGATTGAACAAAAGAGGAGCAACGCCTGATGCGTAAAGTCAAGCTGAAGCATGCCACTTTCGCGGTGATCGGAATTCTTGGGGTTGTTATCATACTCCTGGCGGGGGTCCGGACCTTTGTTACGGGAGAGGCCCCGTCTACCCGCGGCGCTCAACTGTTTAATGAAGCCGGATGCGTCCAGTGTCATTTCCCGGACAGCCGAAAAACGAAGATCGGCCCTGGACTGGAGGGACTTTTCGACCGGAAGAGCCTTCCCAGAAGCGGCCGGTCGGTCAACGCGGAAAATGTCCGGCATCAGATCACCGACCCGTATGAGAACATGCCGTCATTCAGGGACAAGTTGAGCAAACGGGAAATCGATACGATCCTGGAATACCTGAAGACTCTGTGACTTCGAGTCTTTATAATCAAACCGAATGAATCGGAAAAAGGAGGTTTTCATGAAAAAGGTTTATTTGATTGGATTTATCATGCTTATTGGTATATTGTTTGTCTCCGCCGGACCGCAAGCCGGGCAGGACAAGGAGATGCCGCCTGCCGAAGCCGAAGGGTTCTGGACGTATATCACAGAAACTCACCCTTATACGCAATGGGATTTTTTCCCGGGGTATGAGGGTATGTATCCGGGGAAAAGTCCCCACGGAGCCTATCTGAAGCTGTATGCCAACGATATCGCCATAAAGGCCGCCAACGCGGGCGAGCCGATGCCCGACGGCGCCATTCTGGTCAAGGAAAATTACGGTAAAAACCAGAAGGATTTGATGGCCATTACCCCGATGTACAAGAAAAAGGGCTACAATCCCGAGGGCGGGGACTGGTTCTGGGCGAAATACGGCCCGGATGGTTCAGTTGCGACATCCGGAAAAGTCGACAGCTGCATCCAGTGCCATAACGCGGCCCCCAAAGATATGATTTTTTCACAGCCTAAATAGCAGTACCCTAAAGAAAAAGCAGCGCCCGGTTCTGTCCTCCATTGCAGGACCGGGCGCCTGTCTCCCGGTTTTTATAGTGCTTCGACCTTGATCTTCCCACAGGGTCGGATTGGTATAAGTTTGGCACCAGACGAAAGAGGTGCAGTATGGCAGCTGTCAGCAAGCTGGCCTGTGTCGGCAGGTTGAAGAACCAGGTGGCGTTGATTACCGGCGCGTCTACAGGAATCGGCAGGGGGATTGCCTTGTCCATGGCTGAAGAAGAAGCGGATGTGGTCATAAACTTTATCGGGGATGGGAAAGCGGCCCATAAACTCGTTGATGAAATCCGCCGGAAACATGTTCGGGCCATCGCCATTGAAGCCGATGTCAGCGACGAAAATCAGGTCCAACACATGTTCGATAAGGCGACCAGGGAACTGGGGGCCGTGGATATTCTGGTGAACAATGCCGGAATTCAAAAGGATGCTGTCTTTCAAGAAATGACCCTGACGGACTGGCGGAAGGTGATCGACGTCAACTTGACCGGCGCTTTTCTCTGCGCCAGGGAAGCGGTGCGCGGATTCAAGAAAAGAGGGATCCCCGAGGGATCGATCACTGCCGGAAAAATCATCTTCATCTCCTCTGTTCACGAGACGATCCCGTGGGCCGGACATGCCAACTATGCGGCCGCCAAGGGTGGGTTGATGCTTTTGATGAAGAGCCTGGCCCAGGAAGTGGCCGCGGATCGGATCCGGGTCAACAGCATCGCGCCCGGGGCGATAAAAACCTCGATCAATCAGGCGGCGTGGGAAACGCCGGAAGCCGAAAGCGAGCTGCTCAAACTTATCCCCTGGAACCGGGTGGGCGATACCCGGGACATCGGTGCGGTGGCAGTATGGCTTGCCTCGGATGAATCCGATTATGTCCACGGCACCACCCTGGTGGTCGACGGCGGAATGATGTTGTATCCCGGCTTTGCGACCGGGGGTTGAGATCGATTTTAAAAAGGTGAATAAAAAATGAAATGCGTGTCGGTACTGCTGGTCGCTTTACTCTGCTTCATTTTTTTTAACCCCTCAGCTTTTGCAGCTCCCAAGGCGGAACTCTGGGCCAGGTGGCAGCAGCATGATGCCGAAAATGAAAAGCGGATTGATCATGGGCCCTGGGCGGAGTTTCTGCAGAAATATCTGATCACCGACCACCCCTCCGGCGTCCACCTGGTGTCCTATGATGCTGTGACGACCGAAGACAAAGATCGATTGGATAACTACTTGGACAGATTGCAGAAAGTGCCGGTAAGCAATCTGAACCGGGCCGAGCAGAAGGCGTTCTGGATAAATGCCTACAATGCCCTTACAGTAAAGGTCATACTGGACCATTATCCGGTTGACAGCATCCGGGATATCGACCTTTCCGGATGGTTCACCACAGGACCATGGAAAGCCGAACTTTTGTCCATAGAAGGGATAGCGCTTACGCTTGACGATATCGAGCACCGCATCCTTCGACCGATCTGGGAAGACAACCGGATCCATTACGCAGTCAACTGCGCCAGCATCGGATGCCCCGATCTTCAAAATGTACCTTTTACGGTCCAGAATACGGAAGAACTCCTTGAAAAAGGGGCTCGGGACCATATCAATCATCCCCGCGGCGCGCGATTCCAAAACGATGACACGTTAGTGGTTTCTTCCATTTACGACTGGTTCCAGGAAGATTTTAACGGATCGGTAAACGGGGTGCTGAAACATCTTTCAAAATATGTCGATCCTCACTTGGCAAACCGTCTTCGGGCGTTTACCGGTGATGTTGAGTATGAATACGACTGGAGTCTGAACGAACCTTGAACGACATTAAAAATGGCATCTGAATGGATCGACATTTCCGTTTCCCTGCGCTCGGGGATGGCGCACTGGCCGGGAGACCCGCCGGTTTCCATCGAGCGGGTATCGGATATGGACCGTGGGGACAAGGCCAATTTGTCCAAAATGGAAATGAGCGTTCATTCCGGGACCCATATGGATGCCCCCCTTCATTTTATCCGCAATGGCACGGGTATTGATGCAGTTCCTTTTGACGCACTGATCGGACAGGCCCGGGTGATCGAAACGGCGGAAAGAGAATCGATATCTGCCGAAACCCTGACCGCAAACCGGATTATACCCGGGGAGAGGATATTATTTAAAACCCGGAATTCAGATCAAAACTGGACAGAAAAGTCGTTTATGTCCGATTTTGTCTATCTTTCCACCGAGGCGGCAGCATATCTGGCCGAAATGGGGGTCCGGACAGTGGGAGTCGATTACCTGTCGGTCAGCGGATACGGCCGTAATGAAACCGAAGTGCATTACAATCTGCTCGAGGCGGGCATATGGGTAATTGAGGGTTTATACCTTGGCGGAGTGAATCCCGGAAATTACGACATGATATGCCTGCCCATAAAAATTTTCAATGGGGAGGGCGCACCGGCCCGGGCCATTCTCAAGCCGATTTCCTGAAAAACGGGCACACGATATTCCATTTAGGTTTAAAGGATACGAAATATGCCGAACAAAAATAATTTCAAAGTCCTTATGGGGCTTTGCCTGTTTCTTGTCGTAACTGGTTTGTTCGCCTGTTCCCGGGGATCGAACTCGGACGGACCGGCCGCCATCCGTGACCAGACCGGTGAACAATGGGACATTTCCCAGGCAAAGGAACTGGGATTCAAGGCGGACGGGTTTCAATACGGACTCGGGCGCAATGCCTTCACGCCGCTTGACAACGATGACCTGTCCACGGAAACATCATCCATGCCGGCATCTGAAAGGGTCATCGGCATCGCCAACGAACAGGAAGCCCATGCTTATTCGGTCCGGAAACTGAGCCGGCATGAAATCGCAAACACCTTTCTGGGCGATGTGCCGATTGCGGTCGGATACTGACCGCTGGCGGATTTAGCGGCTGTGTACAGCCGCCGGATTGACGACCGTCCCCTGACAATCGCGCCCTCGGGATGGACATACGACAACGTGTTTGTACTCTATGACCGGGAAACCAATACCATGTGGTACCCGTATCGCAAGGGGCTCATGGGAATCCAGGGGCCCTTGTACGAACGCTGGCTGCCGAAAATGTCTTCCACCGATACCGAATGGGAGGATTGGAAAGAAAAGCACCCGGACTCAAAAATCCTGGAATAGCGGATGGCCGAAATAGAACAGCAGCAGATTCAGTAAAGGCCTGCGTCAGAAAGGGACGTTATGAGAAAAAGCATCCAAAAAGCAAGAGGTGGGAAATGAACGACAGCAGGCTGGCATTCGGCGTCGTGGGATTGGGAAAAATGGGCGGCAACCTGGCACTGCAGGCCCTTGAAAAAGAAATAAAGGTAGTCGGCTTTACTCTCGGAAAGCCGCCGGCGGAGTTGCTGGAAAAAGGGATGATCAATGCAGGCGAGCCCGGGGGGTTCAAGGATCACCTGGATCCACCCAGAAAGGTCTTTCTCTATATCCCCGCCGGAACAGCCGTTGATACAATGATCAGCGACCTGGCGGAAGTGCTGGAAGACGGGGATTTGATCATTGACGGCGGAAATTCCTACTGGGGCGATTCCATCCGGCGATACAAGCGGCTGCAGGACAGAGGGATCGGCTTTATCGATCTGGGCACCAGCGGCGGGGTGGACGGTGCCCGCAACGGAGCCTGCTTCATGGCCGGGGGAGAAAAATCCGTCATAAAACAGGTTGAACCCATTTTAGAAGCGCTTTCCGTAGACGGCGGCTATGTGCATGCCGGCCCGCCAGGGGCCGGACATTTCGTCAAGCTTGTGCATAACGGCATCGAATTCGGCATGCTCCAGGCCATTGGGGAAGGCATGGACCTGCTGACCCATTACCGGGATGATCTGGACATCGCCAGTGTATTGCGCTGCTGGCGCAACGGATCGGTCATCCGCTCCTGGCTCGTCGAATTGATGGAGGAAGCCTACCGCAAGGAAGGCGGTCTGGAACAGATTCCCGCTTTTGTGGAAGATACCGGTGAGGTCAACTGGCTGATCGATGACGCCATGCAAATGGAAGTGCCTGTTCAGGTCATTGCCCAGGCCGTAATGCAGCTGTTTGCTTCCCGTGACGACAAGCAAAATTGGGCGCGCTCCATTGCCATGATGCGCCATGGATTCGGCGGTCATCCCTACGGGCCGGATGACGCCATCCGGAAGGAACGTCGAAAGGGCAGGATCGGCGGATTTGTTTCCAAAGAGAAATAAACCGGCCGGCACTGACAACAGCAGATAACCCTTTTCCCGCAAAACGGAAAATAATCATGGTTGTAAATGGGGAACAGGAAAGGCTTCTGGCACATGATGACGGCCGGGCAGACTGGAAAAAATGGGGTCCTTATGTCAGCGAACGGGCATGGGGAACGGTACGGGAGGATTACAGTCCCGACGGCAACGCCTGGGATTATTTTCCGCATGATCATGCCCGCAGCCGGACCTACCGATGGGGGGAAGACGGATTGGCCGGCATATGCGACCGTTCTCAATACCTGTGTTTTGCCCTTGGCCTGTGGAATGGCCGGGACCTCATTTTAAAGGAGCGACTGTTCGGTTTGAACGGCCACGAGGGCAATCACGGCGAAGATGTCAAGGAATGTTACTTCTACCTGGACAACACCCCGACACACAGTTACATGAAAATGCTCTACAAGTATCCGCACGCACCGTTTCCTTACGCGGAGCTCGTCGATCAGAACCGACGGCGGGGACCGCTCGATTTTGAATTCGAACTCTGTGATACCGGTGTTTTTGATGAAGACCGCTATTTCGATATTTTCGTGGAGTATGCCAAAGCAGATCCGAAGGATATTCTGGTACACATTACGGTCGTCAATCGCGGTCCCGAACCGGCAATCTGCCATATTCTGCCCATGCTGTGGTTCCGCAACACCTGGTCCTGGGGCTATGAAGCGGGTCCCATGGGGGATGTGCCGGAAAAGCCCTTAATGCAAGGCATCCAAGGCCCAGGCGGCATCTCTTCCCTATGGGCCGGACATCCGGTTGCCGGAAACTACTTCCTGTATGCCGATATGGCCCCGGAAATGATATTTACGGAAAACGAAACCAATAACGAGCGACTTTTCGGGAGCTCCAACGCTTCGGGTTTTGTAAAGGATGCCTTTGACCGGCACCTGGTTCACGGCGACGTCCACGCGGTCAACCCCGAGCAAAACGGTACGAAATGCGCGGCATTATACGAAACCCGCCTGGAGGCCGGCGGCCGGGAGAGTTTCCGGCTGCGGCTTTCCGGCAAAGGGCTCGACAGGCCGTTCCAGGGGTTTTCCGAAATATTCGATCTGCGCCGCGCCGAAGCCGATGAATACTACGAATCCCTTCTCGGCCATGATCCGGAAGCCGATAAAAAAAATATTTTTCGCCAGGCGCTGGCCGGGATGCTCTGGAACAAGCAGTTTTACTACTGCAACGTTGAGCAATGGCTCGCCGGTGATCCGGTCATGCCCCGGAAGCCCGCCCTCCGGGCACAAGCCCGGAACCTTGAGTGGGAGCATCTGCAGAACTTCGATATTGTTTCCATGCCGGACAAGTGGGAATATCCCTGGTACGCTGGCTGGGACCTGGCGTTTCACTGCATTCCCCTGGCGCTGGTCGATTCGGGATTTGCCAAGCATCAGCTGCAACTGCTGGCGCGTGAGTGGTACATGCATCCGAATGGTCAACTGCCGGCATACGAATGGAACTTCGGTGACGTCAACCCGCCGGTTCACGCCTGGGCCGCCATGCAGGTCTACCGGATGGACAAGACCCAAAGCGGGACCGCTGATGTTGCTTTCCTGGAAAGCATCTACCATAAGATGCTCCTGAATTTCACCTGGTGGGTAAACAAGAAAGACAAAGAAGGGAACAATATTTTCCAGGGCGGCTTTCTGGGTCTGGATAATATCAGCGTGTTTGACCGCAGTCATCCGCTGTCCTCGGGCGGGCACCTGGATCAGTCCGATGCCACCGCCTGGATGGGATTCTATTGTCTGGGCATGATAACGACGGCCCTGGAGCTGGCCAAGACCAATCCCGTTTACCAGGACACGGCCAGCAAATTTTTCGAACATTTCCTCCGCATCGCCAAGGCCATGACCGGGAAAGTCCGCCACGGCCTCAGTCTCTGGGATGAAGCGGACGGATTCTTCTATGACGCCGTCCATCTGCCGGACAATCGGGCGCTGCCGCTGAAGGTCCGTTCCATGGTAGGGCTTATCCCCTTGCTTGCCGTTGAGATCCTCGATGCCGAACTGCTCGACCGTATGCCGGATTTCAAGCGCCGCATGCTCTGGTTTTTTGAAAACCGCATTTTTCTGCGTGACCAGGGGCACATGGCCTGTGTCAAGTCCCCCGGCGCCGGCGAACGAAGAATGCTTTCCATTCTCACACGGAACAGGCTGGAGCGGGTTCTCGGATACCTGCTGGATGAAGCGGAATTTCTGTCGCCCCATGGCATCCGGTCCCTGTCAAAAGTTCACAAAGACAAACCTTACACGTTTGAAACCGATGGCGAGATCCACCGAATCAATTACCAGCCGGCTGAATCGGAAAGCGGTCTTTTCGGGGGCAATTCCAACTGGCGGGGGCCGGTCTGGTTTCCGATCAATTACCTGATCATCGAAGCTTTGCGGAAATACCATCTTTACTACGGCGATGAATTCAAGGTGGCCTGCCCGACCGGCTCGGACCGGATGTTGACCCTGCAGCAAGTCGCCGACGAATTATCCCTCCGGCTCAGTAGCCTTTTTCTGCGCAATACCGCGGGAAAGCGCCCCATATACGGCGGCAACAAGATATTCCAGGAAGATCCCTTTTGGCGCGATTATATTTTGTTTTCGGAATATTTCCACGGGGACAACGGGGCCGGCCTGGGAGCCAGCCATCAAACCGGCTGGACAGGTCTGGTGGCGGAATTCATCCGCCGGCAACATTAAGGATCTGTTAAAACTTGACATCCAATCGAGTTTCTGAAACACATCAGATTATGAAAAATACTGTCGTATTCCTTACGTATTGCTCTATTCCTCGTCTTGTCATAACAGAAATATGCGGACAGTGATTTATTTCACATCCGACGGCCTGCAGCTTCATGGCACACTCCATCTGCCGGAAGCCGAAAAACCGCCGGTAGTCATCGGCTCCCACGGATTTTTCAGCACCGGCGACTCCCCGAAACAGATCGATCTTGCTGAAAAATGCGCGACAAACGATATGGGGTTTTTTCGGTTCGATCACCGGGGATGCGGCAAAAGCGAAGGAAATTTTGCGGGAGTGACCACCTTTGACGGCCGGTGTCGGGACCTTGCTGCAGCCATAGATCTGATCCTGTCGCATCCTGATACGGGCAATGATATTGCCCTTTTCGGCAGCAGCTTCGGCGGGGCCGTAGTCCTCAAAACAGCGGCCGAACGCAAAGTCCGGGCCGTGGTTACGGTGGCGGCGCCGATCCGCCTGGACGCCATTCACCCGCCGGATATCCGCAGTCCGGAAGAAGCCTTTCGATTGCATGGACTGGAAAAAGAAAGGCTCCACTTCGATATCACCGACCAACTCGGTCTTGTTTCCAACCTGCTCAGTTTCCACGGCGACCGGGATGCGGTGGTTCCATTTTCAAATGCACTGGCGATTTACGAAAAAGCAGCGCATCCCAAAATGCTGGTCCGTCAGGAAAACGGGGACCATCCCATGAACGATCCGGCCCATCAGGAAGATTTTCTCAGGCAGTCCATTAACTGGTATCGGGAAAAATTCGACATCCCAACCTCCTAAGCGGTTATAAATACAGCCATGCCGGTGTTGGCACCAAAGATTACTTAAACAGAGGAAAAACAGCCCGTGCCCAGGCAATTACTGATGCGGCATTTCGAATCGGGAATGTCGTTTAAGAATACCCGGGGATCCCGGACAAAGAGACCGCCACAGACCGTTTAGGTGATTGACAACCGGCGGGAAATTTGGAATAGATAGACCGGATAAAGGGCAGGATCAGCCTGGTACAAACCGTATCCAAAAACCATCGGGAAAAAATTCGCTATAAACGGCCAAGTTGCTTCAACCCGCACAATGGAAATCCGCAATAATGCTTCAATACAGATTAAATGGCGATACGGAAAAGGGATCGTATTACGCCTCCATTCGCCACCGCATGATTCTGACCGTCATCATCGTTTCTCTGACCCCCATGATTCTCGTCACCGGAATGATCCTGTATCAATTCAATACCTATTCCAACCAGATGGTTCATGCCCATATCGGTGAACTGGTTTTAAAACACAAGCAGACTATCGATTATTTTCTGTTTGAAAAACTTAGCAATATTAGATACTTATTTAGAAGTTCCCAATTGCCGCAGTTTCAAAAAAAAGCCTTTCTAAACGAACAGCTTCAAATCCTGCGCGAAGAATACAGCACGGTCTTCGTGGACCTTGGCTTGATCGACCAGACCGGCCGCCAGGTGACTTATGCCGGTCCCTTTGGGCTTGAACAAGCCGATTACAGCCAGTCCGAATGGTTCCGTCAGGCCATCCAGCAGCGCCACTTCATGAGCGATGTGTTTCTGGGGTTGCGCGGACAACCTCATTTTATCGTCACTGTGAAGCGCCGCTGGAACGATGCCGATTGGCTGCTTCGAGCCACCATCGACTTTGTGGCCTTCAATGATTTGGTCGAAAATTTAAGGGTAGGTAAAACCGGGTCGGCCCTTGTCATAAATCGGGCCGGTGAGTTTCAAACCCGCCCGCCCACCGGCGATCTAAAGCTCACCCGCCAGCAATATCTTAATTTATTTGACAAGGGAAACGTCCCCCGGCTGCCGGCTGCGGACTGGCCCGGTCCGGGCGCCCTGGGTCAACAGACCTTGTGGTATAGCACGCCGGATGATCTGAGTTCCCTGGTAGCCGTGGAAAAAGTCGGTGAATCCAATAAAAAAATCATTATATTGGCCGCATTTCTCAAAAACAACGAATGGCTGCTTATCTTTCAGCAAGACCGGGATGATGCCTTTGCCAAGCTGCGGCACGCGCAAGCGATCGGCGCCCTGATTTTTATCTCCGGCGCCCTCGGGATTATCATCATGGCCATGGTCCTGTCCAACCGCATGGTCAACCGCATTGCCAAGGTGGATACGGAAAAAGATCTGATGAACCAGAAAATCATTGAAACCGGCAAACTGGTCAGCATCGGGGAACTGGCCGCCGGAATCGCCCATGAAATCAACAACCCGGTGGCCATCATGGTTGAAGAGGCCGGTTGGATCCAGGATCTTATGGATGAAGGCATCGACGAGGAAGGCAACCGCGAAGAATTCGAGCGGGCCTTGCGCCAGATCCAAAACCAGGGTCGCCGTTGCAAAGATATTACTCACAAACTTTTAAATTTCGCCCGCATGACGGATTCCCGCATTCAGACCGTGCAGCTCAATGAAATCATCAAGGAAGTGATCGATCTGTCCAGCCAGAAAACCCGCTACGACAACGTTGAAATCCGAACCCGTTTGCAGAACGATTTACCGACAATCCGTGCTTCGGTTACAGAAATGCAGCAAGTATTAATGAATATTATCCACAATGCGCTGGATGCCATGGAAAAGACCGGCGGTCAAATCATGATCACATCCGAGGCCAGAAACGACCATATTTATATTTCCATTGAAGATACCGGTCCCGGGATTCGGCCGGGGGACATCGAGCGGCTTTTCGATCCATTCTTCACCACCAAGCCCGTCGGCAAAGGCACCGGACTGGGACTTTCCATCTGCTACGGGATCATCCACAAAATGGGCGGCGCCATAGAAGTGGAGAGTGCTCTGGGTTTTGGTGCAACCTTTACCATAACCTTACCCATAAACAATCCTCTGGATGCGAAAACGTCCGCACCCCAAAAAAAACAAGCAAGGAGAATTAATCATGTCGTTGGCAAAGGTGTTGATGGTTGATGATGAAGTTCCCTTTGTGGAGACCATGACCAAACGGCTGACCAAACGAAAACTGGACATTACCGCCGCCTTTAACGGGAAAGAAGCCCTGACGCAGCTCCGCCGCCATCCTCAGATTGAAGTAGTAATTTTGGACGTTAAAATGCCGGGCATGGACGGTCTTGAAACTCTGGCGGCGATCAAAAAAGCGTATCCCTCAACGGAAGTCCTCATGCTGACCGGGCATGCCACGGTGGAATCGGCGATCGAAGGGTTGAATAAAGGCGCATTCGACTATTTGATGAAGCCATGCGACATCGACCTTCTGGTAAAGAAAGTCACCGAGGCTGCTGCCAGGAAAAGACGTCTGGAAGAAAAATCCGCCACTTCTCCGGCGCCAAAGAAACCTTTATCCTAAATGCTCGGCCACATCTGAAACGGAAATTCCGTGCATCTCCGTCATACCCTCATAATCCGTCCCTTACTTTCGGTTTTGGTGATTGACATCCGAATTGAAATTTGGAATAAAGAGGCGCAAATAAAAATCCGATAAAATCGGCTTTCGAGGATCAATAGCAATCTAACGGCAGGGGAGTAGCATGATCACGAAAGTATTTCCTTTCCTGGCTTGGTTCAAGGGGTATGAGCTGGAGCATTTCAAAACCGACGCCGTTGCCGGATTGACGGTGGCTCTGGTTCTAATACCACAATCGATGGCTTATGCCCAACTGGCGGGATTGCCTCCGTATTACGGTCTGTACGCTTCTTTTCTGCCGCCCATGATCGCCGCACTGTTCGGTTCCAGCCGGCAGCTGGCTACCGGCCCGGTGGCCGTGGTATCTCTCATGACCTCAGCATCTCTGGCGCCGTTAGCCTCGGCGGGAAGCCCCGGTTATATCGCCTATGCCATCATGCTGGCGCTGATGGTCGGTTTATTCCAGCTGGCTCTGGGGGTTCTTCGTCTCGGACTGGTGGTGAATTTCCTTTCCCATCCGGTGGTCAACGGATTCACCAATGCCGCCGCCATTATCATCGCCTCCTCTCAGCTTTCGAAACTTTTCGGGGTCTACGTTGACAGTGCCGATCATCACTATGAAACCATCATCCGGGTGGTGGAAGGCGCCTTTCATTATACTCACTGGCCCACTTTCGTGTATGGACTGGCGGCGTTTCTGATCATGTACGGCTTGCGCTGGGTCAATCCGCGGATTCCCAACGTGCTCGTGGCGGTGGTAATCACGACCACGATTTCCTGGGCCACTGGTTTTGAACAGAATACCCGCGTCAATCTGGCGCAAATCAAGGCCCCCTCGGTCAAAGAAGAAATTATCCAATTCAACCAGGTCATCAATGAAATCAATGCCCAGGCCAAATTGCGCACACAGGCCTTCCAGGAAGCCGCGGTCATTGAAAAAGCCGGCAACTACGCCGCGATGCTGGATGTCAAACACCGGATCGAAGTGTTGACATTTAAATTAGATCTGTTGAAAAATGAAGCGCATATGTTGCGGGAAGATATACGCAAAACCCTTCTCGTGGCGGTGGACGCTGAAGATCAAACCAGGTATTACCGCAAGGGGGAGACCCCCTACGGGACCGAACCGGAGAAATCAATCTGGCGAGTACATATATCAAACAAGCCCATTGATGAATCCGCCATTCTGCTGATGGGCGGCGGTGACGTGGTGGGCGCCATCCCAAAAGGGCTGCCGGCGCTTTCCATGCCGGAAATCGACCGGAACGTTCTGGGCCATATCTTTCCCTACGCGGTGATTATCTCTCTTTTGGGCTTTATGGAGGCCATTTCCATTGCCAAGGCCATGGCCGCCAAAACCGGACAGCGTCTCGATCCCAACCAGGAATTGGTCGGCCAGGGTCTGGCCAATATTTTCGGCGCCTGCAGTAAGAGTTATCCCATTTCCGGTTCTTTTTCACGCTCCGCGGTCAATCTCCAGGCCGGCGCCGTCAGTGGTCTTTCTTCTGTCTGCACCAGCTTGATGGTGGTAATCGTGCTGCTTTTTTTCACCCCCCTGCTCTACCATCTTCCCCAGGCGGTGCTGGCGGCGGTCATCATGATGGCGGTGATCGGATTGATCAACGTATCCGGTTTTTTTCATGCCTGGCATGCCCAGTGGTACGACGGCCTGATATCGATTGTTTCCTTTCTCGCCACTCTGGCATTCGCTCCGCATCTGGACAAGGGCATCATGATTGGCGTTGTACTTTCCCTGGGCGTTTTTATTTACAAACGCATGCGACCCTCGGTGGTGAGCCTGTCCAGGGCCGAAGATCTCGCCCTGCGCTGTGCCCGGATCCACGGGTTGAAGGAATGTAAATATATTGCCATGGTGCGCTTTGACGGACCCCTGTTTTTTGCCAATGCCAGCTACCTGGAAGACAAAATAATGGAAGTAATGAAAAGCAAACCGGACCTTAAACATATTGTTTTAGTTTCAAACGGTATCAGCGACATTGACGCCTCCGGGGAAGAGACTCTTTCCCAGCTGGTAAGCCGGGTGCGCAGCGCCGGCATCGACTTTTCCTTAAGCGGGATCAACGAAGCCGTCATGGGGGTTATTAAACGTACGTATTGCATTGAAAATATTGGCTCAGATCACATTTTCCCAACCATGGAAGCTGCGATCGGCAGCATCTATGAAAACACCCACGCGGGCGAACAGGAGGAGGATTGCCCCCTGATTTCCGCTTGCAAGCTGACGGAATCCTTTAACGGAAAACCATCTTAAAGCGCTGAATGCGGAACACATGACCCGATTCAATGCCGCAAATTTAGAAAACGGGGGTTGACATGCCTTTACTTAGTATTTTCAGCGGAGTATATTGCAAGAATGAAACCCTGCCTGCCCTGATCAGTGAACGTACCGGCTATGCGCTGGTCAGCGATGGCGATGTGGTTTCCGCTGCCAGCCGTCTTTCTGAACTTTCTGAAACCAAAATCGAAAAGGCGTTTTCTTCCAAGGTCTCTGTTTTCAACAAATTCACCCATGAACGCGAGCGTTCGATCGCCTATCTGAAATTGGCTCTGGCTGAAATGCTGCCCCGGGACAATTTGGTAATATCCGGTTTTTCCAGCCACCTGATCCCCAAGGAAATCACCCATGTGCTGCGCGTTTGCCTGATCGCTGACATCCAGGCCCGGGTTGCATTGGCTCAACAAAACCTGAAAATAAACGAAACCGAGGCCCACCGCTTCATCCGGCAGCAGGATGAAGCCCGGGCCCTCTGGGTCAACACCCTGCACGGCGTCAAGGATCCCTGGGACGCAGCCTTGTATGATATTGTAGCTCCCACGGATAAAATGAACGCAGACGACGTGGTTAACCTTATTGTAAGCAATCTCGGCAAAGATGTTATTCAAGTGAGTCCCTCATCCACCGTTGCTTTAGACGATTTCAAACTAGCTGCAAGCGTGGAAGTTCTTTTAGCCAACGAAGGACATCAGGTGGGAGTGAATGCGGCCGGAGGCGTGGTTACCTTGACTATTAATAAACCGGTGCTTTTGTTAAGCCGGCTTGAAGACGAACTGAAAGAACTTGTGAAGAGCGTTTCCGGAGTAAAAGCGGTGGAAACGAAAGTGGGACCGGAGTATTATCAGGCCGATATCTACCGTAAAAGCAAATTTGAAATGCCCACCCGTTTGCTGCTGGTGGATGATGAACGCGAATTCGTGCAAACGCTTTCCGAACGACTTCTGATCCGTGATATGGGATCGGCGGTGGCCTATGACGGGGAATCCGCCCTTTCACTCATCCGGGAAGACGAGCCAGAGGTGATGATTCTGGATCTTCAAATGCCCGGCATCGACGGCATCGAAGTATTGCGTCAGGTCAAAAAAACCAACCCAAACATTGCGGTGATCATTTTAACCGGCCACGGCTCCAAAGCCGACCGGGAAACCTGCATGCAATTGGGCGCCTTCGCCTATCTCCAGAAACCAGTCAACATTGATGAATTGACCGCCACCATCAAAAAGGCCAATGAAGGCATCGTCAGCCGACAAAATCGCTAAGTTGAAAATTAATATGGAAACTGATATTTCTGCCAAAAACCCTTATGATTATCCGCCGTTACACCAAAAACATCTCATGAACTACCGGCGGATATGGCAAACCGTGGTGCTGCTCACGGGTTGCGTAGCGCTGATTCCTCTTATTTTTATAACCATTGTCGATTATCAGGTCACCCGGCACGCCATTGAATCGGAATTCATGTCCCGTACCACACGGGTCCTTTCCAACACCCACCGGGGGATCGCATTCTTTCTGACCGAACGTAAATCCGCCCTGAACTTTATTGTCCATGACAATTCGCCCGCGGTGCTTGCCGATCCGGAGCGTCTGGCCGCGATCTTAAGCAATCTGCAAAAAAGTTTCGGGGGCGGGTTTATGGACCTGGGGCTTATCGATGAATCCGGCCATCAGGTCAATTATGTGGGACCGTATTCCCTGCAAGGCAAAAACTATCGTGACCAGGCATGGTTCCATCGGGTGCTGGAACATGGCGAACATATCAGCGAAACGTTTTTGGGATATCGCAATGAGCCGCATTTTGTCATCGCGGTCAGCCGTAAGATGTCTAATGGCTCGATTTTTGTCCTGCGATCAGCCCTTGGCAGCGCGCTGTTTGAAGTCCTGCTGGCCAAAATGGATCTGGAAGGAAAAGGCAACGCATTTCTGATCAACCATGCGGGTGTCCTGCAGACCCCTTCGATCTATTATGGCGGGGTGCTTGAAAAAATTCCCTTTGACATCCCAGCGCCTTCGGACCAGGCCGAAGTCTATGTGCAGCGCATCGCAGGCCGCGATATGGTGGTTGGCTATCGTTTCATCGAAAATACGCCCTTTATCCTGATGATTATCAAGGACCAGGCGGAAATGATGAAGCCATGGCTCAAGAGCCGGATGCAGCTTATCGTCTTCCTGATTGGAAGCATTACAGTGATTTTAACCGTCATTTTCTGGACCGCAAGCTTCATGATCCAGAAAATCAAATCCGCGGATCAGCGGCGGATCAAATCACTGCACCAGGTGGAATATGCCAACAAGATGGCATCCATCGGGCGTCTGGCGGCCAGCGTGGCCCATGAAATCAACAATCCCCTGGCCATCATCAATGAAAAGGCGGGGCTCTTAAAAGATCTGTTTCTTATCAAAGAAGAATACCACCGGGATAAAAAACTGATCGGCATTGTTGATACCATTATAGGGTCCGTCAAGCGGGCCGGAAAGATCACCAAACGGCTGCTTACCTTTGCCGGCAAATTCGAGTCCGCGGTGGTTGAAATCAATTTGCGCGAAGTTCTTGAGGGGGGGTTGGAATTTTATCTTCGGGAAGCCTCTCACCGCAGCATCAGTCTTCATCTTGACGCTCCAGAGAATATCGGAACGATCATGAGCGATTTAGGCAAGCTGCAGCAAGTCTTCGTTAATATCATCAACAATGCCTTTGCAGCGGTGGACGACGGAGGGCGCATTGATATCATCGTAAGAAATATCAACGCAGATGAAGTTGCCATCCAGTTCAAAGATACCGGATGCGGCATCCCCCAGGAGGATCTCAATCGTATTTTCGAACCCTTTTTCTCTACCAGAGCCGGCAAGGGCGGAACCGGTCTCGGACTATCCATTACCTTCAATCTGGTGCAGGAAGTCGGGGGGCGACTCAAGGTGGAAAGCCAGATAGGCAAGGGAACGGAATTTACGGTCATCCTGCCCCGAAAAATGCCTCATGAACCGGTGCAGTCCAGCAAAAAGACCTCAGGAGTTGTTTGAAAGGAGCGTTCATGAAACCGATCCGAACATTGCTTGTTGACGATGAGGTGGAATTGATCTCCACCCTTGCGGAGCGACTCAACATGCGCGGATTTGACGCCCAATGGGCTGAAACCGGCGCCGAAGCCATGCAAAAAGCCCAGGCTCAGGAATTCGATGTGGCGGTTCTGGATCTGAAAATGCCCAAAGTAGGAGGACTGGCTCTGAAAGAAAAATTGCAGCAACAATATCCGGCCATGCAATTTATCTTTCTGACCGGATACGGTTCCGAGGAGGATTTCAAGGAGATCACCCGGCAGATCGGCGAAGAATTCTATCTGGTCAAACCAATTGATATCGATGTCCTGATCAGCCGGATAAAATCAATCCTCAACCGCAGTCGGGGGGATGAAAACCCATGAAACCCAGCGCCGCCCAACCCGAACAAGAAAATTTACAATTTTTCGGCCAGGTCGTATCCTCGGTCTCCCATGAAATTAAAAACGTAATGGCCATTATTAATGAAAAAGCCGGCCTGCTGGAAGATTTCACCGCCATGGCCAAAAAGGGACATCCCTTGGACGCGGCCCGCATATCCGGCCTGGCGGATGACCTGAAACGACAGATCCAGCGGGGCGATGAGATTATCCGGAACATGAACCGGTTTGCCCACAGCGTGGATGAACCGACGGCCGAGGTGGACATCTCCGATCTGACCGGGCTGATCGTCGATCTGGCCAAACGCATGGCAGCCAAACAAGACGTGACCCTGCATTACCATCCTGCGGAAAAAGGCCGTCCGGTGCGAACGCACCCTTTTCCACTCCAATTAGTCATCTGGCACTGCCTGCGGGCGGGCATCGATTCCTGTGGTGAAAACAAGTCGGTCGAGATCCGGGTTGACGCGGATGGCAACACGGAGCGTATTCAGGTATCCTTGCAGGATAAGGACCTTTCTGTCGGCGGTGATTTCCTCTCGGATACGATGACCGCACTGCTTTTTGATCTCGGGGCCGCAATCCGGATTAATGAAAAACCGCGGGCTGTTGTATTGACCATACCGGCGGGCCCGGATTAAATGCGCCCGCGGTCTGAATGCCGTAACCGGCAGCCTTAGCAAAGGAGCCCAAAACCATGACCATCAAAGTGCTTTTGGTTGACGATGAAAAGGACTTTTTGACGACCCTTGAAGAACGGATGACCATTCGCGACATGGCGGTCCAGGCCACCACGTCGGCCAGAGATGCCTTGAAAATGATAATGGTTGAATCCTTTGACGTGATGGTGCTGGATTTGATGATGCCGGAAATGGACGGGATTGAACTGCTCAAAACCGTCAAAATCAAGCAACCGGAATTGCAAATCATTTTATTGACCGGACACGGCACCATCGAAAAGGGGATGGAGGCCATGCGCCTCGGAGCTGCGGACTTTATTGAAAAACCCGCGGATATTGAAATCCTGCTGGAAAAGATCAAAAAAGCCCAGGCCCGCAAAATGATCATAGTGGAACGTCAGCTTAACACAGCGGCCGGTAAGGATGAAAAATAGGCAATTGATTCGAATTCTTGCCGTGGACCATCATCTAGAATCCCTTGATCGCATCTCCCGCGTTCTTGAATTGCCCGGTTTTCAGGTGCATATTGCCCAAAATGCCGGGGAAGCCATTCGCCTGCTGGAATTCGGCAAGATCGATATCATCATCTTCGCAACTGATCTTCGCGATATTAAAGGGATTGATTTTATTAAATACCTGCGAAACAACTTCCGCGAACTGGAAATTCTGACCATCACCTCTGATCCCTGCATCGATTCGGCCATTCAGGTCATCCGGGAAGGCGCATACGATTATCTTGTGAAACCACTGAAAAGCGATGCCATGATCGCCGCCGTCGATCGCATGAAAGAAAAAATTTTGCGCCGGCGTCAGATACAAGAAGAAACCATTCGTAATACTTATGGAATCATCGGCATTTCTGAGGGTATGGCCCGGGTGATCGAAAATATCGAAAAAGCAGCCGCCTACAACGCCAACGTGGTGATTCAGGGCGAAAGCGGTACGGGCAAGGAACTGGTGGCCCGGGCCATCCATTACGCCAGTGCGCGGGCATCCCATCCCTTTGTCCCGGTCAATTGCACTGCCATACCGGAAACCCTGTTGGAAAGTGAACTTTTCGGGCATGTGCGCGGAGCGTTTACCGATGCCAGGGAAACCCGATCCGGTTTTTTCCAAATCGCCGACCGCGGCACTCTGTTTCTGGATGAAATCGGGGATGCGAGCGCGGGAATGCAGGGAAAACTGCTGCGCGTACTCCAGAACAAGGAAATTCAGGTAATCGGTTCCAGTCAGGTCAAAAAAATCGATATTCGCATCATCGCCGCCACCAATAAAGATCTCATGCCCATGGTGGAAAAAAATCTGTTCCGTGAAGATCTCTATTACCGGCTGATGGTCATTGAAATCATGGTGCCGCCGCTGCGGGAGCGGCCCGAAGATATTTTGCCCTTGGCGCGCTTTTTTCTGCAGCGCTTTGTGCGGGAAATGCAGCGGGATCCGCCTGAATTCACCGACAAGGCCCTTGAAGCCCTGAAAAATTATCGTTGGCCGGGGAATGTGCGCGAACTGGAAAACCTGATCCAACGGTTGATGATCATTACAGACCAGGCCATACTCGATGTCGGCGACCTGCCGTCCGTCATGCGGCTTCCAGCAATACCACACAACCCTCCTCCACTCAGGACATTGGCCGCAGTCGAAGCGGAACATATCCAGGCCGTTCTCCGACTGACGAAAGCCAATATCACCCGGGCCGCCGCGATTCTCGGAATTGACCGTAAAACCTTACGCCAAAAAATGAAAAAATAATCGCGGCCTTAGTGCGGAGTGAGACGGGGAGTTTCGCCCCAGCGGGATATTTTTCCCCGGTCGATTTCCCCCTGTTTTAACGGCTATCCATTCATGCCCCCCTGCCTGTATTGTGCTTAACAATCTTAACTTATTCCAGATAACTTATTGTGAACTGCATGGTTGATTTATGGCCCGGTATTTGCAAAACTGATTAACCATTGTCATCCAAAACCGAACGGATGGCTAAACCGGATCAAAATTAAGTTAAGGATAAATAACGGTGGAAAAACACATATCGATTGCCAACCTGCTATTGGTAGACGATGAAACAGCTTTTCTGGATACCATGCGCAAGCGGCTCTCCAAAAGAAATTTCAACGTTCAAACGGCTGATTCCGGCTTGGCCGCATTGGATGCCCTTGCTGAAGACGGGGGGCAAATCGAGGTGGTCATTTTGGATGTTATGATGCCGGGCATGGATGGTGTCGAAACACTGATGGAAATCAAACGCAAACACCCGCTGGTCGAGGTGGTCATGCTGAGCGGCAATGCAACTGTGGCATCCGCCATTGATGGGATGAAGCAGGGCGCTTATGATTTTCTGCTGAAACCTTGCGACATGGGGTCTCTGATCGCCAAAGTGAAGGAAGCGGCGGAAAAAAAACGTTGGCATGAACAAAAAATTATCGAAGCGCGCATGAGGGAAATCACCAACGGTTTTGCACAGGAGGAGAAATGATGCCCAATGCATCTGACCCGAAAATCCGGTTGTTGCTGATCGACGACGAAATTGATTTCACGTCGGTAATGGTCAAACGGCTGGGCCGCCGGAATATTGACACAACCACCGCCAATGGGGGCCGTCAGGCCATTGCCCTGGTGGCGGAACAGGCCTTCGATGTGGTTGTCCTTGATCTGAAAATGGAAGATATGGATGGTATTGAGGTGTTAAAAATGTTGAAGCAAAAAGCGCCGAATCTGCCGGTGATCATGCTGACAGGTCACGGCTCGCATTCCGCCGCGGAAGAAGGCTTTGCCCACGGTGCTTTTGACTACCTTTCCAAACCTTATGATATTGATGGATTAACTCAAATTATTCAAAAAGCGGTTTCTTCGCGAACAGGATCGGCATGAATACATTCAATGTACTGATCGTTGATGATGAAGTGGATTTTCTCAATGTCCTGGTGAAACGGCTGGCCAAGCGGGGAATAACGGTATTCGGGGCCGAAAACGGCTATGATGCGTTGGATCTGGTGAAAAAGGAATCCATCGATGTCGTGGTATTGGATGTGCGGATGCCGGGACTGGATGGCATCGAAACCCTGAAAGCCATCAAAAAAATCGATCCTCATATTGAAGTCATCATGCTGACCGGACACGCCAATGTCGAAGTGGCGGTCAAGGGCATGGAACTGGGAGCTTTTGATTACCTGATGAAGCCAATGAACATCGATGACCTGCTGTTCAAACTAGAAGACGCCGACAAGGCAAGGAAATTGAACCAGCGCAAACACCACCAAACCGGTGGCAATGATATTTCGGATCCTTAACCGGTAAAGCTTTTTAACACGTAAAGAAAGGAGAACAGCAAACATGAATTTCTTTAAGCAATGGGGAGCCTTTATGATGGCCGGGGCCAGAGCCCATGCCGCATGGGAAAAAAGAGTTTCCGATACGGTTTTTGCCAGTCGGAAGCGGATGCTGGTTCTTTGCCTGATGCTGCTGCCCATCATTTTGGGCGGGGTCGTTTTTGCGGATCAGCTTGGCGGGAGTCTACCCGATATCATCGGTGGGAAAAAAGCCTATAGCCCGGCCTTTTTCACCACTTCCATTTTTTTGGCATCCATTCTCATCGGGGTTATCGCCGGATTGATCACCGGATGCATCGGCGCCGGCGGCGGCTTTATCATCGCCCCGGCATTGATGAGCGCCGGCATCAAAGGAATTCTCGCGGTCGGAACGGATTTGTTCCATATCTTTGCCAAGGCCATCATGGGCAGCGTCATCCACCGCAAGCTGGGAAATGTTTCGGTGGCACTGGCGCTGGTTTTCCTTATCGGCGCGATCCTTGGCGCCACCGTCGGAGGGATCATCAACCGGGTCCTTTATGAAATCAACCCGATCTTAAGCGATGCTTTTATCACCACCATTTACTCCATCATGTTAGGGTTTCTCGGCGCCTATGCCTTGCTTGACTTTCTCAAAGCCCGCAAAACGATTCAACAGCCGAGTCCTGAACCAAAGGATTGCTCTCAGGTTCATGGCCAGCGCGATGAGGGCTGTGAGCTGGGCCGGCTGCCCAACCGGATCCAGTCCGTCAGTATTCCCCCCATGGTCAAATTCGATTATGATTTCACACCGGGCGGACGCAGGATTTCCTGGGTGTTTCTTGTGTCCAGCGGCGCCCTGGTTGGACTGGCAGCCGCCATCATGGGCGTGGGCGGCGGTTTCCTCACGTTCCCGATTTTCGTTTACATTTTAGGGGTCTCTTCCATGACCACCGTGGGGACCGACATTTTTCAAATCGTTTTTACCGCCGGGTATGCAGCCATCACCCAGTACGCGATTTTCGGCTTTATTTTCTATACCCTCGCCATGGGCATGCTGCTGGGGTCGCTGATCGGCATCCAGATCGGAGCTATGGTGACCAAAGTGGTCAAGGGCGTCACCATCCGCGGCTTTTACGCCCTGGCAGTATTGTCCGGGTTCGTCAACCGGATTTTCGCCCTGCCCGGCAAATTGAGCAGTCTGGAGGTAATCGATCTGGCCCCCTCAACTGTCGTCGTCCTTGATAACATCGGCATTTACGCCTTTTTTATCGTTCTGGGGACCTTCGGCGTCTGGGTGATCGGTACCTTTTTGATGAATATCAAACAACTCAAAGGCATGGGGGTAAGCTCATGATTGCAAAAAAAGGTGAATTTTACAGTGGGCTGGGACTGTTGGCGGGGTTTTTGATTGTATTGGTCCTCATGTTTCTGCCCATTATCAATGGTCAGAACTTTTTGAACTATATGGATGATCTATACAATTCAATTTCCAAGGACTCGGCATATTACATTCCGAAAATAAAAACCGAGATCACCGATTACCAGGGCGTCACCATCGATCTGGCGCTGGAAATGAATAGTGAGCGCGTTGCAAAGCAATCGGCCCTGCTGTTAACCAAAAGCGGAGCCCAGGTCCAGACCGAAGGCCCCCGGATCCACGTATCCGGCGATCTCGGCGCCATTCTGACCAACTGCCTCAACGATGCGGACGCGATGTTTCATAACCGGGGCGACCAGGTAGCCGCCAAATACGGCTACGATGCAAAACAGGTTCTCTACAACTGGTATCTGACCGCCATCCAGATGGACAAGGAACTCAAACATCAGAAACGGTTCCAGGAAGCGACAATGGTCGCCACCGTTCAGGCCAAGGCGGTGGAATGCGCCTATAATTACTATGGCATCGTTCCCGAAAGCATTAAAAACAAAGCCGGTATTGTCTTTGTTTCGCTCCTGTTTTACGTGATCTATACGCTGTGGTTCGGTTTTTCCATCATGTTTCTGTTTGAAGGCTGGGGCATGCAGCTTGAGCATTGACAAGCGATTTGATCGGATCCAATGAAACGTATCATTGATATCCTGAAAAATAAATTTCGTTCAAAAAATCCGCAGCTTAGCGACGAAGCCGTCGAGAGGCTGCGGATTGAATTTAAAGCGCGCTACGAACATTTTAAGCGCCTTCTCACCGCTAATCAGAAATCCCTTGAAATCATGGCCGATATCGAGCAGGCCTTGTGCAACCGCCCCTTTGGCATGACATTTGTGCGCTCCTCCTGCACCGCCGTTGCCGTCAATGTGCTGCGAATGATCATCAGCATGGAACAACTGGCCCCGGGGAAATATCCCGAGCTGCGGCCGCGATTTGAAGCCATCAACAAAGCCGTTCAGGAGATTCTGACCCCTAAAAATACCGAGAGGCAAGGCGAACTGATCCTGCCGGTGGAGGCAATCGACCGCTTTAGGTTAACGTCGGCCGGCGGGAAAATGACCGGCCTGGGCGAAATCCGAAACCGGCTGTCCATCCGGGTGCCGGAAGGATTCGTCATCACCACCCAGGCCTATGCGCATTTTCTAACCACGGCCGGACTTCAGGATGAAATCAATCGGCTGTTTCAGGCGACGGACACCAATGATCTGACCGGGCTTTATTCCCTCAGCGCCCGCATCCAGCAACTCATTGTGGGCGCCGCCCTGCCGGATGATTTAAGCGCCGCCATCCTTCAAGCCTGGGACGAGCTGGAAAAGCGCGGTCCCGATCAACGGCATATGCGGGTAGCCCTGCGCAGCAGCAGTCTTTTCGAAGATTCGGCCGGGGCTTCGTTTGCCGGACAGTTCCGCACCGAACTGAATGTGTCGCGCGACTCGGTTTTAACCGCCTACCGCGAAGTCATCGCGAGCAAGTACAGTGCCCATGCCATCGCCTATCGCATGGCCAAGGGCTTTCGGGACGAAGACATTCCCATTGCGGTGGGCTGCATTGTCATGGTGGATGCCATTGCCGGGGGGGTGGCCTACTCCCACAATCCCGTGAATGGTTCCGCTGATGCCGTGCATATCAGCTCGAATTGGGGCCTTTCCAAGGCCGTTGTCGATGGTTCCACCGCGTTTGATCAATTCATTGTGACCAAATCCGACCAAACCATCCGTTCCGTTGTCGGTCGCAAGGAAACCCTGTACACCTGCTTGACGGACGAAGGTTTGTGCCGGCTTGAGGCCAATGACGCAAAAATGGATGTGCCTTCCCTGGAAACCGGCCAAATTCTGGAATTAAGCCGCCTGGTCATGCAATTGGAGAATTACTATCAAACACCGGTGGATGTGGAATGGTCGGTTGACGCTGATGGGGGAATCATCATTTTACAATGCCGGCCCATGCAACAGACCTGGGACCAAACCAAGACCAACGATTTTCAACCGCCGGATGTCCAGCCCCTGCTGGCCGGCGGGGTGACGGCCAGCCCCGGTGTCACCGCCGGCCCCATTTTCATTGCTGCCAAATCCATGGACGCCCTGACCTTTCCGGACGGGGCGATCCTTGTTGTACGTCAGGCCCTGCCCCAATGGGCGGGTCTGATCAGCCGGGCGTCCGGCGTCATTGCCGAACAAGGCGGCGTAGCCGGCCATCTGGCCAATGTGGCCCGTGAATTCAGGGTTCCGGCCCTGTTTGGCTGCTCCGGGGCCATGCAAGAGCTCTTTCCGAAACAAATGGTGACCCTTGATGCGGATCATGCAAAGATTTATCCGGGACGCAGGGAAGAATTGCTCACCCAGGGAGATGTTTGCGCCAATATCATGGTCGGCAGTCCGGTGTATGAATTGCTGAACCAGGCCTCACGGCATATCCTGCCCTTAACCCTGCTTGACCCCACAGCGCCCGATTTCCATCCCGCCAACTGCCGGACCTTCCATGATCTCACCCGCTTCATGCATGAAAAATCCGTGCACGCGATGTTTAACTTCGGCCGGGAACACCATTTTTCCGAACGGGCCGGAAAACAATTGTTCTATAAGGTTCCCATGAAATGGTGGGTGCTGAATCTCGATGACGGCTTCCGGGAGGAGATCACCGGAAAATATGTGCGCCTGGAGCAAATTACTTCCATCCCCATGCGCGCCTTTTGGGACGGATTCGCGGCCATTCCCTGGGAGGGCCCGCCCGCGGTGGATGGACGCGGATTTGCGTCGGTGCTTTTCCAGTCCACCATGAATCCGGCCCTTACCACTGGAATGAAATCCAGTTATGCTGACAAAAATTACTTCATGATTTCCCGAAATTTCTGCAATTTGAATTCCCGCTTCGGATACCATTTTCTGATTATGGAAGCCCTGGTGAGCGAGCGCAGCGCGGAAAACTATGTCAGTTTTCAGTTCAAGGGCGGAGCCGCGAATACGGCTCGACGGCTTAAAAGGATACAACTTATTGGTGAAATCTTAGAAACCTATGATTTTCATATCGACATCCGGCAGGACAACCTCATTGCCCGAATCCAGAATTTTGATTGCGAGACCATGCAGAAACGCATTAAAATTTTAGGTCATCTTTCCCTGCATACCCGGCAGTTGGACATGATCATGGCCAATCCGGGCCAAGTGAGCCATTTTGGTTCAAAAATTCAAAAAGATATCGAATTCATTCTCTCCCTGCCGGTCGAAACGCCCGCAGCTCCGCTCCCATCGCTTCGGCATTGACCGTCCGGCCGGAATACCGCCATGGCTTGACCGTCCGCCAGCCGCTATGGCACTAGTGATCAGTCCTGGGCAGTGGCCCACGGATGTGGATTTAATGAGGAGATTTCGCCGACAGCGCCGGACTTTCTTCCTGCGGGTTGTCGGCAGGTCGTTCACAGGGCAAGGTGACGGTGAAAACCGTATTCTGACCCGGAACACTGGCCGCCGTAATTCGACCGCCATGTTTGGCGATGATGCCGTAGGATACGGCCAGGCCAAGGCCGGTTCCCTTGCCCGGGGGTTTGGTGGTGAAAAAAGGATCAAAGATATGCGGGAGTACATCGGCTGGAATGCCGCTGCCGTTGTCTTCCACTTGCACCTTGATATGATCCGGTTTTTGATTGATTACCCGCACTTCAATTTTTCCCCCCTCCCCCACGGCATCTAAAGCATTGAGCAGAAGGTTCAAAAACACTTGTTTTAATTGCGGCCAGTCCCCGATAATATCGGGCAGATCCTTGTCAATCCGGGTATGGATCGGCACTCCGCGCATCTTGGCTTGCTTGACGGCCAGACTGGTAGTTTCCTCCACCAGTCGGCCCAGGTTCAGGGGTTCCATAACCGGCTTGTTTTCACGCGTAAAATCCAGCAGGTTCCGGACAATTCCGCGGGCCCGGTCCGTTTCGCCGATAATATCCCGGATCATGGCCAATTGTTCGGCCTCATCCAGATCCTGGTATTCCTCCATGATATTATAGGAAGTCAACATGATATTGTTAAGCGGGTTGTTGAGTTCATGGGCCACCCCGGCAGTCAGAATGCCGACGGCCCGCAGTTTATAGGATTCTATAAGGGATTTCTGCCGTTGTTCCAAAACCGTGAGCATGCGGTTTATGGCAGTTTCAAGGGTACCGAATTCATCCTGGAATTGTCGGCCCGATTTTATCGGGGTCAAATCACCATGGGCAATGCGTTCCGCATGAAGGATAAGATGTTGCAACGGTTTCATAAACCGGACAACCAGGACCCGGATCAGGAACACCATCAACAAAAATAAAAATACAAGAAAATATGCAGGTCCCTTTTTTAACAGGGTTAACCATTCCTCAACCCTTTCATATTCAAGGATCGCTCCGGCCGCAGCCGCCTCGACCATTTGGGCGCCGTATTGCCGTAAATTGATTTCGATTTCAGTCTGACGATCTTCATCGATTGATCCCGTGGCAACAAGTCGAGACAGGCGTTTTAATTCCAGATGATAACGATCAAGGGGATGTTCGACCGCATCCCTGGGCCGGGTAACGGCATCGGTATCATCATCCAACCCTTGAAGGTATTGATCCCGGATGCGGATCGCCTTTTGCGTACTTTCAAGGGCATCCGGTAAATTGGCGCCATACAGGAAATAGTTTTTTTCCCAACGCCGGGCCTGTTCAACATGAAACAACAACCGCTCGCCGGCTTGAATCCGGTCAATCCGTTCTTCAATTTGGTGGATAATGAAATGCACACCGATGGTGATGACCAGGGCCAGTACAAAAAGAACGCCTAATCCCAGGCTGATTTGAAATCTGACACTGAAATCCGGTCGTTGCAAACGTCCCCTGCTGCTGTCCGGGCCTTGCATGGAGACTGGTTTCTTTGGGAAACCAATGCGCATATCGGCTACTGTTCCTCGATATCAGTAAAACCCAGCTCTCTGGCGGCCTTGACAACGAGTGTTCTGAGATCGGCCGGTTTGAAGGGCTTGGCGATCATGTCGTAGGCACCTTTTTCCATTGCTTCCCGGGCCAGCGCGGCGGTGGCGTACCCGGTGATGATAATCACTCGTGTCTCCGGACGGGCGGCTCTGGCGGCTTCCAGCACCTGAATTCCGCTGATTTCCGGCATCATGATATCCGTAATGATGATATCAAAATTTTTTTCCTGGAGGCGCGTCAGGGCTGTGGCCGCTTGTTCGCAAACTTCAACGCTGCAACCCAATTTTTCCAGACCCGTTCGGAGTCGTTGGCCTACGATGGGTTCGTCATCGATTAATAACAATTCAGGTCGATTCATCGGATACTCCTTCGATATGACTATTATCTGTATATGAATGCGGATTCATCGGGATGGATTACGGTGGGTTGATGTTGTCTGAAAAAATGCGATGCCATCATTTTTAAAAATGACCTATTTCAAATTATTGACTGCGCGTCAAGCAAATATTCCCTGTTTGATGAAATCCTAAAAAAAGCATCGGTTACCTGAATCTTTCTATAACATGTCATTCATGCGTCCCACGTCCTCTTTTTTGTCCGGCACCACGATAACATCGTCGACATTCCGTTTTTCTCAGCGCGCGGATCAGGCAATATCAGCCAATCCAGAGCAGTGCGAGAGCCAATGCGCCGGTATAAAAGACGGTCAACCCCAGTGCGGCCAGCAGTTTCTGATAACAGGGCTTATGGCGCATCAGGCGCCAGAAATAGAGCGCGGTAAGACAAAGCAGAACCTCCGGGATCAGGGGATAGAGTGCGAAACCGGCGACCTGATTCACACCGACGGCGTGCCAGAGGTCCAAAGGACGCGCCGCCCATTCCCAGAATACAAAACCGGCAAAGGACAAAACAGCCGCAGCAAGATAGGGTCGGGAAGTCAGCTGGGCAAACCAGAGCACTATCCAGAGCAGCATGATCCAGAGGCCCATGAAGTATATCGGGACAGCCCCGCCCAGGCGGTAAATGCCGTGATCAGGAAAATTAAGCGTACCCATAAGTTCGACCAGCATCCAATCCGCGCAGGGCAAGGTCAGGGAAAGGGGCAGAAGAAACAGCCAGAGCCGGGGCCAGTCGGCATGATTTCGAACCAGGCCGGTCAAGGGCAAAGCGATATTATAAAACAAAACCAGCCCCACCAGGGCCGTTCCCAGAACCTCACCCCTCAACCCCAGGGCCACCGGCATGGCAATGACAAAAAACACCGCATGAAACACGAATGCATCTTTAAAAGCGGCCTTGCGAAACATGAGAAAGCTCCTTTGTTCGGGAATCGCCATTGGCAGCTGCCTGTTTTGACGGATAATATAACAATGGTTGTTCCGCCGGAGCAAGAGGAATAACGCTACCGGAGAATATCCCACCTTTTACTGCCGATATTGCGCCGCGGTTGATGTGGGTATTATCTCAAATCTTTTATTGATTTTTTGCCGCGATCCGGTTAAAATGGGTTTCGATCCAAAAAAACTCCATAGCATGTTCAAATACGGTATCCATCCCACCCAGGCAAAGATATTGAAATGAGCTTTATCCGAAAACATTCCGCCGATCAGCCTCTGCGGATCATCATCGGGGCGGGGGATCAACAATGGCCCGGCTGGATTTCCACGCAAAAGGAAGAACTGGACCTGCGCAAGCCCGAAAAATGGCGGATTGTTTTTCAAAAACAGCCGGCAGATGCCTTTTTGTGCGAGCATGTATGGGAACATCTCACGGAAACCCAGGGCCGGGCCGCGGCGGATGTATGTTTTAAATGGCTCAAGCCCGGCGGTTATCTCCGATGCGCGGTGCCGGACGGCAATTTTCCGGATCCCGATTATCAGATGACCGCCAGGGTCGGCGGACCCGGCCCTCCGGATCATCCGGCGGCCGGCCATCGCGTATGCTATGATTATAGATTATTCACAGACGTTTTCACGCGCGCGGGATTTGATGTGGATCTGCTCGAATACTGCGATGAAAATGGAAGATTCCATTATCACCAATGGTTTTTCGATGATGGACCGATCTACCGGTCCCTTCTTATGGATCACCGGAATACGGACGGCATTATCCGCTCGATTTCCCTGATCCTTGACGCCAAAAAGCCGGCCGGATAATGTTTTAGTAAATAGGGAAATACCGCCTGAAGCTGATATGCCAATGAATAACGTCGGCCTTGATGCTGCTTAAAGGAAACCGGAAACATTCAAAAGTTAAAAAGGAGGACACGAACATGGCCAAAATGACCGACCGCATGCAGGACCTTTTTACGAAAGTGCCCACCGCGATCCTTGCAACCGCCACCAATAACGGCGCGCCAAACGCCATACCCGTGGGCGCGAAAAAAATCATCGACCCCGAAACCATCCTGATTTCAGACCAGTTCTTCAATAAAACCCTGGCCAATCTGAAAACCAACCCAAACGTGGCGGTGTCATTCTGGGAAGGGTACGAAGGATATCAGCTCAAGGGCACCGCAACCATCGAAACATCGGGCAATCGGTATGAAGAAACCGCCGCCTGGATTAAGGACATGGGCGACAAAGCCGGTATGCCCTTAAAATCCAAAGGCGTCGTGATCATCAAAATCGATGAAATTTTTGGTCTGGCGCCGGGACCCGGAGCCGGCAAGAAACTGGCGTAACCTTGCCGGGAAATCGGCGCCCCCGGCAAATCCTGAGGGCGCCGTCACCCTGCTTCAGGACCGGGTCAACTGACGGTACTTGATCCGGTGGGGACGATCGGCCGCGGCGCCCAGACGTTTTTTCCGGTCCACCTCGTAATCGGCGTAATTGCCCTCGCACCAGACCGCCCGGCTGTCGCCTTCAAATGCCAGGACATGGGTGGCGATGCGGTCGAGAAACCACCGGTCATGGCTGATAATCACCGCACAGCCGGCAAAATTTTCCAGGGCCTCCTCTAAAGCCCGCATGGTGTTGACGTCCAGATCGTTGGTGGGCTCATCCAGAAGGATCACGTTTCCCCCTTCTCTGAGCATGCGGGCCATATGCACGCGGTTGCGCTCGCCGCCGGAGATCATGCCGACCTTTTTCTGCTGGTCGGAACCCGTGAAGTTGAACCGGCCCACGTAAGCCCGGGACTTGACCGGCACATCCCCCAGCTGGATGACGTCATCCCCGTCGGAAATTACTTCCCAGATGCTTTTTTCCGGATCCAGAGCCTCCCGGCTCTGGTCCACATAGGCCAGCTTGACGGTTTCGCCGATGCGCAGGGTTCCACCATCGGGCGTTTCCTGGCCGGTGATCAGGCGGAAGAGCGTGGTCTTGCCCGCACCGTTGGGACCCACCACACCCACAATACCGCCGGGCGGCAAGGAAAAGGAAAGATTTTCAAACAGCAGACGGTCGCCGTAAGCTTTGGAAAGATTTTCCGCCTCCACCACCACCTTTCCCAGCCGGGGACCGGGCGGGATATAGATTTCCAGATCCCCGGCGGCCTTTTCTCCCTGCCGGGCCAGCAGGTTCTCATAGGCGCTGATGCGGGCCTTGGACTTGGACTGCCGGGCCTTGGGCGACATACGGATCCACTCCAGCTCCCGCTCCAGTGTTTTCTGTCGATGGGTTTCGGCCTTTTCCTCCCGCCGCAGGCGCTCCTGCTTCTGCTCCAGCCACGAAGAATAATTGCCTTTCCAGGGAATGCCCCGGCCGCGGTCGAGTTCCAGGATCCAGCCGGCCACGTTGTCTAAAAAATACCGGTCATGGGTGACGGCGATGACGGTCCCTTCGTACTGCTGGAGATGTTGCTCCAGCCACCCCACGGTTTCGGCGTCGAGATGGTTGGTGGGCTCGTCCAGCAGCAGAATATCGGGTTTTCGCAGCAAGAGGCGGCAGAGAGCCACCCGGCGTTTTTCCCCGCCGGAGAGCACGTCGACAGGCATATCACCGGGCGGGCAGCGCAGGGCGTCCATGGCCATTTCCAGGCGGGAATCCAGGTCCCAGGCATCGGCCGCGTCCAGTTGCTCCTGGACCTCCCCCTGCCGCTGGATCAAATTGTTCATTTCGTCATCGGACATGGGTTCGGCGAACTTTTCATTGATGCGGTCATATTCGTCCATAAGGCCAACGACTTCCCGGACTCCCTCTTCCACCACCTGACGCACGGTTTTGCGGTCGTCAAGGACGGGTTCCTGCTCCAGAAACCCCACGCTGTAGCCGGGGCTCATGGCCATCTCGCCGTTAAATTCTTTATCCACGCCGGCCATGATCCGCAGCAACGAGCTTTTGCCGGCGCCGTTCAGGCCCAGCACACCGATCTTGGCCCCGTAGAAATAAGACAGGGAAATGTCTTCCAGCACGGGTTTTTTCTGATAATATTTGCTTAACCGGTTCATGGAACAGATGATTTTATGGGGCTGGTTCATAGACGCTCCTTGCCGGCGCTGCGGCCGGCCGGTATATTCATTTGGTTACGGTTTACAAAAATCCGTGTGACCGGAAGACGTACGGAGGATATGGCACATATTTCTTCGAATATCAACAACGACCCATCCCGCTGCATGGATACCAGCTTCTTTATATTTGACAAATCCGCCGAAATAGTTGAATATTACACTAACCGGACCGGTCACCGGCTCCATTCGGCCATTGGGTCCCACCGGTTCTGTTTCGAGGCCTTCAAACCGTTAAACCACATTTGCGCGCAACGCGAATCATTTTGTCGGAAGGGGTGTCGTTCATGAAGACCATCGTAAACATCAGCCTGGGAAACAGCACGGACGATTTTAATTTCACCGCCCATTTCATGAGTCAACAGTATCGGATCATTCGGTTCGGGACCGACGGAGACGCCGACAAGGCGGCGGATCTGCTTCAGGAATGGGATACCAAGGCCGATGCCATTGGTCTTGGCTATATCAAATTTCCCTACAGCATCGGGCCTGCCAAACTAATGGCGAAACATACCAGAAAACTCTATGAGCTGGGCAAGCAGCTTCACAGCCCGTTCACCACCGGCGCCGCGCTGCGCAGTGTCAGTCATGAATGGACCATCCGGCATCTGCAATACAAATTCGGCAACAATTATTTCAACAATGCCCGGGTCTTCTTCTTTTCCGGCATGATCAACTCCACCATCGCCAAGGTTCTTTCCGAATATACGTCCAATCTGAAGTTCGCCGACCCTATCCTGGAAGACGGCATCCCCAAGTTTCTCAATTCCTATGATGATCTGGAACTCTATGCCAAGGGTATTCATGGCATTCTGCAGTGGGTGCCCAGCAAGCGGTTCTCCAATTACACCATGCCGCTTAAGGCTTACAATGAATTCATCGTCCGTCGGGCCGTCCAACAGGTCCCCTTTGTGGTGGCGCCCTTTCATGAATTTTTCAAATACGTCGGCAATTGCGGCGTCCGGGAACTGGGCGGCAAAACCGTCATCACTTCCATCGCCTATGACGATCGGGTGAAATTCCTCAAGGAACGCGGGGTGGACTGTATTATCGACACCACTCCGAAAATCTTGAAACGGGTGGTCAGCTTCAGCGTGCTGGAAGCCATGATCATGACGTCTCTGGGCAAAACGCCGGATACGCTGACCAGCGATGATCTTCTGGAAGTGATTTCGGAGCTTCGCATGGACCCGCGGGTCATATTCCCATCGGGAAAAGAGAAGCGCGTCAACCGCTTCGCGTTCGTGGTGCATCCGTTATCCCAGGATTATCTGAAAAAGATCAAACCGGTGGGGCTGATTTCAAAGCTGACGCCGAAATCCGCCATGGATACCATTGAAAAGGTGATGGCCTATTCGCCGCCGTTTGTTTATTCCAAGGTCACCGGCATCAAATCCCCCACCGGGATTGAGGCCGAAGGCTGGCTGATTGCCATCGGCGCCACCCCCCGGCAGATGCTGGCCCATAGCCCGGAATTTATCAACGAGCGTCTTCTCAAGGCCGCGAAAATTGCCAAAAGCCTGGGCGCCCAGATCCTCGGGCTCGGGGCCTTGACCAAGTCCATGGGCGATGCGGGGGTCACGGTAGCCAAATTTTCCGATATTCCCATTACCACGGGAAACAGTTACAGCGCGTCGGCGGCTCTCTGGGCCACGGCCGACGCGGTCCGGCGCATGGGCTTTATTGAAATGGCCAAGGGGAAAAGGCTCAAAGGCAAAACCATGGTCATCGGCGCCACCGGAGCTGTGGGTTCCGTCTGTTCCAAGCTGCTGGCCACGGCCTTTGAGGAAATCTACATGGTGGATACCCATGACGCCAAGCTGCTGGCCCTGCGAGAATCGATTCTTCATGAGTTTAAGGACGTCAACATCACCATTTCCACCCGGGCCGACAAATATCTGCCGGACATGGACGTTATTGTAACGGCAACGGCCATGCCCGTCAAAAAAATGATGGACATCGAACAGGTCAAGCCCGGATGCGTGATCACGGATGTGAACCGTCCCCTTAACTTTACCCTCAAGGATGTCAGAAAACGGCCGGATGTGCTGATCATCGCTTCCGGAGAAATCAATTTGCCCGGAGACCCGGAGTTCACAGATATTGGTCTTCCATCCGGCACAGCTTATGCAAGCATGGCCGAAGCCATTGTGCTGGCCCTGGAAGGCCGGTTTGAAAACTTCAGCGTCGGCCGCGACATCCAGTGGGAAAAAGTCAGTGAAATCTACAAAATGGGCCTGAAACACGGCATGCGGCTGGCCTCCATCACCGGCATCGAAGGGGTTTTAAGGGACAAGGATTTCGAACGGGTCAGGAATCTGGCCAAAGCAGCCCGGGCGGAAAAGGGATTGTAAATGCTACATAGATGCCGACCCGGAAAAAAGTTTTTCCTTCAGGGGGATATGCCGGCCAACCAGGTTCAAAACGACAAAAATTTTTTCAAGGAATCTACAGTCAATGGAAGGACTCGGTCCGTCGCTGATGCAGTTAAAAGGTATTTTATCGAACATGGTATATGTAGTTCTGGATGCCGGCCGCATGATGCAGCCCGCTATCAAAAATTTGCTGCTGGTCATGCTGGGCGGGGGGTTGGGCGCTGCGTTGCGCTACGGCGTTAACCTGGCGGCGGCCAGAACATGGGGGCCTTATTTCCCCTGGGGCACACTGACGGTCAATCTGGCCGGCTGTTTTCTCATCGGTCTGCTGGTCGCTTTGGCGGACCGGGGCCGTTTTCTGACCCCGGAAATGCGGCTGCTGCTGATCACCGGATTTCTGGGGGCCATGACCACCTTTTCCACGTTTTCCCTGGAAACCGTCAACGCCGGCCGGGCCGGTCTGGCCCTGCGGCCGCTGGCCAATATCGCCGTCCACAATATCGGTGGACTTTCGCTGACCATGCTCGGCATTTGGATCGGAAGTCTGAAATAGAAAAAATCAGTTCGCATTTTATCCGCACGATGTTTTAAAGATTTTAAAGATTTATATTGACAGGTCACCCCAAAATCATTATATTCACGCATATCGCAATTTTTCCCGGACAACAAACAGACATGAAAAGCCCCGGAACAATTCCGGGGCTTTTTTTTTGCTCATTTATCAAAAGAGGTTTTAATGATTTTTTCAAGTTTCAAGCTCCACCCATCCGTCGCGGCGGGCGTTACCACCGCGGGATACGCAAATCCGACCCCTATCCAGATCCAGGCAATCCCTCCGGTTATGGCCGGAAAGGACGTCGTGGGACTGGCCCAGACCGGCACCGGCAAAACCGCGGCCTTTGTTCTTCCCATCCTGCATCGTCTGTCGGAGGGCAAACGGGGCGTCACCAGGGCGCTTATTGTGGCCCCGACCCGTGAGCTGGCCGAACAGATCCATGACGCCATCGGTGTGCTCGGCAAAAAGACCGGCCTTCGCAGCATTTCCATTTACGGCGGCGTAGCCATCGGTCCCCAGATCAAATCCGGGAAAAAAGCCGACATTATTGTGGCCTGCCCCGGCCGTCTCCTGGATCATATCGGTCGAAAAACCGTTGATCTTTCGGCCCTTGAAGTGCTGGTTCTCGACGAGGCCGATCACATGTTCGACATGGGGTTTCTGCCCGATATCCGCCGCATCCTGAAACAAGTCCCGGCAAAACGCCAGACCCTGCTTTTTTCAGCAACCATGCCGCCGGAAATCCGGCGCCTGGCCAATGAAAGTCTTACCGACCCGGTCACCGTGCAGGTGGGGATCACCGCGCCGGCGGAAACCGTTTCCCACGCGCTTTACCCCGTGGCCCAGCACCTCAAAACGCCCCTGCTGCTGAAACTGCTCCAGCAGACCCGCACCACCTCGGTTCTGGTTTTCACCCGCACCAAGCATCGGGCCAAACGCCTCGGCGAACAATTGAGCCGGGCCGGATACCGCACGGCTTCGCTCCAGGGCAATCTCTCCCAGAACCGGCGGCAGGACGCCATCAACGGCTTCCGTAACGGGACCTACCAGATACTGGTGGCCACCGACATTGCCGCCCGGGGCATTGATATCGCCGATGTATCCCACGTGATCAACTACGATATCCCCAATACCCCCGACGCCTACATCCATCGCATCGGCCGCACCGGCCGGGCCGCGCGCACCGGCGACGCCTTCACCCTGATTACCAGCGAAGATGCCCCGATGGTCCGCGCCATTGACCGGGTCATTGGGTCAACAATCGAACGCCGGACCCTGGCCGATTTCAATTACACCACCACCAGCACCCAGGGCGACAGAGGCCGCCAGCCAAGACAACCTGAAAAACAGCGACGCCCGGCAGTTCACCGCCATACCGGTGGTCGACCGGCTATGGCTATGAAGCCGTCAAACAGGTCATGATGGATTGTCTGAAACAACTATTCCCTTCATGTTTACAATAAAAATTCAGCCGCGTATTTAACGGCGATAAATAGAATGCATCCCGCCAGAATGTATTTGATGATGTTGGCCGGGATGAATTTCTGCATCCGGGCGCCGCAGTACATACCCGCGATTCCGCCGATGCCGAACAGAATTCCCAGAGCATAGTCCGGCGCCACGTTCATTGCGGGATAAAAAGGGGCCATTGCCTGATAGAACAGGACCCCGACCACGGAAGTGACAAAGGTTCCCATGAGGGCGGCGCCGGCAACGGTATAAATCGGCAGCCCGAACACGCTTACGAAAAACGGCGCGATAATGGCCCCGCCGCCGATGCCGTATATCCCGCCCACAATGCCGACAATAAAGCTTAAGCTCATGATGCCGATGGTGTTGATGTCAAATCGATGGCCGTAAAAGGTATACGTGATACGGGACAGGCTGAATTTTTCCACCTTCACGGCTTGCAGGGCTTTATGGCCGGCGTTTCTGTTTTTCCGGTATTGGCTGACGATTTTTTGAAATTCTACCTCAGCAGAAATATTTTTGCGGGTTTGTTTTTTCAACAGATCCCGGATGAGCCGGAGACCGATATAGAGCAGGACAAAGGCGGCAAAAAGCTTGAAGTTTCTGGGATCCGGAAGATATTGACACCGGACGATGGCCCCGATCAGCACTCCCGGCAGGGTCCCGATGATCACCACCCAGGTAAGGGGCCAGACCATCCGGCCTTCCCGGATGTAGCGGTAGACCCCGGAGGGAATGGCCACGATGTTGAAAAGATGGTTGGTGGCGCTGACCGCCGGCGTGTTGAATCCAAGAACGCTGATCTGAAACGGCAGAATTAAAAAGGCCCCGGAAACACCGCCCATGGAAGTAAAAAAGGAGATCACAAACGCCACCAGCGGCGGAATCCAGACGGCCACTTCGATGCCCGCGGTTTCAAAGTACATGGCGTTTCCTCGTCAGGGTTGATCGATAATTGCCGATGATCCGGATAGGGAAATCCCCCGGCGGACCAGCAGGGTTCCTTCCAGGCGGTAAAATTCCGTCATGGCAATGAGAAACCCCGTGACCGCCTCGACCTCGGCCACCTGGCTGGCCACCAGATCCCGCTGGGCCTGGGCCACGTGCAGAGCCGTGCTTTTCCCCACCCGGAATTTGGCGGTTTCGGCCCGAAGCTTTTCCTCCTGGAACTGCCGGGTGGCGGCCGTGGCATCCACCTGCTGCCGGGTTCGCAAGGTTTCGATATGAGCTGTCTTCACATCCTCCCGGATCAGATCCGCAATGTTTTCCAGGCTTTCTTCATATTGTCGCTGAGAGAGCACAGCCCGCTGATGGCGGGCCCGGGCCGCGCGGTTTTTTACCGGGATCGAAAATTCAAGCCCGCCTAATATATCATAATTATCTTCGTCAATGTTTTCGGCGGATCGGCCAAAGGAATCCGCGTATCCGGTTTTTCCCAACCGGATAAACAAATCCATCCGCGGTAAAAGCCCATTTCGGGTCAGAACCAGATCCAATTCCCCCCGATCCAGCAACAGTCGGGCCTGGCGGAGGTCCGGGCGCATTTGCATGGCCAGATCGAGGTGGGCGTTGATATCATCCGGTCCTTCTTCCGGAACAATGGGCATGGTCTGGGGCGTTACTTGCGTATCCACGCCGATGAGCCCTTGGGGATGAATCAATCTCAACAGCCGCACCCGGAGGCTGTTGACCCGACTTTCGGCATTGATCAACGCTTCCCTGCGCAGAGCCACTTCAGCCTGAGCCGCCGCGAGATCGGTTTCGGCCAGTCCGCCCACCCGGATGCGGTGTCGCGTTTCATCAAGCTGCTGTTTCGCCAGTTCAAGGGACCCGGTATAAATTTCAACCTGTCGCCGGGCCAGAACATATTCCCAATACGTGGTCTCCACCCGGGCCACCAGGTCCTGAGCAAATCCGTGCAGTTCATATTCCGAAAAAAGGGTATCGATGCGGGCCTGACGCAGCAGGACCAGATTGGGTTCCAGGCCCCGCCCGGCCAGCAGGGCCTGGGTGGCGCTGATTCCGGCTCTAGTCTCATAGCCCAGTGGTCCGGTTCCGGGATCGACCCGCCGGGCGGACAACTCGGCCCGGATATCGGTACCGGTGGGCAAAAACTGAGCAATTTGCGCCTCGACATCCGTTGACCGGCTCCGGAGGTCGTTATCGTCGATTCCGGGGGTCCGGATTGCGCCGCCGGTTACGGCCGCCGACAGGACCGGATCAAATGCAGCCCGGGCCTCATCTTCGGCCGTGCGCGCGATTTCCGGTTCCAGCCGCTGGATGAGGAGCCCGCGATTGCTTTCAAGAGCCATCAGGACGGCTTCATTAATACTGACAGTAACGGGCATTTGTTTTGCCTGCCGGAAAAACGCCGTTTCGTTGTTTGTCCCTTCTTCGGTCCCGGGCACATCCGACACCACCGGCTCCCTGTCGGCAAACAGCGGCGGGGAAGCGGCGTTATCCGGAAGCATCGTAAAACCGGCGCAGCCGAAAAAGGTCAGGACAATGGCGACACCGGCCAGCATGGCCATAGAACCGCTGCGCCGACAGCACAATCGCCCCGGCAGCGCAATATGCCATCCCCCATACCTGGTTGCATCAGAATTTACGGTTTCCGGTTTCATTGCTTGTTTTTGTTTTCCCGTTCTCGCGCATATGAAGTTTTGGCGGCTTAATCTGGTTTCCGCGGCCCGGCCGCCGTGGAGGTGTTTTTTTCGAAAAACGGACCGTCGTTCTTATGGGCGATGGCATAAACCACCGGCAGAAAAACCAGGGTGATCAGCGTGGAACTGGCCAACCCCCCGATGACGGCGCGGGCCATGGGCGCCTGGGCTTCCCCGCCTTCACCAAATCCGATGGCCAGGGGTAAAAGGGCGCAGATCGTGGTCAACGCCGTCATGAGGATGGGCCGAAGCCGACGTCCCCCCGCCTCGATCACGGCGATATCGAGTCGCATTCCGTGCTCCCGGCGCTGCCGGTTGGCGGTATCCACCAGGAGAATGGCGTTGTTGACCACAATGCCCCCGAGCATGATACAGCCGATGTAAGATTGCATGTTGAAGGTCGTCTGACTCAAAAAAAGCATTAAAATAACGCCGATGGCGGCCAGAGGAACGGCGAACATAACCACCAATGGGTCCCGCAGGGATTCATAAAGACAGGCCATCACCATATATACCAGAATCAGCGCCAGGATAAACCCGGTTCCCAGCTCCCCGAAGGCTTTCTGCTGTTCTTCATAGTCGCCCCCGAAACCGATCATGAACCCCGCCGGCACGGGAACGGTCCGCAAAGCATCCCGTGCGTCGCTGATAATCGCTCCCATGTCCCTGCCGGCAATATTGGCGCTGACGGTGATCACTCGTTCCTGATCCTTTCGCTCAATGCGAACGGGACCGCGTCGCTGCTCCTCGGTCACGATATTTCGAAGGACCACCGGCTGATGGTCGGCATTGGGTACTGTCAGGTCAAGGATATCGCGCATGGATCGACGCTCGGCATCCGCCAGCTTGACCCGGATTCCGTATTCATCGCCGCCGTCCCGGAAATAACCGGCAACGGTTCCCGACAGCACGGTCTGAAGCATTTCAGCGACCTGCCGCACTGTAACCTTCATGGCTTCGGCCTTGGCCCGGTCCACGATGATCAAGCGCTCGGGAGCGCCGGTATCCCGGCTGAGCAATGCATCGGTCACACCTGGAATTGTTTCCAGAATATCTTTTACCTGTTCGGCCAATTCATCGGCGATCTCAAGGTCATACCCCCGGATCTCAACAGATACCCGTTCAATGCCTCCCTGCAGACTGCGCAACAGAAACAGACCCTGGCCTTCCCGGGTCCGGATCACTGCACCCGGGATCCGTGCCAGAGCCCGGCGCAGATCCATGGCAATCTGCTCGCTGGAGCGGGCCCGCTCGGACTGAGGCACCAGCGCGATGCGCATCTGGCCGGTATGGGAAGCGCCGCCCCGCCAGGGAGAACCACCAATGCTGGTCACAACGCTTTTTCGCTCCGGGACCTCTCGATCCACAATCGCCTCAATGGGTCTGAAAACATCATCAACCACATGCAACGCCGTCCCCACTTCCATTTCCACGCTGATGCGAACCTCGCTTTCATCGCTTTTGGGCATCAGCTCAACCCCTACCCAGGGAATCAAAAGCAAACTGAGCCCCAGCAGCAGAAACGAAAACAAAATAACAACAACGCGATGGGAGAGAGCGAATTGCAGCAGTTTTTTGTAATCCTGCTCCAGTTCTTTCAAAAAAGCGCTGATCGACGTATAAAGCCGGTGCGATATGGATCGCGGCCCTAAAGATATGCCGTCGGCCAGCGGCAAAACCATGAATCGCGAGGCAAGCATGGGGATCAGGGTCAGGGCCACCACCAGGGAACTGACCAGGGCAAAACTGATGACATAGGCCAGTTGTTTGAACATTACGCCGGCCATGCCCTGGAGAAAGATCAGGGGAAGAAAAACAGCCAGGGTTGTAAGTGTGCTGGCGGTAATCGGCGCCGCCACTTCCTGGGCGCCCAGGACCGCGGCGGATGCGGGATCGACATCGGATTGCCGCAACCGGAAAATATTTTCCAACACCACGATGGCATTATCCACCAGCATGCCGATGCCAAGGGCCAGTCCCCCCAGACTCATGAGATTGAGAGTAAATCCGCCGAAATAGATCAGGGCAAAAGTGCCCACCACGGAAACCGGAATGGCGGCGGCGATCACTGCCGTACTTCGCAGGTTGCGCAGAAAGAAAAGCAGCACGAACACGGCAAAAATGCCGCCGTAAAGGGCCGCTGCTCCCACATTGGTGATGGACCGTCTGATGTAATCGGAGGTGTCGATTATGGTCGTGAGGCGGATCTGGGGAATATCGGCATTGATCCGCTCTATCTCGGCAAGAACACGGGTCGCCACTTCAACGGTGTTGGTCCCGGATTGTTTGTTGACCGACAGACGCACGCCGGGCTCGCCGTTGACCCGCACGATCCGGGTGGTTTTCTCCCATCGATCGGCAACAAGGGCCACATCCCGAATATGAATAACGGCGCCGGATCGAACCGCCACGGCCGTGTCACGGATCTCATCCAGGCTGGTGAATTCTCCGGGGGTTCGCAAGGTGATTTCAAACACACCGGCTTCGATTTCACCCGCGGGCAAGGTCACGTTGGCGGCCCGGAGACGGGCCAGTACCTGAGACAACGGGATATCCAGGGCTTTTAATTTATCGGGGTCCAGATCCACATGAATTTCCCGCTCGAGTCCGCCCCAGACATCGAGCACGGCCACGCCGGGAATCCGCTCGATCCGATATTTGATATCATGATCGATCATCCGCCGCATCTCCAACGGATCCATCCGACTGGCGGCCCCGATGATCAGAATGGGGAAACTTGCCAGATCGAATTTACGCAGAAACGGTCGGTCGGCATCGTCGGGCAGGCGGGGAATAACCCGGTCCAGACGATCCCTTATATCATTTGCCGCTGCGTCCAGATCCGTTCCCCAGGTAAACGTAACCCGGACACTGCTGTTTCCTTCCGATGAAATTGAGGTGACTTCCTCAACGCCCGGCACCGCGCTCATGGCTTCTTCAATAGGACGGGTCACCAGAGTTTCCATCTCTTCGGGGCTGGCATTGGCGTATGTCGTGCTGATGCTGAGGGTGGGATAGGTAATATCGGGCATTAAATCAACGGGAAGACGGGACAGGGAAACACCGCCCAGCAGAATCACAATCAGGGCCGCCATGATGGTAAAAATCGGTCGGCGGACCGAAAACCGGGCGATGTTCATGCGGGGTTACCCTTAAAGACCGCCGATGCCGGCATTTTATCAAAAAAACGAAACGATACTGCGTCCTCTTTTGTCAACTCTTCGGGGAACACGATGGGCGATTGATCCTCCAGAAGGTGATGGCCGAGAGTGATGACCAGACCTTCGATGTCCGGCTCAAGGATTTCTGCTTCCGTGCGGCTGATAATGCCCGGCTGAACCGGAACAAAGCGCGCTCGCATGTTCCGGGTATCGGCCAGAAAAACGCCCTGGACGCCGTTTCGCCGCAACAAGGCCGATAAGGGAACCACCACCGCATCCTCATGCACGGCAAACAGCAACCGGGCGCGCACGAACATCCCCGGCGCCAGCAGTTCATCGGAATTATCGATTTCGATTTCAATCCTTGCCTGCCGGGATTCCTCCCGCAGCACCGGAGCTTTCCGGATGATCCGTCCTTCAAAATGCCGATCCGGCCAGGCATCGGCGGCGATCACGGCGGTCTGTCCGATACGGACCTCCGGAAAATCGCGCTCAATCACATAAACCACGGCGATCACCTTCCGGATATCCACCACGGAAACCACCGGATCGTTGACCCTGAGCATGGCGCCTTCATCCACAAACCGTTCGGCCACCCGGCGTTTATCAACTCCATCCCGCCAAGTCGCGTGGATACGGGTATAGGAAAGACGGACTTCGGCGCTTTGCAGGGCGGCCTCCCGCTGCCGAATCTGAGCCATGGCCACCTGATGTTTGGCTTCAGCCGCCTGATAACGGGCCTCCGCGGTATCCAGCTCGGCTTCGGAGACCACCTTCTGTTCCCGCAATTCCCGGATGCGTTCATACTCCCGGTCAGCCACATCCAGAGCGCTGCGGGTTTCCGCCAGATTGGCCTTGGTGACTTCCAGTTCCGCTCTGGCCTGGGCCACGGCCAGCGCGTATTCTTCATTATCCAGAACCGCCACCAGGTCGTTTCGGAGCAAAATATCGCCGATATTGACGTGCAAGGCTTCCAGGCGTCCGGCCACCTTGGGCGCCAGCACAAAACGGGATGCCGGCGCCAGAGATCCGGTGAATTCCACTTCCCGGCGCATGGTTTTTCGTTTCACGGGTTCCGTCATCACGGCAACCGGTGGTTTTTTATCACGAGAGAAGGTCAATGGGGCGCCGGTCAGGTGGTGATAAATCCGCCATCCCATAAAAGACAGAAAAACAACCAATATTGCCAAAAAAATAACGTTTCTCAAGGCTGAATCACTTTTGCAGGTAAAGTCGTTTTATTCCATTTTCAAAAAACTCGTCGAAATACCGGGAACTGATTTCTTCCATTTTTATGAAACGCTCCCAGGCTCCATATCGGCAACCGCATCCTCGTCCATCTGATCAAAAAGATCGCGAAACGCCGGCATTCCGCCCAGCGTTTTCCCGGAAAGCGGCTTTCCTCATATTTCTAATTTTCAGCGGGGCACGGGTTTTTTGGTCACCCGGCTCAACACCACCATGGCCACCAGAATACCGGCCGACAGGTAAAACGCATAGTCAAGGCTGCCGGTGATATCTTCGATGGTGCCCGCCAGCCGGGCCATGAAAAACCCGAATCCCCAGCCGATAAACACCAGGCCGTAATTCACTCCTAAATGTTTGGATCCGTAAAAATCCGCCGTATAGGAAGGCAGCAGGGACAATCCGCCGCCATACTGCCAGTAAGCGATGCCCACCACGATAAACAGCAGCAGAATATTCCCGGATGCGATCACCCAGGGCATGGACGCCAGGCATAAGGCTGACACCCCGCAATTGATGGCATAGGCATTGTCCCGGCCGATCTTATCGCTGTAGACGCCGGTTCCCACCCGGCCCGAAGCGTTCACCAGGCCGCCGTAGGATGCCAGTATCCAGGCATTGGCCGCCAGAAAGGGAATCCCGGCAGCGGCGGTATTTAAAATTCCGGCGGCATTGGCGATAATCAGCAGGCCGGACTGGGTGGAACCGATAAACAGAACCACCAGCGCATAAAACTGCCAGGTTTTGAGCATTTCCCCGGCGGTCCAGTCTTTTCCGGTGGTGGCGGCGGTTTTCCGAGCGGATTGTTTGCCACCCGGCGGCACATATCCCTCGGGCGGCCAGGAGAGAAACTGGGCCGCGACAATAATCACGGCCGCAAAAAAGATCCCCAGCCCGATAAAACTGCCGGAAATGCCGAATACGTCCATCAGCCATTTGCCCAGCGGGCTGATATAAAGCGCCGCGCCGCCGTAACCGCCCACCACAAGGCCGGCAATCAGGCCGCGTTTATGCGGACCGAACCATTTGAGGGCCGCCGGTGTGGGAGCGGCATATCCGATGCCCATGCCGATGCCGCCGAAAATACCGAAACCGATGATCAAACCGGTATAACTTTTCATCAGGCCGGCGATAATGCATCCGGTCGCCAGACAAAGGCCGCCTGCCGTGGCTCCGAAACGGGGCCCAAAGCGATCGTGAATGCGACCCCCCGGAATCATGGAAAGAGCGAAAATCATCACCGCCAGGGAAAACGGCGTGGACGCCTGGGCATTATTGAGATAGCGCCACCCCTCGTTTATGCCGGTCATGGCGGCGCCGGCCATCTCCTGCACCAGCCTCTCATCCGGATAAACAAGGGCCTGTTTCCAGACGCTCCAGGCATAAAGAATACCCAGACACAGATTCACCATGGTGCCCGCAAAAACAACCACCCAGGCCCGGCCCGGTACCCCTCCCTGCTGAATCGGCATAAGATTCCCCCCTATGGTTTTCGAGGTTCTTCTGATGATGGAAAATTGGCTTTTCCCGGCAGCGGCATATGCTGTCAATCAAAGCCAAAGGACAAACCGATCTGGATGTAAAAATGGACGTCAATTTCCTGAAGATGGGCAAGTCGCGGGCACCCTGATCAAGGATCAATCCCCGCCGTATGAAATCAGCGGCGCCCTCATCTTCAACGCGCCCGGCCGAAGCGGAAAGCGGGTACCGTTTTCGTGTGCCGGCGTATTGCTCATGATGGATGACGATTGATCTCCGTCGGCAAAAAAAGATAAAACCGCCCGGCAGCGATGATTATTCCGGTGATGCCACTTCCGTGGCCTGAGTGATGACCACGGGTTCCACGGGAACATCGTCGTGCATCCCCTTGCGGCCCGTGGATACCCCTTTGATTTTGTTGACCACGCCATGCCCCTTGACCACCTTGCCGCAGACCGCGTATCCCCATCCGTCAGGGGTTTTAGCAGTATGATCCAGGAAATGATTGTTTTTAACGTTGATGAAAAACTGGGATGTGGCGCTGTGAGGGTTCGGGGTCCGGGCCATGGCCACGGTGTATGCTTCGTTTTTAAGACCGTTATCCGCCTCGTTTTCAACAGGCGCCATGGTCGGTTTTTCCTTCATGTCAGCGGACATTCCGCCGCCCTGGATCATGAATCCATCGATGACCCGGTGAAAAATAGTGCCGTCATAATGGCCGGAATTGACATATGCCATAAAATTGGCCGCGGACTTCGGGGCTTTTTCCGCATTCAGTTCAATGAAGATATCGCCCATGTTGGTTTCCAGTTTAATCATTGCGCCTTTCCCTTTCCCTTTCTTTCCTTGCTTGTTTGTAAAAAAGCCGTTCTTTAGGGCTTCATACCGGTTCCCGTCCGCCTTGTCAACCTGCCGTGCGATGACCGTTGAAAATTATTTTTTGTGACGATGTTGCGATAATGCACACGGATTTTTAGTTTCCGGCCAGAAAAGGGGCATGATTGGACGTAAAAAACGGCGGGTCGCGTTTGATGATGGCCCGGATGGCGTCATGCCGAAAAAATTCACGTGCCAGAAACCGGCGCACCCGATCCCGATGCCAGCCGCGGGGATGAACGAATTCCCTGTAAAGGGACAGATCCCCGGGATAAAAGTCCGTTGTGGTTAACTGGTCTGCCTCGGGACTGCCGACAGGAAGATTAAAGATCGCGGAATTGAGAAAATCAATGTATTCCGAATGCCTGACGGTAAACTCGAGGGTTCTGCGGGCGCTTTCACGGGTTTCGGCCGGGGTGCCGAAGAGCAGATAGGCATAAATGCCGATGCCCGCGGATTTCAGCGTGCGCAGGGCCGTAGAAACCATGTTCAGGTCCGTACCCTTTTCCAGCGCGTCGATGACCGCCTGATCCCCCGATTCAATTCCCAGTTTCAGCATGGCGCAACCCGATGCCTTGAGGCCCCGGGCAACATCGATATCCGTCAGATGCCGGGTAATCCTGGCAAACCCGTACCAGGGCATGCCGGGCGGGTTGCTGATCAGATGCTCCATCAAGCGAGGCGACAGGGCATTGTCCACAAAATGAATCAGAGCCGGCCGCTTTTTTGCCGTCAATCCGTCCAGATCTTTTTTAACAATAGGTATGGGGGTCGGTGAAAAGCCGCTTTTTTCAAATGTTTCCGGACAGAAACGGCATTTTCGCCAGTAACACCCCCGGGAGGCGGCATAGGGCAGAACGAAGCCCGGCGCCAGATAATCCGTTAGCGGAAATCCGGAAAAATCAAATCCGCAGTTCTTTACCACCGATCCCGGCCGGCCGCACATGGCCAGCAGCGGGCTCTCGCCCGGACCCGCCACCATGGCATCCACCAGCCCGGCCAGAGGGTTGGTAAATCCGGGCAGAGCCATCCAGGAAGTGATAAGACCTCCGCCGAATACAATCCGGGTTTTTGGCGACAGGTGCCGAACCGTTGCCGCCAGAGCAGCGGCGCACAGGGCCTGGCTCAGATAATTGACGGAAAAGCCGACGATATCCGGCGCCCGCTTTTCGGCAATCGCCGCAAAACGCTTTTTAAAATACGGATAAAAAAGATGGTGCTGGAATCCTTCGGCCGCCGCCTGCAAATCCCGGCTGCACAGGGGGGACAGGGATTGGCTTTTATAATTGGAAAGAGATAAAAACACGCCGGCGGTTTTTCCGGTCACGGAAAGAATCCGGTTGATATCATGGACTGCCCGCCGGTATTGACCGGCGTTGGCATAAAGATTTTTTGAACGCAGGGAGCGCATATGCACTCCAACACCAGCAACGGCCCGCCGGGTCCATGTATCTTTTGCCGGCACGGATCGATTCAGCATAAAAAACAGGCCTTCAAGATTGGCATCCAGGACACGGCAATCCAGACCGGCCGACGAAAGGGCCGCAGCCAGGCGGCCAATGCCGGCCGGCGGTTCACAGGGCTTTGATGCCGGAGGATGAACCAAAAGAATGGATTCGGTTTTTCGAAATGAACAATCTTTCTTCAGACCTGCCTCCTTTTCTACTTATTAACGATCTGGCCGCACCCCTATCGAACATTCCCAGCGATCGCAATGTTTTTGGGGAATCAGTCGATCCTTCCGGTCAACAGGATCGGCCTGAGCCCGCCGTGAAAAAACGAGCGGGACGTCAAGCCCGGCGGCGTTTGAGTAAGCAGATGCCGTTTCGGTATGATCAGGGCGACTTTCCATCCTTTGAAATCGGCACGTAATTTTTGCGTTATGGCCGCAAAAAACCGGCTGTCGGATGATGCAAGCGCCATGCGCCGGCCGTAAGGCGGATTGATCACCATGAGCGCATCCAAACGGCGGGAATGGGGGATGGGAAAGTCCGAAGGTTTCAGATCAAAAAAATTTCTTGTCCACACCTTTACGGCGTCGGTCATGTCGCGCGACAAAATGGCGCCCTCCAGATTCGCACAGGCATCCGTATCCATATCTGATGCAAAGACAAAGGGCTGTTCCGCGGTCCGGATATCAACCGCCGCCTGCCGGCGGATATGCCGCCAGTGGGTCTCCCGGAAACAAGGCCATGTCATAAACGCAAACCGGCGATACCAGCCGGCCGGAATTTGGTTGCCCATCATGGCCGCTTCAATGGAAAAGGTTCCGGACCCGCACATGGGATCGATCAGAGGATCGCCCGGCCGATAGCCGGCGCTCAACAGCAAGGCCGATGCCATGGTTTCTCGGATGGGGGCGCCGGCGGCATGGGATTTGACCCCGCGTTTGTAAAGCAGTTCCCCGCTGCTGTCGATGGAAATGACGCATTGATCGTTTTCAATGCGGGCAAAAATGCGTTGCGGTTGGTCCCCACCTTGTTTTTCGGGCGCTGATACGATGCCCAAAAAACGACGCCGCTCCTCAATGGCGGCGCGCAGGCGTTGGGCAACGGCTTTGGAATGAAACAACCTCGATTTGCGGGACGCGACATGTATCCGGCAGTCGGCATCAAGGCGTAAATAAAGCTCCCACGACAGGCTGGCCGCGTGTTTTTCCAGTCGCCGGAAGTGGGTCGCGGAAAAACTGGTCATGCGCATGAGTACGCGAGTGGCCGTGCGAAGACAGAGATTGGCGCGATAACCATCCGGGATCCTACCGGAAAAAGCAATTCCGCCATTTTCAACCACCATGTCTTGGGCCGCAAATCCGAGAGTCAGCAGTTCTTTTCGGCACACGGCTTCGATGCCGGGCGCGGTGGCGGCAAAAAACCAGGCCGGTCGGCTCAGAATATGGCGTTTAACCCGCTTATCAATGGCCATTAACGACCATCAACGTTTTTCACCGGCATGGGGCAAGGTTGCAGGAGCTCCCGTCGCCAGCATGCAAACCTGATCTAAGGCCTGATCCAGTGAAACCCGACTCATGTTAAGCACCAGATGGTACATCTCCGGTTGATCATAATCCTGTAATCCAATCCGTCGGTACAGGCCGGCTCTTCGCTTTTCCCCGTTTAACACCACCTGGCGGGCAGCGGCATCGGATAGATTGTAAAACCGCTGCAGGAATTGGATGCGGTCGTTCATGTCGGCCACCAGTAAAAAATGCCGGGCATTGGGATCTTGTTTAAGAAAATACTGTCCCCCGCGCCCCAGAAGCACGACATTGCCAGCAGCCGCAAGCTCGGGAACAACGGAAGCCAGCATATCCACATAGATTTTTTCATCCAGGTATCCACGTTCGGCTCCGGTAATCCGTTCGATGTAGTCCCGGCTCAATGCGCTGGAGATAAACCTGGCAATCAGGCCGCCGGCTTCCCGCTCCATGGCCTGGACCGTTTTTTCGGACACCCGTGCTTTTTTGGCGATCTCCGCGATCACCACATCATCGAGAAACCGGTATTGAAGATGTTTGGCGATACGCAGGCCCAGCGTCCGTCCGCCGGCGCCGAATTGACGCGCAATGGTGATAACCGCCATATAATATCTCTCCTGGTTTAAAAATTTACGCTATCCACACCGCCATTTTATGGGCCCGATGCAGAAGTTTCATGCTAACGCGGCCCATGAGGAAATCCTTGATCATGGTCAACCCCCGCCGGCCCACCAGGACCGCGTTATAACCCTTTCCGGCTTCGGTCATAAGATCCCTGGCCACGCCTCTTTCCCGCTGTTGGATCTTGATTCCCACGGATTTATCCGCAAAACCGCTGTTTTTCAGAATATCCGCGGCTTCCCCCATGACATTTCGGACGCCGTCCATGACGCGTTCCCGTACCGTTTGGATATCAATGGTATTCGACACAGGGATCTCCGCATCTTTCGGAGCCGTCACATCATGGGAAATCGTTTCCTCGACGTGCATCAGCATCACCCGGGTTTGTTGCGGGTCATAAAATTTTGCGGCATATGCCACTGCGCCCTTTGCGCTTTCGGAACCGTCGATTCCAATCAACACATTTGCATTTTGCTGCATTGAGCTTCCTGCCATACATGGTTACACAAGTAGTTTTACCGCCTATGCTTTGCCGGCAAACAATTTCTGATAAGTTTTTTCGATTCGGAGTTTGTGACCGGCCTCTTCCCGGGCAAGACCGAGAAAAAGGAGACTCAGATCATTGTCGGTGGTTGATTCCGCCAGGAGGGAATAAAGGTTCTGAGATTTCTCCTCCCGTTTCATGGCGAGAATCAGAGCGTCTCTTATGGGCATGCCCGCATCGGATGATGCGGGCGCCGGATTTTCGGGAATGCCCATATCATCGATCCGGGAGACAATGTTGTCAAAAAGACTGGACAGGGTATTTATATCGAGACTTTGCAGTAATTGCCTGTGTTTTTCTTCTTCTTCGGCAAACTCGCGGAAAATTTGACGGATGGAAGGATCATCGATTTTTTCCGCCAGATCCTTGTAAAACGCGCAGGCGGCTTCCTCCCGCATCATCGCAAAACCAATAACTTCCGCAAATGTCGTAAAACCGATCGGCATAAGCAAAAAGCCTCCCATTGAGGTTTCCGGGCAGAATGCACAAAATAATCACGATGGATGAACCATAACGCAACAAAACCCATTATGCAAACAACTTCAAGTTGCATTTTCACCGCATGCCGACGCGCGGCGTCGGAGCAAACCGTCAAGCCATACGCTGATGAGCAGCCGCCCGATTGGATCAAGCTATATTTTTTGAAAATTCCTGAATCATCCGGCTGACGGCTCCGGCATCCTCCAGGCAAAGAGCTTCTTCCAGCACCGCACGGGCATCGGTCTGACGAATTGACCGGATAAAGGCCTTGGCCGCCGGCACGGCGGAGGCGTTCATGGAAATCCGGTCAGCGCCCATACCGGTAAACAGCAACTGGCATTCCGGCCGGGACGCGGCCTCGCCGCATATATTGACCGGCTTGTTGTTCCGATTACAGATGTCGACAATCTCCGCAACAGCCGCGATCACCGACGGGTGAAGCACATTGTAAAGGCCGGCCACTTTCTTGTTGTTCCTGTCGACGGCCAGCATATACTGAATCAAGTCATTGGTGCCGATGCTCACAAAATCGACATACCGTAGCAGTCGGTCCAAAATGCCGATGGCCCCGGGAACCTCGACCATGATGCCGATTTCGATATTTTTGTCATAGATCTCCTTCCGCCCGGACAGCACTGTCTTTTCCGATGCCAGGATTTCATGAATCCGGCGGACTTCCGAGACACAGGTGATCATGGGAAAAAGCATTTGTGTCCCGCCGAAACCGGACGCCCTGAGAATGGCGCGGATCTGGGTGCGGAAAATCTCGTCTAAATCAAGGCTGAGACGAATGGACCGCCATCCCAGAAAGGGATTGTCTTCTTTGGGTACATCCAGATACGGCAACACCTTATCCCCGCCCGCGTCAAATGTCCGAATGGTGACCGTCCGCCCTTCGGCGCTTTGCAGCATGGTGCGGTAAAGAATGAACTGTTCTTCTTCCGTGGGGAAATTCTTCCGCAGCAGGAAGGGAAATTCCGTTCGGTAAAGGCCGATATATTCCGCTCCGTATTTTTTTACCAACTCCATGTCCGACAACAGCCCGATGTTGGCTCCCAGATGCATGCGAAAACCGTCCGCGGTGACGGCCGGCGCATCTTTCAAAGAACTGAGCTGCTGACTCAACTTTTCTTCTTCATCCTGGCGACGCTGGTATTCTTTCCGGATTTCAGCCGGTGGATTGGTAAAAACAAAACCCGACATGCCGTCGACAATCAGGTGATCCCCCTGCCGGACGGTTTCAATCACGCCGTCCACGCCGATAACTGCCGGAATTTCAAATGATTTTGAGAGTATAACCGTATGAGAGGTGGGCCCCCCTTTGGAAAGAACAATGCCCTTGAGTTCCGGTTGATGAATCGCCAGAAGGTCCACAGGCGAAATATCCGACGCAATGACGATGGTGGGCCTGTCAAATCCTGCCGGTGATTCCCCTTCGGCGCCGATGAGATTGGCCAGCACGCGCCGGCCGATATCAAGAACATCCGCAGCGCGTTCGCTCAGGTAGGAATCGGAAAATCCCCGGAAGATATCAACATAGCCAAAAATCACCTGTTTAAGCGCATATTCGGCACACTGCCCCGATGCAATGCGATCGAACAGTTTTCGCTTCAGCGAGGGATCCGAAAGAAACATCAGATGGGCGTCGATCACGGCCGATTCTTCAGCGGAAAAATCCCGGGCCTTTTCCATAACCCGTTGAATCTGGGCGGCTGAGGCGTCAATGGCACTTTGCATGCGCTTTTTTTCCACCGCCGGCTGTTTGGCGACCCTACAGCCCACCTGATCAAAATCAATGTTTTCCGGGAGATAGTAGGCATACCCATCCGCTACACCCGGGGAGACGGGATTTCCCCGCAGATAGTTCCGCTGGGAGGATGGTCGCGCCGATGCGGCCGGACCGTCCGGGCCGCCGGGATGATCCGGCCCCGTCTTGCGGCGGTTGCGCATCTGGTTGTCCAGCAGTCCGGTATAGGCAACCGTGGCGGAAATCTGGCTGGCAATATATTCAAAAATCGGAATATGATCCGGGGGGATGCCGTCGCGGGCAAGGGTCTGAATCACCAGCACGCCGAGAATCTGCCGATGATATTTGAGGGGAAGGCCCAGAAACGTCTGATATGCTTCTTCACCAGTGCCGGCATAATATCGATACCGCGGATGGGAGGCCGGATCGGTCACAAACACGGGTTGCATGGTTTCGATGACCAGTCCGGTCAGTCCCTGATCCACGGCCATGGAGATAGCGCCGACCTGATCCGTCTTCAAGCCCACAGTGGCCTTTAGAAGCAGCCGTTTTTTTCTCGGCTGATACACATAAACGGAACAGACATCCACGGAAAAGCGCTCGGCAACAAGGGCGCCGATGCGGTTAAGGGTGAGCTCGGGACCGGCGGATTCGGCGATAATATGGAAAATTTCTTCCAGTATGCTGATATATTGCCGCTGCATTGAATTTTCCTAGAATCCGTTTTCGCGCAGTTCGTCTGCGACCCCATGACGAAGCGCGATTTTATGAAACATGTTCACGATACCGCCCACCATGATATACAGCGACTCAATGTCCAGGTTGGCTTCGGCGGTTTCATCGAAAAAGATATGCAGATCCGATTCAATCCCTTCATCCGGTCGGTCGTAGCTAATCAGAATGGGTAGCAGGGGCAATGGATGCAGGACAATGGAGATATCCGAATCATAGCGGTCGGTCATCTCCCTGCCGTCAAAAATTTCCAGCAGGTCCTTGAAAAAATTCGTATAATGATCGGCCACCCGTTTGAGCGGACGTTCCACCCGCTGGAGGTAAAGCAGATTGCGTTCCCGCCCGTGGGGAAGTTCCCGAAAAGGCACCCATCTGCCCGTCGGCGCCAGACCCTTGCCGCTGAGGATGTGATGCAAGACCGGGATCACCATCCAGGGATTGATGTGAAGATCGGTCCGCAGATGCCCCTGCCGGTCCACGGTGAAATCCTTGCCGAAAATCCGGATTGTCAGGCTATCATTGGAATACCTGGCTCCCACCCGCTTTGCAGCGGCCGCCAGGTCCATATCGGCAACCCGGGCCTTAAGCCGCGCCATTTCATCGGCCATGTCTTCTTCCACGGACTGGGCTCTGGGGGTGCGCCCGGCATATTTTTCGATAATTTCCGGCTCCAGATGCGTGCATTCTTCCAGTTTACGTTTTCCTTTAAACACCGCGGCCGCAAAGGCCAGGCATGTTTTTTCGCCGCAATCCCGGCAATTGGACTGGTCCAGCAGTTTAAAAATATCAATGGTGGTTTTCAGGTTTGACATTTCTCTCTTTCTCACTTTGGTGCATAGTCTCTTTTGATTTTCCAGACGGTGTTCAGGTACGGCCTTTGCGGGTTTCAAGTGCCGCAATTTCCGGATCAATGCGCCAGGTCCATAATGGGGATACCGCATAAAGCAGCATCTGAATAAAAACCAGATACCCGAACCACGGTGTGAAGATAAATAAAAGCAAAAGGATGAGATTGGTTACCGTAAACCAGGGATTGCGGTCCATGAACCGTCCGATGTGAAGATACCGCACCGGATAGAAATTCATCAGCAGGGCCACAAACAGCATCAGACCAAAACAGAAATAAGCGACGGTTGTGGCGTATTCCACGGATACATGATTTGCCTGGCAGGCAATGATCAGCGGCGCGGCAACGAACAATGCCGCGGCCGGGGTGGGCATTCCCTTGAAAAAGCCCGGGATGGGATGCCGATCCAGCGTGAAATACGCCAGCCGCACAAAACCGGCCAGGACATAAATCAACGCGACGGTCCCCGCCGGCAAGACCCGGATCTCGGGACTGGGGTGCGCGGACATACAGATATAAAAAATCCAGGCCGGGGCAATGCAAAAACTCACGCCGTCGGCGATATCATCCAAAAGCCCGCCAAAGGTCACCCTGCCGGCGCTTGCCGTTTCGGGAACCGGTTCCGTCAGACCCAGTTTCCGGGCCATGGCGCCGTCGAGCTTGTCGAAAACCGCCGCGCCGATAAGCAGCAGATACGATTCGGTCATTTTCCCCTGCCAGGCAAAAAACACCGCCAGCAACCCCATCATGGCGTTCATAATGGTCAATGCATTAGGAAAAACCGATAGAATCCGACGCCGTAATACAATATTATCCAGACAGAGTTCATCCAGACAATAGGTACCGTATTTACGGCAATACCCGGCAATGGAACCGAAGTTGATAATTAAAAACAAAATTTCAATAATAAAAAGGTTCCGCAGGGGAAGATTGCCCAGCCGCTCCAAAACGCTGTGGAGCAACGAGTATGATTCGGCTGCCGGAATGTAAAATGCGTGGGCGTAAAGGATCAGGCCAAGGGGAGCCGCCACGATGGTGCGCAGACGGGTCAGTTCCCGGAGTTCCGGCTCCTGCCCGTAACGCACCGCGAATCCCCGCATGAAATGCGCAAAATTATTTCGAATTAGAACCGTTACACACAGAATCAGGACAAAAATCGCATGCAGTAGTTCGATTCTTCTAAATTCCGGCGCTGTGTCCAGCAGTCGCCACATCATGCCAACCGAGACCAACGGGAATACGATCGAATACACCACCCGGTCCATGATCCGGTCGGCCAGATCGGCCATGGTCGTGTTATGAAGGAAACGGGCCGCGAACCAGCCGTCCACCAGATCAAACACCATGGCGGTAAAAAGAAGCAGCGTGCCGATCAGATAAAGGGTCGGATGCCTGGTGAGCATCACGGCAATGGCAAAAAGCATTCCGCCAAACACCAGCGGCGGGCGGCCATAGACCAAAAGCGGGGTAATCTTTCGGGATATATTTTGGTTGGCGGACATGTAATCAGTTTAATTTCATCCAGCCCATCTGTAAAGGCAAAAAAAAACACCCAACGGGTTAAGCGCCTGCTGGTCTGCAGGATCAGCTGCCTTCCGGATCCAGGGCCGGCAGATAAACCGCCACGCGAGTACCCTGATCTGAAGAGTAAATGGCAATATCGCCTTTATGCCGTTTGACGATGGCGTAAACGATGGTCAGTCCCAGGCCGCGGCCTTTTTCCGTGACCTGCTGCCGGGTGGAAAAATACGGATCAAACACTTTTTCCAGATAGGAATCCGGAATGCCGGGTCCGGCGTCTGCCACCGTGATGTTGACGTATGCGCCGGGCGGAATTCCCAATCCCTTTTTTGCCGGAGACGCCTCGACCATCGTGGGGGCCACGCTCACGGTGATGGGTCCGCCGACGGGCATGGCATGTTCCGCGTTGGTCATGAGGTTATCCAGCATCCGGAAAATATCCCCATAAACATGAGGGACCGGAGGAATTTTGCCGCTGGTCCGTAATTCATAGATATAGTGAGGATTCAGATCGGTTCTTACGCGCATGACATCCCGGATCACGGATAAAATATCATTGGTGTATGCCGCATTCGGCATATTTTTGGAAAATGCGATAAACCGGCCGACTAATTCCTTTGCTTCGTTACAGGTTTGGTAGGCCCGCTCCAATTGGCGCAATGGGTCGTCATGGACGGATCGCATGGCCAGCTCCACATTTCCCATGATACCGAATAACAGGTTATTAAAATCATGGGCAATGCCGCCGGCCAAAGCAGCAACCGCCTCCATTTTAATTCCCTGCTGGAGCCGGATTTCCAGAGCCCGGCGGGCTTGTTCGGCTCGTTCAAGGGGACTCACATCATGAATGGAACCCTGGAACCCGATCACCTCGCCGGCGTCATCCCGAATCACCGTTGCCGTCAATTGAGCGGGGAAAACCGTGCCGTCCTTTTTTTGGAGTTTCAAGGGATAACGGTCCACCGCGCCGGATGATTTCAGGATTTCAATAACCTGTTTTCGATCTTCGGGATTGGCATAAAGGTCTGCTACGGAAATTTTGACGATTTCTTCCCGGGTATAGCCGAACATCTCCATGCCCGCGTCATTGAACTCCTTGGTGGCGCCGTCCATCGACGTAATGTAGACGCAATCCCGGGACGTGGAAAAAAAATTACGATACCGGGCCTCGCTTTGCCGAAGCGCTTCCCGGGCCCGGACATGTCGGGTTTCATCCACCGCAAATCCCATCATGCCGATCAGGCGGCCGCCGGGATCATGAAGGGGAATTTTCCAGGCGCGCAGATGCCTTGCGCCATCAGGGGTTGGGCAGATTATCAGCATATCCGGTTTCATCCGGCCGGATCGGAAAATTTCCGGATCATGCCACAGAAAATGATCCGGCATATCGGGGAAAACCGATTGCGCGGCATGGCCTTCCAGGTCGGTCTTGGAAACCCCGAAGGTCTCTGCCAGCAGACGGTTGACACAGACGATGATCCCGGAAGTATCCTTGCAGTAAACCAGCGCGGGAAGAAGATCGAAAACAAAGGCCAGGGTTTGTTTCAATGCAAGCAAAAACGACGATGAGGAACCGGCCGCATCTTTGTTTTCAGATCCACTCATAAGATTTGTCTCGTCATTTAAAAAAGACCGTTGACGCCTTGAGTTAACAGAATTATTGTCTTGAGATACTGGTGTTGGCATATTATATGATACTAGTGTCACTATCGGATGCCAACCCGTCAGCTGCGGCCCGGCGTCCGGCGTGCGCGTAATACATTCCAAACCTATTGATATGGTAAAAAAATTGATCCCGGTATCCACGTGAGACTGATTTTCGTGTAGTGTTTCCCCCACACTCCCGTGGAACAGACAGAATTTCATTAAAAGGGACGGTTTATGAACACCGCATCAGGTCTTAATATCGCCGTGGCTGGAGCCGGCGCAGCCGGCATCGTGGCGGCCTATCTCCTGCAGGAACGTCACCGCGTCAGTCTGTTTGAAGCCAATGATTACATCGGCGGCCATACCCACACCGTTGAAATTCCCGACGGACCCGACGCGGGGACGGCCGTGGACACCGGTTTTATTGTGCACAACGACCGGACCTACCCCGGTTTCATTACATTCATCAACCGGCTCGGGGTCAGGCGGATCAAATGTCCCATGTCGTTTTCCTATTACGAGCGCCGTACCGGTTTTCAGTATGCCAGCCACCGGCCGTTCGCGGACCGGGCCAATCTGTTTCGTCCGGGGTTCCAAAAATTTTTGTATGAAATCCTGCTCTTCAACCGACTGACCCGAAACGCCCTTTCCTCCGGCCGGCTTTCCCGGTTGAGCCTGGGGCAGTATCTGAAAAAACGCCGGTTTTCCAAACGGTTCATTCATCAGTATATCGTTCCCATGGGAGCGGCCATCTGGTCCATGCCGGATGCCGGGATGATGGCGTTTCCCGCCGAGACCTTCGCACGGTTTCTGGCAAACCACGGCCTGCTCTCGCTTAAGGGACAACCCCAGTGGTACACCATTGAAGGCGGCAGCCACCAATACGTCAAGGCCTTCCTGAAAACATTCACCGGTCATGTCTTTCCCGCAACACCGGTCCGCCGCATCATGCGCAAGGACGGCAAAATTCATCTTTCCACTGATGATGATACCCGGATTTTCGACGCCGTGGTGATCGCGGCTCACGCCGACCAGGCTCTGGCCATGCTGGCCGACCCGTCACCCGAGGAGATCAAACTTCTGCGCCCGTGGCAATACAACCCCAACCGGACGATCCTCCACACGGATACGACGTTTCTGCCGCCGTTGAAGCAGGCGTGGGCGGCCTGGAACTACCGCCGCGAAAACGATTTCTCCAACAATGCCCCCCTTTCCATGACCTACAACATGAACCTGCTGCAAAATCTGTCCACCCGCGCCCATTACTGCGTCACCCTGAACCCGGCCTTTCCGGTGCCGGCCCGATTGACCCTCGGGAACTTTTATTACACCCATCCTCGATTCTCCGCTGCCGCCGTGGCCACCCAGGCGGGCCTGGCGGCCCTTTCCGGAAAAAACGGCACGTATTTCTGCGGTGCGCATCTGCGCTACGGTTTTCACGAAGATGCCGTGCAATCCGGCGCAGCCGTTGCTCAAAAATTCGGGATTTTTTTATGAATTCAATACTTTATGAAGGAACGGTCGAACATGTCCGGTATCAGCCGGTTCATCATAAACTGTGTTATCGGCTCTATGTCTACGGTTTTGATTTAGAAGAATTGCCGGCACTGGACCGGCGTCTGCCCCTGTTCGGTTATAACCGGTTCCGGCCCGCCGCGGTTTATGACCGGGACTATCTCACTGACGGCCCCGGCGGCATCCGGGATAAACTGTTTTCCCTGATCAACGACCGCCAACTCACCGATCGCATCGCCGCCGTGCGGCTGATCACCTCGGCCCGGTATTTCAATTATGTATTCAATCCGGTCAGCTTCTATTACTGCCTGGACAAAACCCAGCGGGTCATTGCGGTTGCGGCCGAAGTCAACAACACCTTCGACGAACGCCATGTCTATTTTCCGAGAACCAAATCCCGACAGGCCGGGGAAGAAGGCCCCTATTACGCCCAAAAGGCCTTCCACGTGTCCCCGTTTAATGATATGGAAGGAGAATATGAATTTTTCTTTTCCCCGCCGGGGGCCGAGCTGGATATCCGCATACGGCTGCTGAAAGGCGGCGTGGAAACCTTTGCGGCCCGTCTGCAAGGCAAGGCACTGCCGCTGACAGCCGGAAACCACCTGAAAATGATGGCCAGGCATCCCTTGATTCCGCACCTGACCAAACCCCGCATTTTTTTTGAAGCCGCCCGGCTTTTCTTTCAGAAAAAACTCGTCTATCATGAAAAGCCTGAACCCATCAGTCCCATGACCATCAAACGGAGGCGTCCTTCACATGGAAAAAAAACCGACATTCGCTGAAAGCGTTCTCAAGCCCTGCCCGAGCCGTTTCAACTGCGTCTCATCCGTAAGCCAGGATCGCTTTCATTTTGTCGAACCGCTTCGCTACAAAGGCAGCCCTAAAACCGCCCGGCGCGTGTTGATGAAAATTCTCCGGGAACTGCCGGGAGCTTCGGTAAAAAAGGTAAAGGGTAATTACATCCACATTGAATGCCGCTCCCGGCTGCTGGGCTTTACGGATGATCTGGAACTGATGTTTGATGAAAGCGAATCACGGATTCACGTTCGTTCCGCCTCCCGGGCGGGCTACTGGGACCTGGGCGTCAACCGGAGGCGGGTCGCTTCGGTGCGCAAGGCTTTTGACAGTGCGCTGGCCGGCGCAAAGTCCAAAAAAAAATAATTTCATCAACTCTCTCAGGAACTGAAATATCGGGTGAGATAAAACACGTAAACGCCGGCGAAAATCCCCTGGGCCGTGCCCCAGGCAATATCGATCACCGTAATGATTACCGGATATCCCCGGACAAAGGAGAGATTGGTCAGGTCATAGGTGCAGTAAAGCACGAAACCGGAAAACGCGCCCATTCCCACAGCCGCGGCCAGGCTGTTTTGCACCAGAAGAGCCAGGGAAACGAACACGCACAGCCCCAGGGCGATGATGACCTGGACCGACAATCCCACGGGCAGATTAAACACGATCCGGTTGTCCTCCACCACGGCCAGATAGCTCATGTGGCGGAAATAAATATTTCTGGCTGCCGCCGACAGCCAGAGCAGGTCCAGAATCACAAAGATCAGAATGGAAAGACCGGCAACTTTGAAAAAGTTCGGGGAAAAAAAATAAGACATTGGAAACTCCCTTTGTTAAGAATGGATATGAGGTGATATCGTGTTTATTTTATCGCTATTTCGATCAATGATCAAGATTTCGGCAATTTTTCTGATTATCTCAACACCGGCTTACGGAGCGCAAATCGAAGGGGTAACCTTTGACGACGCGGTCATGGTCAACGACAAAACCTTGCCCCTGCGGGGAGTGGGCCTGCTTCGGTATATGATTTTCATCAAGGCCTACGTCGGGGCCTTATACATGCCCGAAGACGTTCCCTCGGATCGGGTCTTCACCGATGTGGAAAAACAGCTCGTGCTTCATTATTTTCACGCCATTTCCGCCGAGGATTTCGCCGAAGCCACCACCGCCATGATCGAAAAAAACGTTTCCCCACAACGTTTTTCCGCACTGCGGCCCCGCATCGACGCATTAAACGCCCTTTACCGGAACGTATCACCCGGCGATCGATATACGGCCACCTATGTCCCCGGTCAAGGCACCAGCCTGGCTTTAAATGACACGCTTCTCGGGACGGTTCCGGACGCGGAGTTTGCCCACGCTTTTTTTGCCATCTGGATCGGGGATCATCCCATTGATAAAAAATTCCGCGACCAGCTTCTGGGAAAACGGAAATGAAAAAACTCTCGACCATCGAAAAAGCCGCCTACGCGGCCCCGGCATTCGCTTTGGCTGTGGTGGGGATTCCGGTCTATGTCTATATTCCGAAATTCTACACGGACGTGGTAGGGGTGCATATCGGGGCCCTGGGCCTGATCCTTCTGGCGGTCCGGCTGTTTGACGCGGTCACCGATCCAATGGTGGGCATGATATCGGACCGCATCCACACGCCTTTCGGCCGTCGCCGGCCTCTGATTGCCCTGGGCGCCCTGCTGACCGCCGGGGCCATTATCCTTCTGTTCAACCCGCCGGCCATGACGTCCGGAGCCGCCACCCTCTGGTTTCTGGCGCTGATCTTCAGCCTTTTTTTGTTCTGGACCGTGATCATCGTTCCCTATGAGGCCTTAGGGCCGGAGCTGACCTTCGACTATGACGAGCGGACCGGTCTTTTCGGTGTGCGCGACGGCGCCCTGATCGCCGGGACACTCCTGGCCGCGGCCTCGCCGGCGGCCATCCGGGCCGTGTTTTCCATTCCCCAGGACCCGGCCGGTGAACGGGAGGTCTTTTTCCGGATGTCCGTATTCTATGTCCCCCTGATCCTTGCCGCTGCCCTCTGGTGCGTGGCGGCATTCCGGGAACGGCCGATCCATCAGCACGCTCCGGAACCGGTCTCCATGTTTAAAGCCCTGGCCGCCGGGCTCCGGAACCGGCCGTTCCGCATTCTGCTGATCTCCTATACCATCAGCGCCATCGGCAACAATCTGCCGGCCACCCTGATTCTTTATTATGTGGAATACGTCCTGGAATCGTCCCGGGCGGATTTGTTTCTGATGCTTTATTTTGTCACGGGGATCCTTTTTCTGCCCCTGTGGGTGGCCGGGGCCAAACGATCCGGAAAAAAAATCATGTGGCTTTCCGCCATGGCGTTGAACACCGGCGCGTTTTTCGGAGTCTTTTTTCTCGGGCCCGGCGACGAGTTTATCTACGGCGTTCTGGTTGTGCTTTCCGGCATCGGCTTCGGGGCCACCCTGGCCATCCCGTCGGCCATCCAGGCGGATGTGATCGATTACGACGAACTGCTTTCCGGGCGGCGGCGGGAGGGACTCTATATCGGTTTCTGGTCCATTTCCAAGAAGCTGGCTGCGGCCGCCGGCGTGGGCATCGGCCTGGTGGTGCTCGGAGCTGCGGGATATGAGCCGAATTTGCCCCAGTCGGACAACGTCAGGCTGACTCTGAGATCTCTTTACGCGCTGGTGCCGTGTCTTTGCAATGCCATCGCCATTGTCGTGGCTCTGGCCTATCCGATCTCCGCAGCTGTTCACAAAGAAATCCGCGAAAGAGTCACCCGGCGCCTGGCCGGGGAGACGGTCATCGATCCTCTTGATCCCGGCCGGCATCTGCCGGGGCTGTGATCGGTCTGCAGAATATGCCGATAATATCAATTTTGACGACATGAAAGGCAGACAAACAATGGAAACCTTCTTTGCTATTTACCTGGTCAACCTGGCGGCGGCGGCCGGACTTATGGTCGCCGGCTGGATCTACAGCCTGATCAAAAAAAACGTCACCATCGCCGACAGTCTGTGGGGGCTCGGTTTCGTCCTGATCGCATGGCTCACCTTTTTCAGGGCCGAAGGGGTCTTTGCCCGCAAACTGCTGATCGCGGCAATGGTGACTCTTTGGGGACTGCGGCTTTTTATCCACTTGAGCACCCGGAACCGCGGCAAGGGGGAAGACCCGCGATACGCCCGGTGGCGGCAGGAAATGGGAAAGAACTTCTGGATCATCAGCCTGTTCAAGGTATTTCTGGTCCAGGCGGTGTTTCAGTGGGCCATTGCCTTAGGCGTGCAGCACGGCCAGATCGCCGCCTCGCCGCCGCACCTGATCTGGCTGGATTTTCTCGGAGCGGGCATCTGGCTGGCGGGGATGATCATCGAGGCCACGGCGGATGTGCAGTTGAAAACTTTTCTGCAAAACCCGGCCAACCGGGGCCGGATCATGGACAAGGGGCTTTGGCGCTACAGCCGGCATCCCAATTATTTCGGCGAATCGCTGATCTGGTGGGGAATTTTCGTGATGGTATTGTCAACGCCATGGGGGTTCTGGACCGTCATCAGTCCGATGCTCATCACCTATACCCTTCTGCGCCTTACCGGTGTGACGCTCATGGAGGAAACCCAATTTGCCGACAACCCTGAGTACCGGGCCTATATCCAGAAAACCAGCGCTTTTATTCCCTGGTTCCCCAGGAATGGGGCCTCATAGAAAAACCCGCCGGCCAAAAAAACGCCGCAACGGTAGTGCCGGCCCTGAACTTGCCGTTATGAAATCTGCGTTCATGGTCATCCGGTCGCAAATTGGTTTGCTCCATCGTCTCCAACAGACCGTCTTATGAGAACCCAAGGGCCGTGCCGCCCTGAAACACAATGAAAGCCGCCAGCCAGGCAATGGTGGTGCTGTAGACGATATTAAACAGCATCCATTTCACCGAACCCGTTTCCCTGTTGACGGCGACCACGGTGGCCAGACAGGGGATATACAGCAGCACGAACACCATCATGGCCAGCGCCGCCATGGGGGTCATATCCGATGATCGCAAAGCGGCCCGAAGAGCTTCGGATTCCTTCTCGTCATCTACGGCATAGAGGACGCCCATGGTGGAAACCACAATTTCCTTGGCCACAAATCCTGTCAAAAGCGCCACGCTGCCGCGCCAGTCAATGCCGATGGGCCTGAAAACCGGTTCAACAAATTTACCGATACGCCCGATGTAGGATTTTTCGGCTCGTTCTTTTTCCCTGGCCTGTTTGATTTCTCCCATCCTGTCTTTCAGCTCTTCGGTGGACCCATCATCAGCCGAAACATCCTCTGCGCCTTCACTTTTAACGTTGATGGAATGCTCAATGGCGGACAGCTCCGCGCCATAATCGCGCTCAAAATCAACCTGTCGCGGAAACGATGATAAAAACCAGATGACAATGGAACCGATCAGAATGATGCCGCCCATTTTTTTAAGAAACATCTTGCTCCGGTCCCACATATGAATCAGAAGACTGCGCACCACCGGAACCCGATAGGGCGGCAGTTCCATGACAAAGGGCGCGTCCTCGCCGCGTAAAAGCAGCGAGCGAAAAAGGCGGCCGGACGCAATGGCCGCGACGACCCCGAGCAGATAGATGGCGAAAATCACGGTGCCCGCATAAGCGGCGAAAAACGTGCCCGCCAGAACAATATAGACCGGCAGCCGCGCGGAACAGGACATAAAGGGCGTAATCAAAATAGTCAGGATGCGATCCTTGCGGCTTTCCAGGGTCCGGGCCGCCATGATGGCCGGCACACTGCATCCGAACCCCATGAGCATGGGAATAA